>CAJTZC010000013.1 GCA_910583745.1 uncultured Bacilli bacterium
GAAACAAGGTCCGGATAAGAAACAAGGTCCGGATATATAGAAAGAGGGACCTTTTAACATGCGAAAATTTAAGAAAAATAAGAAAATGCTATTAATAAGTGGGATATCATTAATCCTTGTAGGTGGCATTACATTTTGTATAAATACAAAAGAAAAATATAAACCACAAGAGAATTCTCGTGAATTCATCGCGATGTTCATTCAAGATGAAAACGGAGAATATAGCCCTAACATTTCAAAAGAGTTTCCAAAAAGTGGATATGAATTAAACTTAGAAAAGAGTACCTGCAAAAATGGAGGGATTTTATCTCAAGATTCGGCGACAAAAAAAATAAGCATGAGAGCGAGCCATGCAGACCAATGCACATTGTATTTTGATAAGACAATATCATCATTAAAAGATTTTTATAATAATGTAACTAAAAAAAGTACTGTACCAGATTTTACAAATCCTGCGACAACGGATGAAACTGAAGATGGACTATTTGCTATGGCAGATGACTATGGAACAAGTTATTACTTTAGAGGAACCGCACCGAATAACTATGTAAAATTTGGACAAGATGCGAGTGGCCAAGATATGTGGTGGAGAATCATTCGCTTCAACGGAGATGGAACAGTGAGAATGCAGTACGATGGAGTAGGACCTGCTAGAATGAACTCATACACGAGAGGCTTTGCACTGACGAGTCAAAATTGGAGCTCGAAGGAAGATGCAAAACATGTAGGATGGATGTTTGGAGGAATAAGGGCAAGTGCGAGCACGAGTCGAGAGCAAGCCCAAAGAAATGAGACGGATTCTTATATAAAAGCCGAAGTCGATGAATGGTTTAAGAAAAACATTGTCAACACAGAATTTGAAAACTATGTAGCAGACAGAATTTTCTGTAACGATAGAAGTACTCCAGGTAATAGTGTAACTGGATGGTTAGAAGACACGAGCCTAGGATTTGGAAAAAACAATACAGGTTATGGATTCATGGGTAGAATCAGAGGAAATCTAAACCCACAATTTACATGCCCCCAAGAGAATGATAAATTTACAGTAGAAGCGACAAGTGGAGGAAATGGCGCATTGACCTATCCAGTAGGATTAATCACAGCAGATGAAGTCATCGCAGCAGGAAGCGCAAAGACAGCAAATGCCAGTTATTACCTCTACAAAGAAAGTGAGTACTGGTCGATGACGCCACGTGACTTCCACAATGGCTCTACTGTTGTATCTGCATATGTGTACACTATCTATGAAACTGGCAGCTTTGGTGGGCAATATGTCAGTAACTACCGTGGTGTTGCCCCCGTTATCAATCTAAAGGCTGAATACCTAGATCAATTCCAAGGAAATGGTACCATCAATAATCCATATATTCCTAGCTGAGGACAGTTTTAATTGAGAACAGTAAATTAGGGAGAAAAATACCCAAAAGAGTGTCTCCAGTTCATGAAAATTAAAAAAAACACTTAAGAATAGGCTCAACCTGCCTATTTTTTCATGGCGCAGAACTAAAAAAAGACAAATAAAAGACTTGACAATGGTAAGTTCTCTTTTCCATATATTTACAAAATAAAATAGGGAATAAAGGCCAAAATAATAAAGGAAGAAGTGGTCTAAATGAAAAAACTTAATAAAATATTCTGTTCAGCCCTAGTGGCCTTATCTTTCCCTTGGAATGTTCTGGCATATTCGGATTATATCATTCCGGGAGGCGAATCGATAGGAATCGAAATAAAATCAGATGGTATCATGGTCGTCGGGTTTTATAAAGTCAATGGCAAATTCAACAAAGGGACTCCCGGCATTAAAGTCGGGGACCGTATTCAAAAAGTCAATGGCAAAAAAATAGAATCGGTCAAAGACTTGGTCAATGAGATGGAGAAAAATGCCGCGGATGGGGCAGTAGAACTTCTCGTCACACGCGATAAAAAAGAAAAGAAAATCAAGTTAGACCTCGTCAAAGAGGGAGACACCTATAAAACAGGACTGTATGTAAAAGATGAGATTACTGGAATCGGTACACTTACTTATATAGACCCTGAGACAAAGATTTTCGGTGCTCTCGGGCACAATATCGTAGAATCCAACTCGAATCGATTGGTCGAAGTTCGTTCAGGGACGATTTTCAGAAGCAGTGTAACGAGCATAGATAGAAGTGTCTCGGGAACTCCAGGAGGAAAAAATGCCAAATTCTACTCTTCGACGATATACGGAAATGTAAATAAAAATACGAGTTCAGGTATCTATGGAGAATACAAGATAGACAGTTCTAAAAAGACGCTGAAAGTTGCATCTCTCGACGAGATAGAGCTCGGGACAGCGACGATTTATACGGTTCTCGAGGGCGAAAAACTAGAAGAATACGAAATAGAGATTACAAAAATCGATAAAAACAATGAGACGAAAAATATATATTTCGAAGTCACGGACAAGACGCTTCTAGAAAAGACAGGTGGAATCGTCCAAGGCATGAGTGGAAGCCCTATCATTCAAGGTGATAAAATCGTAGGCGCGGTCACACACGTCGTCATTTCGAACCCTTCGAGTGGATACGGTATAAGCATTATCAGCATGCTCGAAGATGGTGAAAAGTAAGAAATAGAGATTACAAATATGGAGAAAATTTATATTGACAAAATCTGTCAATATATTTTTTTCTTTTAAATAAAGGTCTCAAAAGCGAATTGCAAACAAATCATATTTTTGTTGCAAAAGCAACAATTGTTCGATACGTTTTGTGTTATACTAAGAGCACAAAAGTAGAGAGGAAAAACATAACATGAAAGTAGTTAAAAGAGATGGTAAAGTTGTTTCATTCAACGATACTAAAATTGCAATTGCAATTAGAAAAGGATTCGTAAATTCGAGAAGTGCTTCTTCCTATACAGAAGACGATCACAACAAAGTGTTTACGAACGTAATGGAAGAATTGAACAAGAGATACAAGAAAGAAGACAGTGTACCGATTGAAGAGATTCAAGACATTATAGAAGAGGAATTGAAATCTTTAGGATATACGGATATCTTCGATTCGTTCTCTAGCTATCGAAACAGAAGAAATGAATCGAGAAAGGCTTTCCAAAACCGTCAACACAAATTGATGAAAGCAATCGAAGCATTATCTCTAAAGACAGCGATAGAGGAGGATTCGAAGAGGGACAATGCGAACGTCGATGGAAATACCCCGATGGGTACGATGCTCCAATATGGAAGTACTTTATCGAGAGAGTTTGCGAAGAGTTATCTGATGAATTCCAAATTCGCAAGCGCTCACGACGACGGAGAGATTTATATCCACGATATGGATTTCATGCCGATGGGTACGACGACTTGCTGTCAAATAAACCTAGAAAAGCTCTTTAAACAAGGTTTTTCTACGGGACACGGTCATTTGAGACCTCCAAAAGGAATCATCACCTATGCTGCTTTAGCAGCCATTGCCATTCAATCCAACCAAAACGACCAACATGGTGGGCAAAGCATTCCAGCATTCGATTTCTACATGGCTCCAGGAGTATTACAGACATTTAAGAAGTTATTCAAACAAGCTGTCAGAGAGTACATCGATTTACTAGAGATGAACAAAACAGTCGATTTCGATAAATTCGTCAAAAAAGTAGACGACCTCACGTCGATGGACACAGACCTTAAAACTTTTAAAGAGTTCTATGAGAAAGATAAACAGCTAGAAAAGGCAATAAAGAAAGCCTACGATATCGCTGTGAAAAAGACCGACAGAGAGACGTTCCAAGCGATGGAAGCCTTCGTTCACAATTTAAATACGATGCATTCTCGTGCAGGTGCTCAAGTGCCGTTCTCATCGATTAACTTCGGTACAGATACCTCTTTTGAAGGTAGAATGGCAACGAAAAACTATCTTTATGCTTTGGATTCTGGCCTAGGAAAAGGTGAAACTCCTATTTTCCCTATTTCGATTTTCAAAGTCAAAGAAGGCATAAACTATTTCGAGAAAGATCCAAATTATGACTTATTCAAACTGTCTTGCAAAGTTTCTGCAAAGAGATTGTTCCCTAACTTCTCTTTCCTAGATTCTCCATTCAACTTACAGTATTATAAAAAAGGAGACCCGAATTCTGAAGTCGCTTACATGGGATGCAGAACGAGAGTAATGGGAAATGTTGCAAACCCAGATAAAGAAGTAGCAACAGGTCGCGGAAATGCTTCTTTCACATCGATCAACTTGGTAAGATTGGGAATTAAACACGGGACAGCGACGGGTGGTAAACTCGATATGGAAGAGTTTTACAAAGAACTCGACGAAAAAATAGATTTGGTAAAAGACCAATTGCTAGAGAGATTCCAAATTCAATGCTCCAAGAAGGTTTACAATTTCCCATTCTTACTTGGACAAGGTTTGTTTGTCGATTCTGACGGTTTAGGACCTGAAGACGATATTACACCTGTTTTAAGAAATTGCTCTTTGGGAGTTGGATTCATCGGACTCGCAGAATGTCTTACAGCCCTCATAGGAACACATCATGGAGAGACGGACGAGGCAAGAAAGCTCGGTATGGAGATTATCACACACATGCGTGAGAGATTGGATAAGATTTCAAACCAATATAAACTGAATTTCACCTTGCTCGCGACACCTGCAGAAGGATTATCTGGTAAATTTGTCGCAATGGACAGATCGATCTATGGTACAATGCCAGGAATCACGGATAAAGAGTACTATACAAATTCGTACCATGTCCCTGTTAGGTTTAACATCAGTGCCACAGAGAAAATCAAAATTGAAGGACCTTACCATGCACTTACAAATGGTGGTCATATCACTTATATCGAACTCGACGGTGATACAGTGAACAATCTCGAGGCGTTTGAGAACATCGTTCGCTGCATGCACGATAATAAAATTGGATACGGCGCAATAAACCATCCAGTCGATAGAGACCCAGTATGTGGATATACAGGCGTCATCGGCGACGTTTGCCCAGGCTGTGGTAGACACGAATCGGAAGGTATTCCGATTGAACAAATCGAACATTTCGATGTTCGTACAGAATGTGCAAGTTGCACGAATTAAAAAAATAGAAAGAAAGAGGAAAAATTATGAAAAATCAAAATAAAAATATCGTAGGAGAAGGCGTTAAATTCGAACGCATAAGAAGAATTACAGGTTACTTAGTAGGAACTGTAGACAGATTCAACAACGCAAAAAGAGCAGAAGAGAGAGATAGAGTAAAACACTCTCTAGATAAATTGAACTGCGATAAAAAGGCAGCTTAGGACATGAAAATCAGACTAGCCAGTGACCTTCAGACCGACAGCATCGTCGATGGTCCAGGAATCAGGACAGTCATTTGGACGCAAGGGTGCGGTCACGCCTGTCCTGGTTGCCATAATCCCGGCACACACGCCTTTAATGGAGGAGTGGAAGTCGATGTCGAAGAAGTGAAAAAGGCATTAGACGAAGTAGAAGGGCAAAATGGTGTGACTTTCTCCGGTGGGGATCCTGTATACCAAATCGAACCAGTCATCGAGCTCGCCAAGTATGTTAAAACGAAAAATCTTAACGTTTGGCTCTATTCAGGCTTTACGTATGAAGAGATATTGAATCTTCCTAAAGGGAAAGAACTGCTCGCGACGATAGATTGTCTAGTAGATGGAAAGTTCGACATAAAGACCCGTTCATTAGACTTGGTTTTTAGAGGATCAGAGAACCAAAGAGTCATCGATACAAAGGAATCTCTAAAGAAAAACGAGGTCGTCATCATCGAAAAATATATGAAAAAAAAGGACAATACGCCCTTATATCAAAAAAAGGAAGATATATTCGTATAGCTTCTTTTTTTATTCTTCTTTTTTCTTGACAAAATGGTTTCACTTCATTAAAATAATTCTTATATTGAGGTGAAAAATGATGGATGAAAACGTTAGAACGACATTAGAGGCGATTAACCTTGTCAGAAAGGCCTATAATCCCTTCGAAGTCAAATATGGCAGTCATGCTTCGATTTATATAGCTCCGACGGGGAATGTCAAGGACATGATGGCAGAATTTAAAAAAGCGAAAAGAGTTTTAGCCGTCGGTGGTGCAGGCGCGTTCGGCTTTGAGGCCGGCATAAATGATGCGGAAGTTGTAGATATGTTCGACTGTAATGTTTTGCAGAAGTATTTCTATGAGTTAGTCAAAGCCAGCATCACAATTCTTCCCTATGAAGAATTTATGGATTACTTCACATTGAAAACACAAGGTGAGATGCAACCTATTGTTGAATGGAGAAACCTTCTCGCTCCAGATTTACTTTTTAAAGTCGGTGACTTGCTTCCATTTGAGACGAGCATTGTATTTACAGCTTTATATCAGAGATTTTCTCACTACGACATGTTAAACAGTGCTCTTTTCAGACTTGCTCATGCCATCTACAGAGACTTTCTGACGCGCTTCGCGTCCATGTATAACGAAGAATCCTATTATAAATTACAGGAGAAACTGAGAAAACAGGCAGTGCAAATCTCCTACCAAACTGCTTCTCTTTTCGACCTACCGAAAAAATTTGATGGACCGTATGACTTGGTAGTTTTAGGAAACATTCCTCAATACTACAAAAATATTTCGGGCCTAAATTCTGTCTTTGCTATGAACACATTTATAAAGAAAGAACTTAGTAAATTGCTCGCCCCAGATGGTGTGATAGCGGTAAACTATGGTTTTGAATGTTCGACGAGATGTCTCAAAAACAGCCTAGGCCTGCAAAATCTGCCGAGTAAAAGCTATGACACGCCCAAAGGCAGATTCGTCTTACGAGAAGAAGCAAAACAAGATATCATGACAGGACTTTACAAAAAAGGTGGCTATGAAGTTTTCTTTATCGTAGGAGTGGAGACATTTGATGGTCAACTTGCTGAAAACAGCGTTTTAACTTATAGACCTCTCAAGCCAAAACAAAACGACAAGTAAATCAAAAATTTGTCGTTTTTATTAAAATAAAGCGAATTTATAATATAATTTTGATAGGAAAGGAGTCCCCGCGATGATAGAAGAAGTGACAAAACAGGTTAGTGAACTATTGAAAAATGACAATTCTGGGCATGGAATGGACCACATCCGTAGAGTAGTCAATCTCTCCTTGAAACTAACCGAGAAAGAAAAAGCAGACAGAGAACTGGTGGCATTGATAGCATTATTGCACGATGTCGACGATTATAAAATATTCGGAACAGAAAGTGCTGAGAATTTGACAAATGCAAAGAAGATTTTAGAAGAATGCGCTATAGATGCTGTGTTAAAAAAACAGGTCCTCGATGCGATACAGACGATTGGTTTTAGTAAAAGATTAAGAGGGATAGAACCGAAAACTCTCGAAGCCAAGATTGTATCGGATGCAGATATGTGCGATATTTTAGGTGCAAATGGCATTTTAAGAGTTTACATGTACCACCAGAAAAACGAAAGTCCATTTTTTGACAGAAACGTATTTCCGGTTGAAAATATGACCATAGAGAAATATAAAAAATGTGCCGACTCTGGAATCTGTCATCTATTCGAAAAAGCACTAAAAATAAAAGAATTTTTATTGACGAAATCGGGAAAAGAAGAAGCTGAATCTAGATTTCAAATGACTACACAGTTCTTATATCACTTTTTCGACGAAGAAAATGCACAAGAATGGATTGAATACCTAGATAACTTTATAAAAAAGAACGAATAATAAGTTAAATCTCAAGCAAATGGTTCAAACAAAAATAGATGTCTTAGACACCTATTCATTCTACTTCGACGCTAATAAATAGTAGAGAATCGAACCTACAAAACTGATTAACATCGCGAAGAACATGAACCAAATGAAAATTTTTGTGCCGATTCCGGTATTCTTTTTTGCTTTATAAGCCATATTTTTCACCTCTCGTACCATTAATTATACTAAATTATTCATAAAATGGAAAGGATAAAATATAATTAATCAGGGAGAAAATACATGAAAAATTTTAAAAATAATTTTATAGTTAAATTCGTAGTCGCATTATTTTTAATAGGTGTAATCATAGGCTTTTTATTCTACTTTTTTTATAAACCAGACCTTGCGGCCTACTTGGAGTCGTTTAAAAGCCTCCTACAGACCTCTCACCAGAATACGTTTCTATCGAGCATCGTCGTCGTTTCCATGATTTTTATTTCGTCGATATCCCTCATTGGCCTTCCCATCTTGTCATTCTATCTCTTCTACGAAGGTCTGAGCATCGGCTTCACATTAGGCCTATTTTTAGGCGTATACAGTGTCAAAGGTCTGTTTTTCTATATCGTTTTTCTGTTCACTTCCAAGTTACTGTTTTTGCTCATCGTGCTCTATTTCTCAATTGTCTCCATTCGCTACTCACTTAAATTTGTCGATGCGATACTGAGCAAAAGCCGAGAAAACCTCTACAGCACGATTGTCTATCAGTTCTATAGGTACTTACTCGTCCTTCTCGCTGTACTCATAAATAGTACGATAGTTTTCTTTGCCGCCAATAAAATAGCCTTGCTTCTAATAAATTTGATTTAAAATAGAAAATCTCACTTCTTTATGATATAATCAATAGGAAAGAAGTGAGGTTTTTATGGCTAAAAAAGTGGTAGTAGGAATGAGTGGGGGAGTCGACTCCTCCGTAGCAGCATACCTTTTAAAAAAGGAAGGATACGAAGTAATAGGGTTATTCATGCGAAACTGGGATTCTATGCTCAACAACGACATCGAAGGAAATCCAAACGACGGGCCAATTTGTCCCCAAGAACAGGACTACAACGATGCGAAAAGTGTCGCAGACTTTTTAGGCATCGAACTTCATCGCGTAGATTTTATAAAAGAATATTGGGATGATGTCTTCACTTATTTTCTAGAGGAACTAAAAAAAGGAAGAACACCCAATCCAGACCTCATGTGCAACAAATACATCAAGTTTGACCTCTTTAAGAAGGAAGCGAAGAAACTTGGCGCTGATTTCGTTGCGACAGGCCACTATGCGAGATTGGAGAAGGGACGCCTTTTGAGAGGCATCGACGACAACAAGGACCAGACATATTTCCTCGCCCAAGTGCCCAAAGAAAATTTTCAAGATGTCCTCTTTCCAATCGGCGGCATCGAAAAACCGGAAGTACGACGCCTTGCCGCCTCGATAAGTCTTCCCACCGCGAAGAAGAAAGATTCGACGGGAATTTGTTTTATCGGAGAGAGAAATTACCAAAAATTCCTGCACAACTATCTTCAGCCGAATCCTGGAGACATCGTCGATGTCGAAACCGAAGAAATCGTAGGCATGCATACGGGGCTCATGAATTATACGATTGGACAAAGACGAAATGTCGGATTAAGTGGCCAAAAAGAAAAGCACTATGTCGTCGGCAAAAACGTAGAGAAAAACATCTTATACGTCGCTTTTGGAGACGATTCGAAATACCTCTACAGCGATGCCTGCATCATTACAGACATCAACTTTATAAGCGACAAAAGACCATCGAAATGCACGGCGAAATTCCGTTATAGAAGCAAAGACGTCGCCGTCGAGTTGGAATACATGGACGACAAAACGATAAGGGTGAAGTACCCAGACATGACGACAGGAGTGACTCCAGGACAAGCCTGCGTTCTATACGATGGGGAGGAATGCCTCGGAAGTGGCATCATCGATACGATTTATAAATCGGAAGAAAAACTTTGGTATCTTTAGGCGATACAAGTCTTTTTTTGACGAAAAGTCAAGTTTTAGTTGACAACACAGTGTCTAGTAGAGTAAAATTGAATTGTAAAGCTAGAAGGGCGGTATACATATGAATAAATTAAATGAAATTTTACAAGAATTGGGAATATCGAAAGTAAAGCTCGCTAAGTATTTGGGCGTCTCTAGACAGATGATATATAACTATTTGGAATTGGAAAGCATAAACAAGTGGCCAAAGGAAAAGAGAATCCTTCTCTTTAAACTTCTCGATATAGAAGAGGGCAGTGATGCTGAGCTCGAAAGAGTAAAGATTACATCTGAATATATCATGGACGTAGAATCTAGATTAAATCAGAGCATTAAGGACACGATAGATTTAGACAACATCTCCGATTTGAAGAAACTCAAGAGAGAAGAGCAACAGTTGTTTTCGAGTATGACATACATCATCAAGGACAGACTTACAGATGAATACAAACACGCTGAAAATGTCGCAGCTTTGACATACATTTGTCATCTTCTACAATCGTTGGATAGCGTGAAAGAAGTAAAGTATTTCATCGCATACATAAGCAAGTTTACAGGTTTCACACCACCGAACGAGTTTGCTTTCAACGAGGACGAACAGTTTATGTTGGAAGGAATTGTACACTCTGCTATGGGTCTTTACACACACGGCGGAGCAAGCAAGAGCAAAGTCATCGATGCGCGCGCTAGGTTTGTTCAAGAGATAGAGAGCAAAAACGAAGAGAAACTATCGAGAACACAACAGCTAAATACAGTTAAAATTCAAGCTCTACGCGAATTGGGATACTCAGAATTGACTTCTGAAAATGCGGCAGAAGTCTTTGAGAGAATCGCCGAAATCGAATCGAGAAAAGTGGGGTAGAAGAGGGGGAATCGCTCTAATAAAAAGAACGATTTCTTTTTTTTGCACCCCTACCCTTAACGACTAGCTAAAATTACATGAGACCTAGAAGAAGTTTACTTTGAAATAATTCAATAAAAGACATACTAAGGTGATTCAGGTACTCTAATAAATATATTATAGAAAGTTACTTTTTTTCATATCACTCCTCCTACTATCAAAATCAGCAAAAAGAGGGGAGTCTACCCCACTTAAACCAACATTAGCGATATAAAACTACTTATTCGCATCATGAGAGATCACGAGAGGTTTTTAGTTGAAGGATTGGTCATCTAAATTCTTCTAGAAAGAGATGCTGAGTTAAATCATGAAGCGAATTATAGCAACAAATAGCATATTAACGATTATAAATGATAACAAAATTTTTACATCGAAATCAGTAAAGTTATTTTAAAAGGATTGATAAAAAAGAGTCTATATTATATAATAGTAATAATAGGATAAGCAAGAGTTAAACATAAGACAGAGAATTGTTCATCTTCTATAAGATTATTAACAACTTCTCATAATACATACTATTTTATACCTAAAAAGAGGCATACTTTATGCCTCTTTTTTTATATATTCCAAAATGTCTTTATCTGAAATTTTTAAAACTTTAACTATTTTTTTGAAATTCTCTAGAGTAGGGAATATTTCTCCTTTTTCCATTCTTTGAATAGTTCTTATGTCTCTATTTAAAATGTCGGCTAGCTCTTGTTGGGTATATCCTCTAAGTATTCTATATTTCTTAAACATATTTCACCACCCGGACATATTATGTCATATTATTGTTTTGTGTGTTACGGTAAAATATGCCGTAAAAAATGTTGACAAAAAATGTCGTATATAATATACTTTAGTCATACGGCAAATATTGTCGTATTCACTTCCCAAAGTCCTCGTGTTAACTGGGTATGTCGTTGTAGCCACTAATTTGCAAGGTGTCTTACGACCTCACGAGGTAAAATGCAAAAGTTATCCTAGTTGCTTAAATAAAATAGAAAAGAGTTGGAAAAATGGAAAAAAATGTTGAAAGACTAAAAGAGTCTTTTACTGAATTAGTAGAAGCAATGCAAGATGTATTTGTTTTAGATAATAAAACTTTAGAAACAAAATGCAACGCCCTCGAAAAATTAGGTGCTTTTGAGTATTACTTAAGAGAACTACTTAAAAATTACGAAGGGAGTATCAAAGATGAAACAATCAAAAAATAGAGAGATTAATAGATTAAATCTTATTAACGATTTGGCACTTGTAGACACTTACATTTATGCTTCAAAAAATCATTATATTTTTGAATGTACAACAATGGAATTGAACGTGTTAATACTTAGCTTAATCGAAACTCTTATCGAAGCCAGATTTGATTTAGATTTTCTCTTTGACAAACTTTATGAGTTAAGAAAGGAGTGTAAATAGATGAAAACGAAAATTATGATTTTAAACGTTTTAAATTATTCTAACGACAACGGACATGGAACACGCGTAAGTTATGTCTTAGTTGACGAAGATAAAGTCGCAGATACAGAACGTTTTAAAGGTTTTACGCAAGTAGATAGTTTCTATTATAACCAAGAAGTATTCAAAACTTTGCCACTTGGAATTATTGGAAAAGTGATAGAAGCTACATTTACTACTAGACCTAACTATAAAAATCCTTTAAAGGTAACGAACGTATTAGAAAGTGTTACTTTCAATGGTCGTACTATCTCTTTGGTACAATCCGAAAAACAATAGTCTTTATTTTAAAAGTTATACTTCGGTGCATAGCTTAAATCGAGTAGGCTATATCAATCAATACAATCATACGGTGATGTATAATATGTTAATTTTAGAAAAAAATATTTTTTTCATAAATTCATGTAAAGATTATTATAACTTACAAAAGCCGAAGCCAACTCTAAAAAATAGATTAATAAATCGATTTATCGATTTGTTAATACGCCTTAAATAAAAAAGGCTAGAAAGGATTATTGTATGGAAGGTAGTACAACAACAAATACAGTTGATTTCAGTGGTTTACTTTCAGCTTTAACCGGTTCTATCACACCGACTCAAGTATTGACAGTGTTAGCCGCAGTTATCGGTGTTGGAATGGCTTTCTTCTTGATGTGGCTAGGTGTACGCAAGGCAATCCGTGCGTTTACTAGTGCAGTTTCAAGTGGAAAACTTTCACTATAATTTTAGAGCGATTCGCACCTTAGGGCGATTCGCTCGTATTTTTTAGAAAGGACAAATAAAATGGATAAAGTTATATCATTTGTATTTATATATTTATTTATGTTTTTGTTAAATAAATTGTTTAACAGAATTATAAAGCACGGTATTAAATTATTTAAACGAGTTAAGGAGTATTTAGAAAAATGACCGAATTAGATAAGCTAGACAAAGAACAATTAAAATCTTTATACAAACTATTTAAATGGTACAATGCTTTGCCGAAAGGAACGCGAAAAGAAGTATTACATCAATTGAAAGAAAAAATTAAACAAGTAAGCGAGGTGTCAGCAAGTGATTTCATTTGACGCGTGTCGCGAAAGTATCAATCCTAAAAAAATTTATGATTGGGCAAAATATAAACTGGAATTTTTTAAGGAGCACCCTAACTACTTCAAACCCGACGGCTTAGTAGTTTTTACGGGGGCACAAGGCACTGGGAAAACTTTGAGTGCCGTCAATTATGTCGAAAATCTACTCGAGAGATATCCTAAGTCTATATTAGTAACTAATCTAAGTTTAAGAGACTATCCGTTCGATAATGAAAGGGTTTTCCCTTTCATAAATGGAGATGACCTTTCAAGATATAACAACGAAGAATTAGGCGTTATTTATCTAATAGATGAAATACAGTTGTATTTCAATAGTTTAGAAAGTAAAAACATCAATCCCGAGGTTATGGTGCAGATATCTCAACAGAGAAAACAACGAAAACATATCGTTGCTACAAGCCAAGTTTTCGGAAGAATGGCGAAGCCATTGCGTGAGCAATTCTCTAGCGTTCTTGTTTGCAAGAACTTCTTCGGATTTGTTCAATTCAACAAACTAGTTGACCGTGACAGTGTCGAAGACAATGACAACGGTACAACTTTAAAAGGAAAGGTAAAAAAACGCTTCTTTTGGTTTCACAGTCCAAAATATTATGGACGATATGATACTTATTATGTAATACAACAAAATAAGTTTGTGGCAGAAGAAGAAAAGAAGGTGGGAATATATGGAACTGAATTATCAATGTGTGTTGGAATTAGTAACTAATTGTATGACATTAGCATTTCCTATCGCTTTAATATTTATGATATCACAAAAAGTTGTCGGGATTTTTGTGTCTTTCGTGTTCGGGAAAGAGGTAGATTTCTAGTGTTTACACAAGTTGAATATACGTATCTAGAGAATTTAATCGAGACTTATGTATTAAATGGAGATTATAAGTCCTATTTAGCATACACAAATACAGATTTGAGTGGTAGTTATACAACAGATACTTACGATTTCTTTGTAATATTTTCGAAAGAAGATATTACAAGTAATGTAAATAATTTTAGCGTAAGCAGTGGTCTTAAGATATCCGTTAATAGTAGCCAAGCAAGTAGGAACTACGCTAACGGACCTCGGGTAGAGTTCGCTGAACTCTCCGGGGTCGTTAGTGTTCCTTCTTATGAATTTATCTATACAAACGCTCTTCAAAGTGCATATCCGGATATTTTGGCAAAAGAAGTGGCAGAAAATAGAATGAATTACGAAAATAACATTGCTTATAACATAACTAAGGACGAATTTTATATTATGCCCTTATTCATGGGAATTCTTATCATGATGTTATTTCTTAAATGGTGTTTCCCTATGAAAGGTGGTAAAAAAGTATGAGTGAATTTAATTTGTGGGTTATTGCTATGAATTTAATTGCTATCACTATAACACTAAACGAGATAAAAAAAGAACTCCACGAAAGGAACGTGAAAGAACATGAAAAAGATAATTAAATTATTAAGCAAATTTTTACTAATAGCTTCTTTTTCCTTTTTTTTAAGTTTAAACGTAGAGGCTTTACAAAATGTAGGCATTTATTCCGATTTGACTATTTCTGAAAGTGGCCTTTTTAGAGATAATCGAGGAACTACTTCCTCAAATTCTATAGGCTATCAATTTTATAGTACTTTTTATAATGATAAAGAATACTATATAGCTTATCCGTCTACAAGTACTAGTTATAATTATAATTCTTGGGGTGGTTCGATAGTACAGTGTGGTATGAGTTTTGCTAAGGATAACTATTATTCTGTTTCATATTATTTCAAAACCCAGACGTCCTCGACTTTACATCCATATTACACAACATTGTCAAATAAGCTTGCCATAGCTTCGAGTGTCTCGGACTTATCTATGCCTAATTTTAATTATATTGAAGTTAGTCATTCAGTTGAAAAAGTGCCTAGCGAATACGGTGGCTA
This sequence comes from uncultured Bacilli bacterium, assembly GCA_910583745.1. GTDB lineage: Bacteria > Bacillota_I > Bacilli_A > RF39 > UBA660 > RUG11867. The sequence goes on from CAJTZC010000013.1 coordinate 15,020, forward strand.
TGATTTTGTTTATACGGTCGTTTTTAAGGCTCCCACTTATGGAACTTGTTTGCTTAGTGCATTTAGTGGCAATCCCTCTGTAAACTCTCAAAATGTAGGTTTCTTGGGATATAAGTATGAGTCGCTTGGCTCTGATAACTTGTCGGCAGCAGATATTTCAAATGCTTTGTCGAATAAGTTTAGTGATATACAGAACAACATCGATAATTCAACAAATACAATTGTTGGCAATCAAGAACAAAATAAACAAGAGATAATCGACAATGCTAATCAAAATCACGAGAAGGCAGAAGAAACGCGAAAGGGTATTTGGGCTAGCTTAACTGACGGAATCGCGAATATTGGAAAATGGTTTACAGATTTAGCTTCATCAATAGGAAATTTCTTCAAAGAACTTGGCGAATCAATCGCAAATGGTTTCACTAGTTTATTCGATTCGATAAAATCTTTGTTCGTCGGCGAAGAGGTTTGTGAAGTTACAAAGGAGAATCTATTTACTGGATATGATTCTTTAAGTCCAGACGCGGACGGCTGGTACTCATATAGTTGTACTTCAACGTCTTGTCCAATTTTAATAGCAAAAAAAAATGAACAGATAGAAAATGAAAAGTTCTATAACACATTTTTCGAAATTAAAGACATTTCTTCATCTGGAAATTATCGCATAAATCCTTTTAACGATTATAACTCCCAGCTTGGCGATACATCGGCTCCATATTTTGTGCAAAGTGGCAATTTAACTGTTGAAAGTTCAGCTATTAAATTTAAAGGCAATCTTTATAACGACAAATCTATTAGAGCTTATGTCGATGATTCTAATACGAATTTAACACGTTTTATGGTTGTTCGTTACACTGGCTCTAGTATTAGCTTTAAATTTCGTATTTTAATAACAGATGACATGACAATGACTTTAGAAAATTACGAATATTACGATAAAAAGCAAGAATGCACCTTAAAAGGTGGTCTTTTCGGCATGATAACGAATTTCATGTCAAACGTTGGTAAATGGTTCTCCGACCTCCTAACGGGATTGTTAGAAGGACTCAAAGCTTTATTTATACCCGACGGCGAATATTTCTCGACATATTTTTCATCATTATACGACTTCTTTGTCGATAAACTGGGAATTTTAATGTATCCGATTGACTTATTTATTAATGTTTTAAATCGTTTCTTAAATCTTTCAAGCAGCTCTACTGGATTAATACATATTCCCGAGATAGCTATACCAGGTTTTGGCACACTAGTACAAGAACAGAGCTTTTATATTAATGAAAATTGGAACGAAGGACCACTCTTGACTTTGTATAACATTTATAAAGCCTTTGTAAGTTGTTTTGTCGGATTATGTCTCGTTAATTTAGCTCGCAAGAAAGAGAAGGAAATTGTAGAAGGGAGCACTTCATAATGATTGTGTCGTCAATATTAGATTTACTTAAATTTTTAATAACATCGATATTCGGAATACTTCCGAGTATACCTCAAATGCCTAGCGAAATCGCTTCGGGTATAGACAGTTTCTTAAACATCGTCTTCGACAATGTTGGTCTTCTAGGTCTCTTTGTGCCTATCAATGTGATGAAAATTGCGATACCAATCGCAATAATAATCATCAATTTTGACCACATTTACAAAACGGTTTTATGGATACTCAAAAAAATACCGATGTTCAATGTGCATTAGAGTTTTCCTCTGGTCGGCTCGATAGAGCCTTAAATAGTCGTTTGTCATATAGCACCGTGAAATAACGGAGCCACTTGTGACGAGTATATGTCGCGAAAGGTTATTGACAAAAAGACTATTCTCGAATAATGTCGTTCACTTTTCAAAAAAATTTCACATTTTTTTCGAAAAGTACGCCTTTCGGCGAGAATGGTTTGCTACTTTGACACAAAGTAGTGGGAGTGGGCAAAGCCCACAAAAACAAAATAATGGAGTTGTGTTATATGAAAATCGAAGAAAAGGAGACTACGAGGGTAGGCGAAGCCTATCCTTTACTTGATAGTAGTCTCATAACTACGTCAAAAATCAAAAAATACCAAGTAAAAATCATAGATTGTGGAGATTACACCCAACTATATTTATACCCCACACTTAAGATTAAACACCTTGATGAAGATAATCTTTCAAAAGGTGGGGGATATAGTAGAGTAGGAGAGGGGAGTATCGAATATAAAAATTTGGTTCGCTCTAAAAACCAAATGGCTCGATTGGTTATGTGTAACCACTCGGAGTTTAAAACCTTCATAACTCTAACATTTGCTGATAATGTTAAAGACATTAAAAAAGCGAACGCAGTCTTTAATGACTGGGTCGCTAATTTAAAAAAAAGGTCAAAACGTGACTTGAAATATATTGCCGTACCCGAATTCCAAAAGAGGGGTGCAGTACACTACCACGTCTTGACTAACATAGATTATATCAATGATTTAATTTTAAGTAAAGAGGAACTAAGAATTTACTCCCCTACCACCAAAAAGTGGCAAGTAGGGAAGAGTGTGCCGTCTTGGAAAAAAGGTCATTCTATGGCTAAAGATGTCGTAAGCGAAGATTACGACTTAATAGGTTATATGTCAAAATATATGCTTAAGGACTTCGACAATAGGTTGTTTGCAAAGCGAAGATATTTATATTCACAGAACCTAAAAAAGCCGAAGCCTAAAATATTAGACTTAGACAATTTAGAAGATACACAAAATTTACAGAATATCTTAGTTAATCAAAATATTAGATTTCAAAGTTCTTATAAAGATAAGTTGACGGGCGAAGATGTACAGTTTATGGAATTTTGTTGCAAACAAAATTCACAAGATATATAATTTAAGTATAGTAGAAGAAGTCGTTAATCGTGAGACAGTGAACTTATCATGTTTCTTTAAATAATATGTAACTTCTCATAATACATATTATGTTAACTTCTTCTTTTCGGAAAGAAGACGTGTTTTAATGATAGATTACAACAGATTAACAGACAGAGAATATTTTAATAATCAAATCGATGGTATTAGTAAGACCGACGACTCCTATATTCTTGCCAATGAACTAAAGATGCTTTCGCAAAGAATCTATGACAATAAAATTGACCCTGTAGATGCTCGTATCATATTAGGAGCTATAAAATCTCGCCAGGCGGAACTCACAGGTAAACGTCATCACGATATGACAAATGCCGAAGGTGGTCGTAAGATGGTAATGACACCCAACGCAGTATCCAACAGGAATGGAACGGCCTCTATCATTTTCTTAGTTGCCAGTGTTGCTGCAACGACAGTCATGTATACCCTACTGGTTTTAGCGCACTTTACTAAATGAGCAAGCTGATAGCCACGACAACGGTTCCTAACAAGAATCCCAAATATAGGGATTTCTTTTTATTATAAGATATGGCTTCAGGTAGCATTTTATTAATGGATAACGTAATCATTATTCCTGCTACCAGTATTAAGAACATGCTCACCATCTGACTGGTTATAAAATTCTTAAAAATCAAAAAAGCCAACAGAGCACCTAACGGTTCAGCTAAAGCGGATAAGAAAGTACACTTGATAGCCTTCCCTACACTACCAGTCGAATAATAGATTGGTACAGCAATACTGATACCTTCGGGGATATTATGTAAAGTAATCGCTATGCAAAGAGAAACTCCGAGGCTGAAATCTTGGTATGTACTTAGAAAAGTCAAAATACCTTCTGGCAAATTGTGAAGTACGAGAGCGATAAAGCTCAGAATACCCAACTTATATAAGTTGTCGCTCCCCTTCTCTCTCTCGATTAACTTGTTCAATAGATTTACAGATATGGCTCCAAGACCAAAGAACAAGACAAAAAGGAAAAGACTCTTCAGTATACCATCGCCTAAATAAGGCAAGGAACTAGGAATGAGGTCGAACAGACTGACCATCAGCATGACTGACAAAGAAAGACTGATAGCAAAAGATAAAAATTCATCTTTTTTCTTGACAGGAATGAAGATTCCAAGACAGCCGAGCATCGTCGAAAAGCCTGCAATACTCGCTAAAATAAACGGCCATACGATTTCCATAAAACTCCCCTTCTCTACCTAAACTTTATTACAGTTTTCCCTTAAATATGAAAAAAACAACTGCAAAAGTTGTTCTTTTAGTCGATGACTTCGATTTTCATCAAATTCGTTCTCTTTATTTTAGTGTTATTAGGGAAACCGCCTGTGATGATGATTAAATCACCTTTGTCCAATTGAGTAAACTCCTTTGCTCTTTCGACACTTCTCGTCAAAATTTCATCGGTAGAATCGATGATAGGTAACATCATAGGATATACACCCCAATGCAAAGCAAGTCTGCTTCCCGTTCTAACATCTGGAACGAGAGCAAGGATAGGCGCAGTCGGCTTCAAATTAGAGATTAAACGTGCGGTTTTACCACTGATAGTCGGTGCACAGATCAATTTCGCATCAAGTTTCTTAGAACTCTCGACGACATTGTTTGCGATTGCAAAACTGACCACATCGAGAGAATCGACCTCTATTTTATAGTCGAACTCCGTATATTTCTCCGTCGTCTCACAAATTTGAGCCATTGCGGCGACAGTCTCTATCGGATACTTACCGACTGTAGTTTCCCCTGAAAGCATGACCGCATCGGTTCCATCCAAAACGGCATTGGCTATATCACTCGTTTCGGCTCTCTTAGGACGAATATTCTCCATCATCGTTTCCAACATCTCCGTCGCGACGATACAAATCTTTCCGAGACGTCTACATGTCTTGATGACTTGTTTTTGAACGATTGGTAACATTTCGCTAGGAATTTCTGAACCCAAGTCTCCACGCGCATACATGATACCGTCAGAGACCTCCAAGATTTCCTCGAGGTTGTCCAAGCCCAATTGGCTCTCTATCTTACAGATAATTTGCAAGTCTTCTCTGCCATATTCTTTTAAAATTTCCTTGATTTCGAGTACGTTCTCTTTGCATGATACGAAAGAAATCGCTAAGAATTCACCACCGTTCTCACAAGCGTATTTGATATCTTCTCTATCCAAATCGCTGACATACGGGATATCCAAATTAATTCCTGGTACGCTCAAACTCTTTTTATTTCCAAGTCGACCCCCTGCGATGACTTCACAAGTAATGCCGTCTTCTTCAGTACTGATGACTTTCAACTTCATCTTTGCATTCTCCAATAGGAAATCATCGCCAGCTTTAAGTGAATTTAAAGCCTCAGGGTGATTGACAGAGAACCTCTCACTCGTTCCTAAGACATTTTCTTTAACGATGCGAACCTTATTCCCAGCGACGAGTTCAATCCCGTCGTTTTCCATCATGCCACCTCTAAACTCTGGTCCCTTCGTATCCCAAAGTATAGCCACAGTCATGTTCGTCTTTTTTCTGACAGCCCTGACTGATTCAATAGCTTTATTTCTCTCTTCTATAGTCGCATGCGTAAAATTGATGCGCGCGACATTCATTCCTGCACGGACCATTCCTTCCATGACGTTTTGGTCATTACTGGCAGGTCCTATGCTACATACTATTTTTGTTTTTTTCATTATATAAATCTTCCCTTCTTTAAAGTGCCTTAAGCATTATACTATATTCTATTCTATAAAATCAAGATAAACTGTATAAATTTGGCATAATTTGTATGTCAAATTCCACATTTTACCAAACATCTTTTTTATATCCCGTGCCACAATAATAGTGGGAGGTTAATTATGAATAAGAATAGTAATTCAGCTCGTTCTAAAAATTCTAACAGTAACAGTGCAAGAAATAATGCACGTAACAATGCTAGAAATAACGCTAAAAACAGTTCAAGAGCAAAATCATCAAATTCAGCTAGAAATAACGAAGAATAAAAAGGGACATCGTTCCTTTTTTTAGTTGTCTCGCGGATTGAACTCGTCATAATCTCTCTTGAGAGTCTCATTCGCTATGTGTGTATAGATTTCGGTCGTGCCGACGTCAGAATGGCCCAAAAGTTCCTGAATAAATCGAATGTCCGCGCCATTTTGCAAGAGATGCGTCGCAAACGAGTGGCGCAGAGTATGGGGACTGATTTCCTTGCCTAATTTTATATCCTCCGCCCTTTTCTTTATCATTTTGAAGACAGCTTGTCTCGTGAGAACTTTGCCATGATTATTTAAAAAGATATAGTCCGTTTGCTCTTTTTTTAACATGCATGGTCGGACTTCTTTTATATATTTGCTCATATATTCCGTTGCGATGTCATTGAGAGGCACAATCCTTTCTTTAGAGCCTTTTCCCATCACTTTGACGAGAGATTCTTCTAAACTGACATTCTCGAGTTTTAACGATGTGAGCTCTGAAATACGCAATCCCGTACTATACAAAAGCTCCAAAATGCACCGATTTCGAAAAGAAAAATGATTGTCTGGTTCAAAATCCAAAAGCTTATCGACCTCACTTATTGTGAGTACATCGGGTAAGTATTTCCCTATCTTAGGTCCTTCGATGCTATCCATGGGACTGACAGCTAAATAACTCTTTTTAACCATGAAATCGTAGAAAGTTCTTAAGGTAGACAGTTTTCTTGCCAAACTCTTCTCCGAAACAGTAGACAAATGCTTTATATAACCTCGAATGTCCTCTGTCGTAATTTTATCGAGAGCCTTGTTATTCATAAGCTCATAAAATTGCTCTATATCGTTTCGGTAAGAATCGACAGTATTTTTCGAGTAATTCCTCACATAGACCAAATCGACGACAAATTCATTTATAAAGTCCATTCGACATCACTACCTTACTTAAGTTAGTTATATCACAAGGAATCGATTTTATCAATGTTTTTAACATTTTAAAAGTCCTTCTATAACCGAAGGGCTTATATTTGTTGCGTGGCAGATGGGCCATTTGTTTTTGGAGTAAGAGTGAAACCTTCTTTTGTTGCACTTTGAGTTGTCATCGCTTTACTAGAGGACGGTTTTTCTCCACGAAGAGCTCTCAACGTCTCCCCAATCTCTCTAAGCGTTTCCCTATCTACAGCATTCTTTTCATCTTTCTCTATCCAAGAATCGATGTTGGTTCTTAACTCATGAAAAGCAGCAAAACAAGCATCTGCAACAGTATAAGCCTGAAAAAGCTCCGTAGTAGCAGATGATTCAGGTTTTTCGATAACATCTTTTGCCAACAAATACGTCTTTATAATCCGCTCCAAAAGTGGCAATTCATCTCGATAAAGAGAAGTATTGATACTTTTTAAACTTTGCAGATAAGTGGCAATCTCTTCTAAGAAATCATCGGTTTTTTCTGCTGCCGGGACCATTTCTTCGACTGTTCTACTCTCGTATTTCGGTGGTTGTTGATCGATTTCTTTGACAGGTGTAAAGATGACACCGCATGCCCCTTTTAATGTTTGAATATCCTTTGCTAAAGAGTATCTCGGTATAATTTTATCTAAACCCAAAGAGGCGATATTGAACAGTTGCATAACCAAGGCTCCACCCATTCCACCTAAAAGAAGACTGACCAATTTTGAAGATGGAAAAGAAGCCCACTCGATAATTTGTTGATATGCGATTAACACGATTAAAGGAAGCAAAAAACAAGACACGCTAAAGACACCAACTTTAAGCTTTTTTTCAAAAGAATAGCCCCGAAGATATCTCATGTATCTTCGTCTAGCCTCTCTTTGCTTTATAACCTCTGGCTTATATATAGTATAGTATTTCAAAAGAAGAAAGGCATCTTCTTGGCTTACTTTTTGTCCATATTCGTACGTATCTATAGCTGAACTTAAATGTTTTCTAGCCTCTTTTATAGACGAAAAATTCCCCTCTCCCATAAGTATTTCATCCATTTTTCCACTGTCATAGGGACAATTGTAGGCTGCCTCACATAAAGACCTCCCTACTTCCGTGTCTTTGTCGTAAAAAAATCTTGATAGAAATCTTCTTAACATCACCCAAACCTCTTTTCATGCCCCATACTCTAGCAGGTTTTCCACGGAAAGTCAAGGAAATACTAGGAAAAACAGACAATAGGACCTAGCAAAAAATTGTAACTTATCTTATAATATAGAAGAAAGAAGCGTGAAAAATATGGAACTTTTAGCGAACAGCTCGAGACCGACAAAACTATCCGAAATCATCGGACAAGACGATTTGACAGGCAAAGATGGAATTCTTACGAATCTTGTGAAAAATCACAAACTTTTTTCGATGATTTTATGGGGCAAACCCGGGACGGGAAAGACGAGCATTGCTAATGCACTGGTCAATGAGCTGAAACTTCCATATAGGCTTTTAAATGCGACGATAAACAACAAATCGGACTTCGACATCGTCATCGAAGAGGCCAAAATGAATGGCGAAATGATACTGATTATGGACGAAATACACCGTCTCAACAAAGATAAACAGGATTTACTCCTCCCCTACGTCGAAAGTGGACTCATCACGTTGATTGGCATGACGACGTCGAATCCCTATTATTCGATAAACCCAGCGATAAGAAGTCGTGTCCAAATTTTCGAACTCAAAGATTTGACGGACGAAGACATCGTCACCGGACTAAAAAGAGCTGCCAAAAAACTAGAAGGAATCTCGGTGAAAACAGATGCTTACAGATACATCGCCGGCTTAGCGAACGGAGACTTCAGAAGTGCGATGAACACACTGGAGATGGCCTACTATGTCAGTACCGACCATAAAGTGACGGTTGACCTTTTAAAGGGCATCGACGATAAACCAGTGCTTTATACGGATAAAAACGGAAACGGCCATTACGAACTCTTAAGTGCCTTCCAAAAGTCCATACGGGGAAGCGACGTCAATGCAGCCATCTATTATTTAGGTCTCTTAATAGAGATTGGCGACCTCGATAGCATATTTAGGCGTATGACAGTCATCGCTTATGAAGACATCGGACTGGCCAATCCAGGAATCGGTCCTAAAGTACATGCGGCAGTCGAAGCAGTGAAAATGTTAGGTATCGATGAAGGTCGCATACCTCTCGCGGTCGTCGTATGTGAAATGGCCCTTTCTCCGAAAAGTAACAGTGCATATATGGCTATCAACAGTGCACTCGGTGACATAAGAAAAGGCATCGTCGGTGATATCCCCGAAGTCATCAAAGGTCACTCTCCTAAGTATCGTTACCCACACGAATATCCGCCGTACTATTGGGTCGACGAGACCTATCTTCCAGAGAATTTAAAGACCCGAAAATACTATTCGCCCAAAAATAACTCCTATGAAAAAAATTTAGATAAAGTAGACAGAGAAAGACGACAAAAAAAATAGTCTTTTTTTCTTTAAAATTTTGTCGATTTATAGTATACTAATGGTATAAAAGAATAGTAAGGAGAAGTAAAAAATGAAATTAAGAATTAAAAAAATGACTCTCGAAGACATAGACGCAACGATTAAACTTTGTAATCTCTGCTTTGAAGAAAAGACGAGGTTGGACTATGCCAAGAAGCGTTATCTGAAAGGAATCGTCGACCCGAATCAAATCTACATCGTCGCTTTAATAGACGACAAAATCGTCGGTCACATGCGCGTACAGATTATCGAGACGATGTATGAAAGTATGGGATCCTATGCGATGATTAATCACGTCTGTGTTCACCCAGAATACCGTAGACACCAAATCGCGACCAAGATGTTAAACTTGGCTACAAAATTGTGTGAGGAAAAAGATTGCAAATCCCTCGCTCTTTGGTCAAAAAATAAAAGAGCCGCCGCGCATGCTTGTTACTTGAAATACGGTTTCGAAATCGAAGATGCAAAGTTTTTTATAAAAGAATTAGATTAGGAGAATGGAAATGAAGATTGATAATGTTTATGTCGGTGGCTGGTTCCAAAGAACGATGCTACAATTATCGGAGATATATGACTTCTTGAGAGATGGAAGGTCTCAACTCGATTTAGACCCTGAGAAATTGCAAGAGTTTAGAAAGGAACTCGGGATAGGAAAAATTGAATACGGCGTTTTAGGTGAAGAATATGTAGAATTTACCACAAATGTCGATATTACGGTCAAAATTTTTGAAGATGGACTGATAACACTCAACAATACGAACGTCAGCGAAGACACCCTCTTTGCGGACATCGACCACGTGACAGATTACTACGAGCATAAGTTGTCACCCGCGTTCAGTTATCTTTTCAGTCTCGGTGCTCCGGTTCCAAAAGAACTCGCCAACATAGAGACAGTTTACCCTTATTTTGTAGTCTGCAACAAGATTTCGAAAAACGATATGGCGACTCTGCTCTCTCGTACTGAAAAGCAAAAATATTTCGAATTCAACAATCCGAATTATGACGTCGTTCGCGGAGACAAATACTATTTCATCAACGTCAAGAAGAAGAGCGAAGCGAACATCGAAAGATATATCGAAGAGCAGATATTCATAAGAGAGTTTAAAGGCCAACTTCACAGATATCTTAATCTACACCGTATCATTTGGGAAAAGATAGATGCCGTAAAAGAAAACGTCAATGTCAAAGGTTCAGATATCGTAAAATTTACGACAAAATTGGAAGGCTATGCGAAGACGATTAACTTGATAGATGGTCGTATCAATCAGATGAGTACGTACATCTCTACGAGAGAAAAAATTGCAAAAAGCGACAAAAACTTGGAAGAATTCTTGGCCATCTCAGGATACCGTTATGAGACGCTGCGCGACACACTCGATTATATAAAGTATCTATGGACGATGACCAAAAACTATGTTTCGAGTGCTCAAAAACTGTTCGACGGTTTAAAACAAGACGTCACTTCGAAGTCCGTAGACAGTTTGACAATCGTCACTTCGATGAGTGCAGGAGCCGGAATTATAGGATTGCTTACAGAGACTGCCCCAGAGTTTACGATATTTGGGGTCGCGTACTTCTTCATCTTAGCTTTATTGGGCTGGTCTTCAACGAAGATTCTAGGATTGATTTCCAGCTCGCGAAAATACGAAGTTTCGGATATCTCTTACGATAAAAATATAAAATAAAAAAGAGTTGAGACTCTTTTTTATTATGCGATTTCGCTAGAATCGTCCGTGACTTCGAGATAGTCTTCTTTTATTTCGTTATCGATTTCGTCGAGCACTTCTGGTGCGACTTCGTCATCTTCGATGACAGTGTAGTCATCAAAATTGTCTTCGACATTGACTCTTATCTTCGTATCCCCCACGACCTCGATTCCCAATTCTTTTCTAACGCTGAAATGGATTTCGCCATTGACGACACTGACTTCGACGACATTCGGATCGCTTAAAGAGCTAACGATAACTTCTGAATCATTCGTCAGTTTTGAAGAAGAGTTGATAGGAACATTCATTTTATCGCTATAAGAGAAATTACCAGAAGCAACACCTGTTCGAGTATCTCCATCGTAGGAATACCATACGTTCACGTCATAATTGCCGTTGACAAATATGTCTCCATGTGACATAGCTCCGTTGAATCTGTGGTTTATAATCCAACAGCCTAGAACTGTATTAGGAGTCTCCTCGGGCTTAATAACGTACTTTTGAGTAGTGGTTTTCTTCCCCTTCCCTATGACCGCCTTCGTCACGATTTCTTTAAAATATGCCATTGCATTAAACCTCCTATTTTAAAATATGCTACTCCCTAGTTATTTGTACCTATTTAGCCAAAAGAAAAGACGTCATTTTGACATCTCTCTCTTTTTCATTTCAATTTTTTTCGCAGCCAATAAAGACACATTCGTTTTTGTTTGACCGTATGGTACCAAAGATTTTGCATCGACTGTAACTTCTCCGACATAATCAGGTTCTACACTTAAGAAATGGTTAGAAGCCCAATCACTACGGTATAAAGTGCCGATATTCTCGAAATACATATACGCAATTTCAGCAGGACTTAACCCACTGATTGGAACAAACCAGCCATTTTTCGTTTTAAGCAACAAGACATTATCCAAATAAGGCCTCGTTTCTACATCAATCGATCCAAAACTCGTATCTCCTACCGCCCTAAGTGTGTTCTCTTGGCATTTAGTACATTCCACTAAATTTCCATAAAATAATCTTTCGCTATTCATAGTAATTCCTTTCTTAATGTTTTCTATTTTACACGTATAACGATATCATGTCAATAATTTTGTTGATTTTGCACATAGTAAAATGGTAAGATGATATTGATAAAGGAGATGAAAAAGTGGATGTTTTTTGTAAAATAATCGCGGGAGAAATACCGTCTATAGAAGTCTATTCAGACGAGTTAGTTGTATCTATCATGGATGCGAACCCATCGAGTCCAGGGCACCTTTTAATCATTCCAAAAAAACACTATACGACGATTTTGGATATGGACGACGAAATAAACAACAAAATACAGGAAACGGCGAGAATGCTAATTAAAAAAATGGAGACGACCTATCCCTACTTGACAGGCATAAAAGTGATAGTCAACTATGGAGACGAGCAACAAGTCAAGCACTACCATATGCACTTACTTCCCGTCTACGAAAAAGAAAAAAAGCCCGAGCTATCCCAAGCAGACTTTGCTGAACTTTTAAAAAAATAATATACTGCGAATAGTCAGTATATTATTTTTATATCACACTTTTTAAAAACTCTTTGCTCTTGAGATATAGACCTGTAAAACGGTCATAATAATCTCGCAAGATTTCGTCGATATTAGAGACGACCTCGTCGCTTATCTTCAAATCGCTTACAGAATGGATATCTACATAGTAATACAGTCGAAACATTTTAATCGTCTTATCGCTATAGATGGGCTCATTTGTATGGCAATCTTGACAGATATAGCCTCCTTCATCTCCACTAATCGTGACGATATTTGTGCTGTTGCCACACTTTATGCATTGATTAAAATCGATGCCGACGCCGAGATAATCGAGCAGCTTCACTTCCAAGATGTTCGTCATTATCCTCGGGTCCAAACCGTCTTCTATTTTCAAAATCGTCGCTTTCAACATAGAATAAATGTTCGTGTCGTCGTTCTGTTTTGCCGTTTGAGAAGCGAGTTCTACGACATAAGTCAGATACCCTATCTTTACGATATCGGTCTTGATGTTCAAAAGTGGATTGATGATGTCAGCACTGACCAACGTAGAGAGTTTGTCCTTATGGTAATAGACTTGAAATACTCCGAGAGTAAACTTTTCAGTAAACGACCGCAAGGGACTCTTTATTTTTTTCGCACCCTTAGCCATCACACCGATGATTCCTTCCTCGCTCGTCAAAATATTCAATATTTTGCTCGATTCTCCGTATGGAGTTTCCGAGACAATTATACCTTCAAACTCCCTAATCATCTACTACTTTTCCTTTCTTTCGATTTTCTTATATTCTAGGTAATCTTCCACTTTGCCAGAGGCGACAAACTTTAGCCATGCATCCTTCTTTTTCATCTTTATTACCCCTTTCTACTACTATTTTGGGGTAAAAAGACAAATTTTATTCGTCGTGTTCGGAGAAACCTAAATCTTTGAGTAAATTTTCTCTATCTCTCCATTTTGGTACGGTTTTACAATACAGCTCGAGATAGACCTTTTTATCGAACATCGTCTCGATTTCTGCACGAGCTTGGCTTCCGATTTCCTTGAGCATTGAACCGCCCTTCCCTATGATAATTTTCTTTAGAGAGTCTCTGTCGACGATGATGTCGACGTAGACCTCGACGATGTCTTTTTTTACTTGATAATGTGTCGTGACACATGTTACAGAATGTGGCACCTCCTCATGAGTTAATCGCAGAACTTTTTCTCGAACGAGTTCGCTTATCATGAATTTAGGATTCAGATTCGTAATCTGGTCACTGCTGTAATACTTCATACCGTCGTTCATATAAGCCTTCACGACTTTGATAAGTTCGTCGACATTGTCGTCGTTGAGAGCACTGACAGGAACGATATCGGCAAAAGTGTAGAGATTTTTGAATTCGTTGATTTTAGCAACCAATTGTTCATCGCTTATCTTGTCGATTTTATTGATGACTAAGATGACGGGGACATCTACAGTTTTAAAAGTCCTGAGGACGAACTCATCTCCCGTCCCATACTTTTCGGAAGCATCGACGAGAAAGAGAATCGCATCGATATCTTTGAGCATCCTGTAGGATTCCCTATTCAATACTCTGCCTAAGCGATTGATAGGTTTATGTATTCCTGGTGTATCGATAAAGATAATCTGCGTATCCGCGTCGTTGTATATCCCTTCGATAGTATTTCGCGTCGTACCCGCCACGTTCGACGTGATGGCCAACTTCGCATTCACGATTGAATTCAAAAGAGTGCTCTTGCCAGTGTTAGGCCTTCCTATAATGCTCACGAATCCACTTCTCATATCTTCACCTTCCATCTTTTATAATTCTATCACAAAAACCCATCGTTGTAAAATAGATATGTGCTCTATTTTAACGGTTGATTGATATGCACTTGGATACTCGGAGCAAGTTCTCTTTTGTCCATCCGATAAGCGGCGTTTAAAAGATAAGCAAACTTGACCAAGCACCTCGCTTCCACAGTGCGAAGGAAGCGCAAATCTAGGGCACTCTTTGGACGACTTTTCTTATCGAACCGCACGCGGTCTAGAGCATCTGCATCTTTAAAAATGTCGTATAATAAGGTAGCTTTGTAAGAAGAGAGGTTGTGTCTTTTCATACATGCGTCCTTTTCTTCATCGGGTAGAGAATGAGCTTCCATGAGAAAATAGATATACCGCCTATTTGCACTTTTACCGAGTAAGCCCAATTTCTTTGCGATGAGTGAGCTTCTCAATCCGTGAATTGCATCCTCGTCGTCGTGCACTCTTCCTATATCGTGAAGTTTGGCTGCAATGAGAAGAATTTCAATCTCTTCATCCGACAAACCTTTTAATTTGCCCAATAGATAAGCATACACGCCTACTCTATCGCTATGCGTTTTGCCATGGGGCGATTTATCTGTATAGCTATCCATAAAGTATTTCTTGACGAGAGAGTCCCCTTCTCTAAAGAAGTTTCCGACGAGATAATCGTAATCGATTTGGGTCTCATCATTTAAATGGTGGCACTTTCGTAAAGCCTCGTATGTGCAGCACAAGTCGTTATAATCCTCTTCGACGAGTTTCCAAACCATCTCTCGTGTGGTCTCATTCTCTTCCAAATAGTAACCCTCTATAATTCTATAGTAAGCTTCCTTATAATAGAAATACAAGCTCTCATAATCGATACCTAAACTGACATGAAAAGGTTCAAAAATGCTGTCCTCCCAAGTCTTAACTGCACGGAGGCAACTCACAAAATTTTTATAAAATCTCTTCGGTTTTAGAGCTGCCATTTTACTTATCTTGCATGCAAAGGAAATGCGGATATAAGAAATAAGTTTTTGAAGCGCTTCCTCGGAAGAGCAAGTATAATACGTCATTATCGCTTCTAAAACGCTTTTTCTAATCTTACAAATTCTTTTAAATCCCATATTCTCATCACAGCCAGTGATGATATCGATAATCCTCAAATCGAAACCGAAGTCGTCGATAAACATCGACCCGACGATGTTTTGATATAGTTTCGAAAAACCTACGTATTCGATATAGCAATCGCGCTCTTTTCTCTCACAATAAGGCTTCGCGATGCTGTTCAACAGCAGTTCCCACTTGATTCGTATGATTTCCTCAGTAGAGTAATGGTTGCCAGCATCTTTGAGATAGTTGAGCACGAGATTGCTCATTCTCACACTCTTTTCGACAAAAGACTTTAAAGAAAGGATTTGATAGTTACTATGTCCTACAATTCCCTCCATATCGCGAAACATATCGACAAATGGATACAAACTTTCCAAAGTAAAATTCTTTTTAAAGAGCATAGCCGTTATCGCTTCATATTTTGAAAAATTGATGCCTTCCACCTCTTTGAGAGGTTTGACTTCTGTCGTTTCACCGCACAAGTCCTCTTCGACAAGTTCAGAAAGACCTGTACTCGAGAACTTTTCTTTCGAATCGACAAAATCGATTTGACCGACATCGTAAATTTTGACGCCTCGAATCTGTTTCATGATTTTAAAAAAGTCAGATTTTTTTAATGCAAAAGTGATTTCATCATAAAAGGTCATGTTTTTAATATTCTCGCCGAACAGCACGCGAAGGGTGACGGGGCGATTTCCAAAATTGACTCGCTCTA
Source organism: uncultured Bacilli bacterium (assembly GCA_910583745.1). Taxonomy (GTDB): domain Bacteria; phylum Bacillota_I; class Bacilli_A; order RF39; family UBA660; genus RUG11867. Next base: position 31,112 of record CAJTZC010000013.1, read on the forward strand.
AATATTTCTTATCTTTCGAAAAATGGACGGTATTGATAAATAGAGCTTCTCTCATAACCGTTTGGTAAGCGACCATCATGATGGCCACATCGTAAGGAACTTGGACAAAGTATTCACATTCCTGGAGTGCAGACCAATCCTGAGGCATTTGCCTTAAATCGCCTTTTAAGATTTCTTCCTGCAAAGTTTCTTCATAATACCCTTCGACGGGACTGATACTCAAAATTGCCGCATTGAGTTCATCTAAGTCTGTCACTCCTACATTATAGAAATCCCCTATCGCATCGTTGGGCATGACATAGACATACGGATTATCCGTTTCTCTGAACCCAGATTTCATTTTCTCGCCACATTCCAATATTTTTTGAAAATAACTGTCCTCGACAGTCACTTTTAATATCTCGGTTGAACTGCCTAAATAGGGATTGTGTGACCAACAAGAGACGAACAGAGTCGTCGTAAACCATTTTCTTTTGTCGGCATAATGGCTATTAGGGGGCAATATCTTCTTAGACGCGAGAGTTCCATTCGCCTCCTCGACGCTCATTCTTCTGTATAGTGTAACACTCATAAGCACTCTGCTCCTTTCCTCGATAAAAAAAGTAGTCTCAATGAGATTACTTACTTATAAAGTTTGCCACTTCTCATGCTGGAGATATACTTTTTATACTTATAACACAAGAGATATTCTAACACATTATTATGGAATTCTCAAGAGCAATTTATCTGTACAATCTTTTTATAAATAACGAGGGAAGTGAGGAAATCCATAAACAAAATCGCTAAGAAAACTTTAAAAACAGAAGAACTTTCTATCAAAACGATGTTTCCTTTGAGAATGGTAGAATTGATCAAATAAGAATTGATCGCGTGACTGACTGCAAACGCAACCCCGAGAGATACCAAACAAATGCCGACTGACGACACAAACACATGTAGGACATATGAAAGGCATATTCTGCGATTGTCATCTCCCAAAGCTTTTAATAGACCCAGATTGTTTCTCTTATCCTCGATGGTAGAGAAAATGTGTCGAGCCAAAGTTGTCACGACAAAGAGAAATAACGCGCCACTTAAAAACCCTACAGTCGAACCGACAATTTTAGTGTCTCTCTCTAGCAAATCGATAATTCGCGTATAGTTTGTCTTCACCATATAAGGATATTTCTCACTTGTAAAGTCTATTTCTAAAAGAGTTCTCATCATTTGCTCAGAAGTCGCATGGACGACCGCTTTATCGACAGACTGACCACTCCAGTTGTATTTCGCGAGAGTCTGCGCGTTATAATAGATTGTGTCATCTTTAGTGATTCCTCGAACAGTAAAAGTCATCGTCTCGATAATCGAGCCCTCAGCATCTCTCACATAGAGGTTTACTTTACTTCCGACGGCGGTATCTTTGTATATTCCGAAAGATTCGATGTCCTCTTGTCTGATTATCAGTTCTTGAAGTCCTAATGTATTTACTTCAGTCTCGTCTTCTAAAATGACCGACTCTTCGAAAGCTTTCAACTTATCAAAAGCTATGCTTTTTTTGACATCCTCCTCATTATCGTATGAAAAAATCAGCTTAGGGTCCAATTCATTTGAAGCTTTAAACTCCTCAAAAAAATCGCTAGAGACATAGATATGTCCCCCTTCATTCTCGACGACATCTTCATAATTGTCGAAGAGAGTCCCTGGTGAAGACAAGTGTACTTTTTTGATACCAGAAATGACGACGTATTTATCCATCAACGCTATCTTTCTCTTGTCGTTCACCAATGCCTCATAATTTTCTGGGCGATAGTATTCTCCAGACGAATCCTTCACACCCAAGGCGACAATCGCATCGGCCAAGTAGGAATTGATGACGATTTCGTGCCCCATCGCAGGGGTCTTTCCTATATCGATGTTGTCTCCATCGATCAACTCAAAAAAAGTGTAATTCGTCGGCATAACTCGATAATGCTCGTCTGAAAACTGTGCGCTTTTTTCATCGAAAGCAAACCGATGATAAGCATACTCCACCCCTCCGACCCGATAACCCAGTCTTATAGGCTTCTCGAAAGCATCTAGCTGTTCTAATTCCAGAAATTCTTCTTCATCGATGTATTTTTTATCGGGATAAATAGCAAAAAAGTCGTCGCCATTTTCCTTCATCGTATACACTTGATAATCGACTCCATCAAAAGACAAAATAGACAACGATAAGAGGAGTGCTCCTAAAGCGAATACAGCGAACAAACTCGAACTGACCAAAAGTTTCCACTCACTAAAAATCGCTTTCGTAATATGTCTAAAATCGGCAATTTTTTCCTGAAAAGGAGGAATCTCATTTTTATTTTGTATATTTTTAAAATAGTTGACATGGATAGGAGAATTTCTATCGACCTCGATAAAGACATCCGCATACTCGTCGATTTCATAATCTTCACGAGACACGACGATGACGAGCCTAGTTTGACTCAGAGACTTCAGCATGAGAAGATAAGAGCGTTTTAATTCGAGGCTGATGTCTTCTGTCAACTCTTGTGCTAAGAAAATTTTAGAGTTTTTCGACATTGCTCGTGCTATAGAAACATAGCTTTTCTGTTCTAGAGTCAAACTGGAAACTGGTTTATCGAGAAGAGGTTCCAATTTAAACATCGTCACCACTTTATCGAAAACTGAATGAGTTTCGAATACTTTTAAATTCTCCTCTACCGTTTTATTCTCAAAGAGATTGTCATCCTTAAATACGAAACTTACATACTTAGATCTAAAGTCGGCGAGTTCTCTTTCGGTCTTACAGCTCAATACGAGATTGTCGAAAATAATCGACCCCGAATCGGGCCGTTCCAATCCGCCTAATAGTTTAAAAAGAGCCTCTTTGCCCTCCTCGTTCTCTCCATTTATGGCGACCAATCCTGTCTCAGGAAGTTGAAAGCTGACGCGGTCTAAAGCGATTTTGTTGCCATACTTTTTACTTACATCTTTTATTCGCATCATGTTCCACCGCTCCTTTACTCCGAGTCCTATGACCATTCGTGCAATTCAACTCTGCACCCTCACCACAGGAGGCGCAGCTTTAAGTGATTGTCATAGGTAAATTATATCGCATCAAAAGAGAGGACGCAACTGAATTCATAGATTTCATTCCATATAAAAAGAGAGCCTTCTTCAGCTCCCCTTCTTTTAAATGAGTACAAAGTTTGCATCGTTCAATTTTGGCATTGTACAAGCACTGATAATCCACTGTTTTAATTCTTGATTTTTAACTTTTATTTTAATCGATTCTGACACACTATGAAACGTAAAACTATTAATTGCAGATTCATTTAAGACAAAATTGCTCATATTCAGTGACGTCAATTTAATGCATCCGTTGAACAGATTGCTCAAGTCAGTGACAAGACTCGTGTCGAAGTAGCTCAAATCCAGTGTCTCCAACGACTACATCCAGAAAACATAATATTCATAGGAGTCACTTTGCTCGTATTAAAATTGCTCAGGTCTAAAGACATTAAATTTTTGCATCCGGAGAATAGGTTGCTCATATCTGTAACATTATTCGTAATAAAATTAGCGAGATTCTCGATGGTTTCTAATGAGGTAAAATTGTAAAACAGGGAAGCACTGTTTTTATTAGCAAAGGACCAATTTATCTGTCGTCGTTCCTATCTTCTGGGAATCTAAATTTTATAATACTATTATACAAAGTGTCAACATAATAATGTCATTTTAGTGTTACTTTTACGACAATTTAACCTGAGAGATCCACGACCAACCGGCTTTTCTATTCAAAGCAAATTTATACCTATAAAAAGACACACCTACTCTTAGGCATGTCCCTTTTCGTATTCTTCCATCGCGTCTAAAATTCCTTTGTAAGGAAGAGTTGCACACGTTTTTCTATTGGCTTGTTTGTAAATCGTATCGAAGGCAAGCGCCTCGTTTAAAATAGCCTTATCGTACGTTTGCTCCTCTATCATGTTGTAAAAGTTTTCGATAAATTTTTTGGCTTCTTCGATTGTCTTTCCGACCAATTCCTTCGTCATAATAGAAGTACTCGCCGTACTTATCGCACATGCTTCCCCGTCGAATTTTAAATCTTTTATGATGCCTTCCTCAATCAACACCCAGATATCGATGTTGTCGATACAAGAGGAGTTGTTCGAATTTTTATAGATATACCGTTCATCTTCGACGCGTGTTTTATTGCTAGGATTAGAATAATTGTCCAAAATGACTTCCCTCTTTAAATTCTCGTCCATTTAAATCATTTCCTTCATTATTTTATCTCTATCCTTTAAAAGTTCTACGAGAGAATCGATTTCCTCTTTCGTGTTATAAAAATACAGACTGACTCGAACCGTATTTTTGACTCCTAAAGCCTTCTTTAAAATCTTAGCACAGTGGTTGCCTGCTCTCACGCAGACGTTATACTTATCTAAATAGATAGCTACATCTTGGGGAAAGATGCCGTCCACGTTGAAAGCCACGATGCCGCTGTCGCATTCTTCGTTTATTATGTCTATATGAGATAGAGCTGACAGCTTTTCTACCAAATATTTTTTTAGGTTGGTCTCTTCGACCAAAATGTTATCCATACCGATTTTCGTTAAATAATCTACTGCCGCGCCGAGGCCTATCACTCCTGCAATGTTCGGAGTGCCAGCTTCCAATCGCATGGGCAGTTCCTTAAGAAAAATGGCGTTTTCGTTATCGAAAGATTCGTTCATTCCGCCCCCCATCTTCACAGGGTCCACATTTTCTAAGAGTTCGATTTTCCCGTAGAGAACTCCTACTCCTGTTGGACCACACATCTTGTGGGCCGAAAATGTCAGAAAATCGACATCACTCTCTTGTACATCACATTTTTTATGAGGTACGCTCTGTGCACCGTCACATACGACGAAGATATTGTTTTTATGGGCGAACTCGCATATCTCCTTAATCGGTCTCACATCTCCAACGACGTTCGTAATCTCCGCTAAAGATATCACCTTAGTTTTAGGAGTTGTAGCCCTTCTGATGGCGTCCATCGTGACGTGAAAATTGTCATCTAAGGACACATATTTTATGACGATGCCCTTTTTGTTCGCCAATCGAAACCAGGGAAGCACATTCGACGCGTGTTCCGAATCCGAGAGGATGACTTCGTCTCCCGGGTCTAACACGTGTTCAAAGAAACCGTTGACAATCATATTTAAAGAATCGGTCGTCCCGCTCGTAAATATGATTTCTTCTCTGTGCTTTGCGTTGATGAACTTTTGTACTTTATCTCTCGTTCCTTCGTAAGCTACATCGACCTGCAAGCTGATTTCATAATCTCCGCGGTGCGCATTGGCACAATAATTCGAATAGTAGTTGACTATCGCGTCGATGACGCACTGAGGCTTAAAAGTCGTCGCTCCGTTGTCGAAATAGATTAAATCTCTATTCAACATAGGAAAATCTTCAAGTACGTTCATATTGTTCACCTCCCTACGAGTATATTTTTAATTTTCTCCTTTACATCTTCTGGCATGATTGCTTCTAAAAAGCCTTCTTCTATTATTTTGACTGCATTGTGTCTATCTATGCCCTTGCTCATCAGATAAAACAGTTCTTTCTCGTCGATAGAACCGATACTTACGCCGTGATTCGCTTCGACGTCGTTCGTATTGACGATTAGATTCGGAATCAGCACATTGGAGAGCTCACTCTTGTTTAACACCTTGGCATATTCATTAAGGACGTTTCCATGAGTTTCTCCCGCGACCGTGCCATTCATATTGATTTTGACTGTTCCTTCGCGTTCATTGACTCCGCGAATGTCGACACATGCATAAATATTGTCGCCATACAACTTTGCATCTACGTTGAGCTCATACCTTATTTCAGAGATAAAAGCTCCATTGAGGGTGAGAGTCGACCTGTCGTGCAGTTCTATGTCCAAATTTATCTCCAGGCTGACGGCATAGTCGAACAGGTTAAGTTCTAAATTGCACTCTTCCTCGACGACGATGGTTAAATTCATGTTATTGTGAAGGTTGACAGCATTGATAATCGTATCTTCTTTGATGACGATTCGTGCGTCGTCGATATACTTGTCCAACTCGACGATTCCACCACTCAATATTATATTATTCACATAATCTCTATTCACCTACACTAAACGCCCCTTTAAAACCACTTTTTTCGACCATTTCGGCGATTTCCATGCCACCTTCCATGCTTATTTTCCCATCGTTGAGGACATAAACCCTGTCTGGTGTCAAATATTCCAAAATATTCTTATGGTGTGTGATGACCAAAATAGAGGCTTTATTTTCTTTTCTATAATCGTTCAGTCGCATCGCAAGGTTCCTTAGAGAATCGACATCGAGCCCACTGTCGAGCTCATCCAAAAGGATACACGTCGGTCTCAATATTTCGATTTGCAAGAGTTCGTTCTTCTTTTTTTCTCCACCGCTCATGTTCTCGTTGATGTTGTGATGGATATACTCAGTGGCAATATGCAGTCTTTCGCAGGCTGAAGTCAACTTTTTATTGAATTCGAATATCGATTCTTTTATTCCTCTATCCGCTTGGGCAGCGCGTAGCATCTCGGCATTGGTCACTCCAGGTATCGCAGTAGGATTTTGTTCCAACAAGAAGATACCCCTCTTCGCACGCTCGTTAGGGGGTAAATTGCCGATATCTTCGTTATTGTATTCGATAGAGCCCCCACTGAGTTTATAGTTCGGGTCTCCCATAATCGTCCTGCATATCGTGCTCTTCCCTATTCCGTTCGGACCCATGATGACGTGTACTTCGCCACTTGGAACTTTTAAATTTAAACCGTCGATGACGATTCTTCCATCGGCTTCGACTTTTAAATCCTTAATTTTTAACATAAAATCACCTTATCTATTTTTTGACTGGATATAGAAATAATCGACAATCTCTAAGATGGCATAGATGAGTATGACCAATCCTAAAGTAGAGAGCACTAAGTTTTCTACTAAAATCGTATAGAGTCCCATCAGCAACAAAATGAACCCGATGATGAGAGTGACTACGGCTTTCTTCTCGAGTTTGGCGAGATTCGCCCCAATGGCAATAGTATTGATAGCATTGACGATAATCCACAGTCCGATGGCAAGTCGTATCAAGAACTCGATAGCTCCTGAAAAGAAGATAAAGATGACTCCCAGAATGATCATCACGACACTGTAAAAAGTATCCCCTGTCGTCTTATCTATTCTCTTGTTGTCTGCAACGTATTTCCCTATTCCGAGAGCCAAAAAGACTCCTCCGAATATGTAAGAGATAAAATTGACGACTCCACTCGGATTCAAGAAAAGAATCAACCCGACGATAAAAAACAAAACGGGAGTGACCAGATTTTTCTTAGACTCGTAACTTTTAATGACTATCTTTTGCATAACAAACACTTCTTTCTTTTAATATTCTACCATTTTTATATCATATTTTAAAGTCTTAACTTGTCGATTTGTGCTTGAAAGTCCTCACTTTTGCAAACATAAGAGCCCACGACGGCCATGTCGGCCTCTTTGACTTTCTCAATCGTCTCCTCGTTGACACCTCCGTCGACGACAATTTTGTAGTTGTAGCCTTTTTCTTCGCGAAGCCTCACGAGCTCGCTGATTTTGTCCAAGGGGCCATCGAGCATCTTCTGCCCGCCTTTTCCTGGTTCCACGGTCATGACGACGATTTCATCTAACATTTCCAAGTAATCTTGAAGTTCACAGACGGTTGTCTCTGGCTTTATCGCAAGACCACATTTGATTCCGCGAGATCGAATATACCCGAGTATGCCGCGTTTGTCATCATCCGTTTCGAAAGAAATCGTGATACAGTCGACATGCATCGCAGCATATTTAGAGATATAACTAAAAGGGTTGGAAACCATCAAATGGACATCTAAAGGTTTGTTCGAGAGATGCAAAAACTCTCTTTCCGGTGTCTTATCCATTACGAAATGTCCATCCATGATATCCAAATGCAGGTATTCCGCGTCGGTCGCATTGAGTCTTTGAATTGTCTCTTCCTCGTCGTAATTGGAAGACAAAATAGATACAGCTAACTTCATTTCTTCATCTCATCTCTAAATTTTACATAGTTTTCATAACGACTTTTTCTTATTTTTCCTTCTTGCACGGCTTCTTTGACCCCACAGTCTTTTTCGTTCACGTGAGAACAGTTGTCGAATTTGCAAGAATACCCTTTAAAATCGGGATAGAGTTCAGCGAGGTTTTCTTTGGAAAAGTGCAAGTCGAGAGCACTGAAACCAGGTGTATCGGCGATTCGAGCCTTTCCAACCTTGAAAAGTTCTACGTGTCGCGTCGTGTGGACTCCTCTTCCCAAAGCTTTACTGATTGGATTCGTCTTCAAATCCAAAGTGCGATCCAGCTTATTTAAAAGAGTCGACTTGCCTGCCCCAGTCTGCCCAGTCAAAACGACAGTCTTGTCCTTTATATATCGTTTTAGCTTAAAGAGATGTCGATTGCTGACGACTTTAAATCCGATTTTTTTATAGTATTTAAAAATCTCTTTGACTTCTTTCAGTTCAGATTTAGAGAGCAAATCCATCTTAGAAATGCAAATAATAGGCTCAATGTTCGCCGCTTGGACGACCGCGAGCTGTTTGTCCAAAAGATTTAAGCTCAAATTGGGATCTTTGACACTCGTAAGGATGAGCCCCACATCGACATTTGCAATTTGAGGACGAAGCAGTTCGTTTCGTCTTTTGGCAATCTCCAAAATATAGGCGTTTTCACAGTCTATAACGACAAAGTCCCCAACTAAGGGGGCTACAGAGTCGTTTCTAAACTTCCCACGAGCACGACACTCGTAGATTTCACCGTCGACTGTTTCGACCGTGAAGAGATTACTTATTATTCTTGTGATGTAACCGTTTTTATTCATTGGTCTCTCCCTCACCACCGATTGGTTCCTCGTCGAGAGGTTCTTGCGATATCGAAATCGTGAACGACACTCCAGGGGAAATCGGCGTATTCGGCTGTCTACTCTGGGCAATAATCGTACCCGCAGGAACATCGTTGGTCACTACGTACTTTGTATTTAATTTTAAACTGTATTTTTTAGCGAATTCTTCTATCTCAGTCAATGTGTAATCCCCCGTCGTAAAATCAGGATATCTCTCTTCGATATTAGGATAATACAAGATGAGCGTTCCACCTTCTAGGACTTTTTCACCTGGAAGTGGAAATTGTCCTATAATCTCGGCTGCTTTATAATCGGCCGGATTGTCTACGTCCTTCGATTCGACTTTAATATTGATAGAATAGAGACTTTCGAGTTTGGCCTTGACCTCTATATAATTCTGTCCCGTGTAATCTTCTAAAGTGAGGGCATTCGGTCCAGAAGAGACATAGATAGTTACTTCCGTTCCCTCTTTGACTGTTCGACCTGCAGCAGGGTCTGTTTTGACCACTTGTCCGACAGGAATCGTATCAGAAGGAGTTTCTTTTATCTCTTGGTTGATTCGCAAACCTTCTTCGATGAGTATCTCTTCGGCTTTCACTTCGTCCATCTCGCTGACATCGGGAACTTTGACATTTCCCACGCTAGTCACTTGTGGCAAAACGACACAGATGGCCGTCACCAATACGACGATTCCAGTGAATACTGCACCTAATGCTAAGAGCAATTTGTTTTCTTTTTTCACTTCGTCCTCCGTCACTTTCTTTGACATCACAACAGTTTCTTCTTTAACGGGAGCTTTTTTGGCTTCCGTATTTTCTTTTGCGGCTTTTTTTAGAGCCGCTTGTCTATCGATTTCTTCGACTTCAGGGAATGCAAATTCGACGATTTTTTCTCCGGCACGACTGTCGTCCATTGCTGTTTTGATGTCGTTTAACATCTCCCTTGCATCGTTATATCGATTTTTAGGATTTTTAGCCGTCGATTTTTTTACGATGTTGACGATAGAATTTGGTATATCTGGCAACTTTTCTTTCAAATTTGGTATAGGCTCTTTGAGCTGCTTTAAAGCAATCTCTACGGCATTCTCTCCTCTAAAGGGAAGCGTCCCCGTCAAAAGTTCATACATGAGTATTCCCATCGAATAGATATCGCTTTGCATGGTCGAGCCTTTTCCGCTGGCCTGCTCTGGTGGAAGATAATGGACACTACCCATCACGGAATTCGTCTGTGTCAGTTGAGTACTGTTCAACGCCATAGCGATTCCAAAATCTGTAATCTTGACGAGTCCACTGTCCAAAATCATGATATTCTGCGGTTTGATATCCCTGTGAATGATATACGAATCATGGGCGACGGCAAGTCCATCGCAGATTTGACTCATGATATCGATGACTTCCGATAAAGTCAATTTCCCACGTTTCTTGATGAGATTCTTTAGATGTTTTCCCTCGATATATTCCATGACCATGTAATAGGAACCGTTGTCTTCACCGACGTCGTACACTTCTACGATGTTCGGATGAGCGAGAGAGCTCGCACTTAGAGCTTCTCGTTGGAATCGACGGACAAATTTTTCATCACTAGCCAAATCGCCACGAAGAACTTTGACGGCGACATTCCTATCCAAAATCGTATCGTAAGCCAAATAGACATTGGCCATTCCGCCTTCGCCTATCGACTTGATGATTTGATAACGGTCGTTAATTTTTTGCCCCTTCATTATCATAATTCTTTACTCTCCTTAACTAGGTACGCGACCGAAATGTTGTCAGTACCCCCCCTAGAATTACATTTACGAACGATTTTAGTCAGTTTTCTTTCGATATCGAGTTCCTCATCGTTCAGTATGTTTTCGATTTGTTCATTGCTCAACATGTTCGTAAGCCCATCGCTACACAGAAGAATAGCATCGATATCGGTTTCGACAGCGAATTTATCCAATTCTTGCTTGTCGCTAGCTCCTAGAGCCCTCATGAGGACATTTTTCTTTGGATGGTTGGCCGCCTCTTCTTCAGTAAGCTCCCCAGATTCGACCAATACGTTGACTAGAGTATGGTCTTTCGTCACTTTGTGTAGTTTTTTGTTTTTCAACACGAAACCACTCGAGTCTCCGACATTTCCGAATATCAAAAATTCTTCCGTTAGAATGGCCAAAACCAAAGTCGTACCCATTCCCATACAATCTGAATTGCTATTAGCGTACTTTATTATTTCAGCATTGATAATCGCAACATTCTCATCCAACCAATTGATAGCGTCGAGTTTACTTCCTATGCTCGATAGGTTCATAAATCTCTCGCTTAGATGGGATACAGCAATACCACTCGCTATCTCTCCAGCACGGTGTCCTCCCATTCCATCTGCTACTATCATCATGTGTTCGCCCATTATATTTTTGACGATTGTTACGGAATCTTCGTTATGACTTCTCACGATTCCAGGATCTGTTATATAGAACGATTTCATCTTTCCACCTCGTTTGCGCGTAACTGCCCGCAAGCAGCAGAGATACCTCCACCGAATTCGCGACGGACAGTGACAGTGATGCCACTCTTATTGAGAATTTCAAAAAAGTCATCTTTTCTCTTAGTACTCGACTTTTCGAATTCCGAGTGACTCGTCTCATTATAAGGAATTAAATTTACGTATACGTTCATTCCTCTTAGAAGGTTTACTAATTCCTGAGCGCATTCTTTACTGTCGTTTATCCCCTTAAGCATAACATATTCGATGGTGACACGTCTATTAGTTTTTGTCGTATATTCTCGAATTGCCTCCATAAGAGTGTCAATATTGTAAACCTTATTTATTTTCATGATTCTATTTCGAATCTCGTCATTCGGCGCATGCAAGCTCACCGCGAGGTTTATTTGCAATGGAAAATCGGAAAACTCTCTTATCTTCGAGACTATCCCGCTTGTCGAGACAGTGATATGGCGAGCTCCAATTGCCATCCCCTTCGCGTCGTTGACGATTTTTAAGAACCTTATAATATTATCATAGTTATCGAACGGTTCTCCTATACCCATAATGACGACAGAATTTATCTTTAATCCCGAATTTTCTTCGATGGCTAACAACTGACCTATGATTTCGCCAGGCAACAGGTCGCGAACTTTCTTGAGTCTTCCGCTTTCGCAGAAGGCACAACCCATATTACAACCTATCTGACTCGATACGCAAACACTCACGCCGTAATCGTGCTTCATGACGACTGCTTCGATAAAATTGCCATCGTTGAGTTCGAATAAGTATTTTAAAGTCGTTTCGCTCGTCTCGAGCTTCTTAATTTTTAATTCCTCGATCGTGAATTCTTTTTTTAATTCTTCTATAAAATCTTTTTTTAAATTTGTCATGGCATCAAAGCTTTTGACTCTGTTCATATACAACCACTCGTATATCTGTATCGCTTTAAAAGATTTGACGTTTTTCGTCCCCAACCAGTCGATGAGTTCTTCTCTCGTCATATCGTATATATTCGTCATATATATCACTCTCTACCTGAAGACATTATAGCAAAAAACACTTCCCTTTACAAGAAAAAGCCAACAGCAATCTCGAATTAAAGATTTCTAATCATTTTTTAAAAACCCTTCTTGGACTTCGCCTTCACTATAGACATACCGAAGTTCACACAAGAAATCATATAGAATCACTCTTATTTCTTCCATGAGCTTGTCGCCCTCATATACTTCCTCGAGCTCATCAAAATTCGGATTGGCAAATACATAGAGCAATTTCTCTAAAGAGCGTTCATCGAACTCTTTTACTGTGATATAAGCCAATTTTCTTAAATTATCTAAATTTACTTCGATGAGTTCAATGTCATCGACTTTTTTTCTTGTTTTTAACTCTTCAACTCTCGCACTGCGCCGATGAATAAACTCTCCTGTCTCATGGACATCGCCATGACTAAATTTAATTTTATAGGCCTTTTCTGGGTCTGCCTCTTTACCTAAATCTCCGTATTGCAGTACTTCTAGTTCGAAACCGCATAAAACCTCATCAAAAGCCCAATCTTTCGCCTCTGGAAGCATACCCTTTATGTCTAATTTTTTGCCTTTGATGATTACACCAATTTTACAGCAATCTTTTTCATTTGAAAAAATCATTTCTCTTCCATCTAAACTGAAATTTTTCTCTATCTCTTGCACAGATTTATGGAGAAGCTTCGCGACGACTAGCGTAAGATATTTGGCAAAGCGTTTGTCAATCAGTATACATCCAGCAACAAAAGCGAAATGACCTGATAAATCTGCTGGCTCCTCATTTTGTAGTTCTGTTAAAGTCATTTTTCATCTCTCCTTCTATTATCGACTTTAACCACCTTTTATTCTTTTTTGGAGTATTCTTTTTTTTGCGCAAACTTTCCTACCTCCTACTATTATTATACCGGGAAAATTTTATTTTTCTCATTTTTTGTCGACAAAGTGCAAAAATCTTGTACAAATGTTCTGTTTTTGGTTTTTTTTCGACAGATAATAAAAAATACCATTTTTTAAAAAGTTAAAAAAAGAAAAGGTAGTACCCCCTTCATTTTCTCTTAAAATGCCAAATTTTAAATTATGAGTCGATAAGGACTATCGATAGTGCCATTTCCTTTGAATTTTTCGATGTATTCAACTTTAAGGTTAATGACCGGAGCAATCGCACCACTGTTATGCACGCTGTTGCTGTTCAAATAGCTCGACTCACGAAACACATAGGCATAGCTACCTCCGAAACTGCTAGGTGAAAACGACCAGTACCAACTTCCTTTATTTAAGTAATAACTATTGTTAGTTGTTCCGTACTTCCCGCTGCCGGCTGCTACGATTTCATCAGCTGTGATTAACCCTACTGGATAAGTCAAAGCCCCGTTTCCTCCACTCGTCTCTTCCACTGTGTATTTGTCATTCTCCTGTGGGCACGTGAAACGCGGTTGTACTTTACTTTCGTCTGTATTCCACACATTTGTTCTTGCCGTTGATCCATATGCTGTTACGTTACTTCCATATCCTAACCCTGTGTCGCCGCTTAATCCAGTTGCACTCTTTCCTGGGGTACTTCTATCATTACAGAAGATATTGTCTGCTACATAATTTCCATATCCTGTGTCCACTATATTCGTCTTATACCATTCGTCTACCTTTGTCTTTATTGGTGAGTCGGTTTCATTTCTTTGTGCTTGTTCTCTGCTCGTACTTGCACTTCCATTCGCTCCTCCGAACATCCATCCTACATATTTTGCATCATTATAAGTACTATTCCATGGTTGTCCTGTCATCGCAAATCCTCTTGTGTAGCTGTTCATTCCGCTTGTCCCTGCTCCGTCATATTGCATTCTCACTGTTCCATCTCCATTGAATCGGATGATTCTCCACCACATGTCTTGCCCTCTTGCATTCTGTCCAAATTTTATGTAATTGTCCGGCGCAGTGCCTCTAAAGTAATAACTCATTCCATAATCATCTTGCATACTGAATAAACCATCAGCCGTTTCATCGGTTGTTGCAGGATTTGCAAAGTTCGGTACCGTGGATTTTTTTGTTACATTGTCATAAAATTCTTTTAACGAGGGTATTTCTTTATCAAAATATAATGTACATTGGTCGTTACTCTGTACTTTTAAGTTTATCTTTTTGGTTAAACTATCTTGAGATAAGACACTCCCATTCTTACAGGCACTCTTCTTTAGGTTTAATACATATCCTTCTTTGGGAAATGTTTTCGCTTCACTTGTGGTGTATTCTCCACTATCATTTTGAATGTACATTACGATGAGTTCACGATTTCTTTCCTGTAGTTTTTTCTCTTCTTTTGGCTTTAAATAAAAACTAAATCCACTTACAAGGATGAATGATATTACTCCTATTATCAGTATTCTGTTCTTCTTAAATTTTTGCATGCAAAAAGGTCCCTCTTTCTACTTATCCGGACCTTGTGTTTTATCCGGACCTTGTGTTTTATCCGGACCTCTTTTACTCTTAAATTTTAACCCATCGAGCTTCTTCTCGTCAAGACTTTTCTCTTTCACTTTACGAACTTGCCTAGACTGCTCGTTTTAACTAACAGTCAAATTCTGTTAGTATAGAATCATTTCTAATTTAAAGCTTTTTCACTAGGCTCGGTAAAATATCCTCCCTGTGTCGAAGGTTTGCAGTACGAAGAACTGATATTATCTCTGGTATAATTTGGCAAATGCGAAGATGCACTAAATACTAGATTAAAGCCATCGGCATTTCCATTTGCTATATTCTCGTTTGTAACAGTCCAATCAGTAGCATAAATAGTTTCTAATTTATTCATGGCTTCGAACATTCCATACATGGTCGTTACATTTTCCATATTAAAGTTACTTAAATCCAAAACCACTATATTACTAGTATAAAACATTCTATAGGTAGTGGTCACCTTGCTCGTATCAAAACTACTCAAGTCTAAAGCATGCAAATTAGTACGGGCAAACATAAAATCCATGTCAGTCACATTACTTGTATCAAGATTACTCAAATCCAATATTGTTAAACTACTGCAATTCTCAAACATTCCACCCATGTTAGTAACTTTATTAGTATCAAAGTTCGAAACACTTAATTCCGTTAGACTGCTACAACCAGAAAACATAGAACTCATATCTACAACATTACTCGTATCAAAATTATTTATATTTAGCATTGTTAAACTGCTACAATTAAAAAACATGCTCCTCATATTAGTAGTTTTACTTGTACGAAAGTTGCTGACATTTAATATTGTTAATCCGCTACAACCAGAAAACATAGAACTCATATCTACAACATTACTCGTATCAAAGTGACCTACATCTAATGTTGTCAAACTTCTACAACCTGAGAACACACCCATCATATCAGTAACTTTTCCCGTATTAAAATGGCTGACATCTAATTCAGTTAAACTACTACAATTTCGAAACATCCAGCCCATATTAGTAACCTTACTCGTATCAAAAGCACTTACATCTAATATAGTTAATTTTTTACAGCCAGAAAACATATTCTGCATATTGGTCACATTGCTCGTATCAAAATTGCTAACGTCTAATACTGTTAAACTACTACAGCCAGAAAACATACCATACATATTTACCACATTACTGGTATTTAAATTACTGAAATTATTAATTGTCTCTAATGAAGTGAAGTTGTAGAGTAGATATGAACTATAACTATTTGCTACGACTTCTCCATCAGATTGTATGTAGGCTATGTATTTTGTGTTGTCTTCTGCATCTGGTACGAGATAACTCATCACACTTTCATTTTGAGCGCTGGAGATGTCATAGATATAACTCGCATTTTCTTCTGGTACTAGAGAGTCTTCAAAGACTATCTTTTTTATATCTGCTTTGTGTTGCCATATTTTTTCGTTATAATTGTTTGCAACTCTCATTAATTCGTTAGATATCGATTCTGTTAGTCTTTGGTCTGAAGGTATAATCGACAACTTTATTGAATACTTGGCATTCAGATTCTCATTTTGGTTGTAATCTTTATTCAAGAAAGTGACTGTCATTTTATAGTTTTGTGTAGTTTTACCTTCTATTTGTAGATTCTCTTTAATTTTCACATTTGCAGTCTTTACTTCTCTATATGGAACTGGTTTCGTATCTATAAGTACTTCTCCTGTATCGATGTTCTCTATTTTATATACTAATTCATCATTTTTGAAAGTGTTTTGTAAATGTTTGAAATACAAAGTGTAAGTCATTTTGCTCTTAGATTCGTTCTTTATTTGGAATGTTTTTACTACGCTTTCTCCTAGACCTAAATTCTTATTAATGTTCTCACAGTGAAATCGATTATCGTCAGCACAGTCAGTGTAAGAAAGGACCAATTTGTCAGTTATAACTCCCATCCTTTGAGGATCATTTATACTCGGCAGAATGTTCATGAGCATGTAAGCTGCCGAAGTCGCGACTGTAATCACTATGATTGACACCAAAAGTATGAGTAGTATTTTCTTATTCTTCTTAAATTTTTGCATGTTAAAAGGTCCCTCTTTCTATATATCCGGACCTTGTGTTCTATCCGGACCTTGT
>CAJTZC010000014.1 GCA_910583745.1 uncultured Bacilli bacterium
GAGAATCGAGAGTGCCAATGGTATTCAACAAAGTCGATTTTCCCGACCCATTTTCCCCTATTAATAAGACGAACCCCGTGTTGGGTAACTCTATCGATATATCATCCAGTGCTTTCTTTTCTCCAAAATGCTTCGATACATGATTGATTTGTATCATGCTCCACGTCCTTCTATCTACTCTATATACTTATTATATCTTATTTTTGTCGATTTCACAAGAACTGTTCCCCTATCCTGTTTCATAATAAAAACCCTCTAAAAATCTTTAAAAAGATTTTTAAAAGGTTTCTTTCTTTATACGAGAATATCGTCGTTTTCGTCAAAATCGATGTGCATGAATTTCTTAGAAGAGAGGAAGTCGCACATGTGTACGAACTTTTCTTCGACTGTCTTTGGAAGTGGAAGAATGATTCCTGGAGAGTATTCATTCGTGTTCCACTTACCCATATGACTCGCGTCCATTTTGACGATGCGGTCGACCTGTTCATCCGTCAATTCTAATTTATCTTTATTCTCTTGCAAATATTTTCCTATCAGCAAAGGATGGTCGAATTTTGTGTACCGACTCTCTTCGAGTCCTTTTTTTAGACCATCGTGTATGAGTAGAGCGAAGACGATTAAGTCTTTCGTCTCGTCGTCAAACTTGTATATTCCGAAGAGTTCCGTGGCAATGCGGACGGCGACCTTCACGTGTCTTACGAGACCTCCTTCGCCTGTCGCAAATTTGGGATGGTACTTTCCAGTAGAACTCGCTTCTTCTTTAAAGAAATAGTCTGGCAATAGACAAATCATCGTCTCACAGCTCTTTCTAATCTTTTCGTCTTTTATGTTGTTCAGTTCTGTTTTAAATACTTCTTTCTTTTCCATGTTTTACCTCTATTTATCCGATTTGAGGACGCTTAAGAACGCTTCACTCGGAAGTTCTACGCGGCCGACCATCTTCATTCTCTT
This sequence comes from uncultured Bacilli bacterium, assembly GCA_910583745.1. Classification (GTDB taxonomy): domain Bacteria; phylum Bacillota_I; class Bacilli_A; order RF39; family UBA660; genus RUG11867. Next base: position 952 of record CAJTZC010000014.1, read on the forward strand.
CTTTCCTTCTTTTTGTTTTTCTAACAGTTTTCTCTTGCGGGAGATGTCTCCTCCATAGCATTTGGCGAGGACGTTCTTCTTCATCGCACTAATCGTCTCACGAGCGATAATCTTGGAACCAATCGATGCCTGGATAGGCACTTGGAACATCTGTCGTGGGATAATCTCTTTTAAGTTTTCTACGATAGTACGTCCTCTCGTGTAAGCATAATCTTTGTGTACGATGACTGAGAGGGCATCGACCATTTCGCCGTTCAACAGGATGTCCATTTTGACTAACTCGGATTCTCTGTATCCAGAGAGTTCGTAGTCGAAGGAGGCGTACCCTTTCGTCGAACTTTTTAACTTGTCGAAGAAATCGTAGACGATTTCTGAGAGTGGCAAGTAATAGTGGATGTTTACCCTCGTCGGATCGATGTACTCTGTATTGTCGAAGATGCCTCTCTTATCCTGGCAGAGGTTCATGATGGCACCGATGAAGTCCGTCGGCACGAGGATGTTCGTTCGGATATATGGCTCTTCTATCGTGCGTATTGTCGCCCTGTCTGGCATCTTGTTCGGGCTGTCGACGTCTATCTCTTCGCCGTTGGTCAAGTTTACTCTGTATATGACACTCGGACTCGTCGCGATGATTTCGATATCGAATTCGCGGCGTATTCTCTCTTCTATGACGTCCATGTGCAGTAGACCTAGGAAGCCACATCGAAAACCGAATCCGAGTGCATCGGAAGTCTCCGGCTCGATAGAAAGAGCGGCATCGTTCAGTTTCAGTTTTTCTAAGGCGTCTTTAAGCGCTTCGTATTTGTTAGGCTCTACTGGGAACAGTCCAGAATACACCATCGGTTTCATCGCTTTGTAACCAGCGAGCTGTTCTTTGGCCTCGTTTCGTTTGACTGTGATTGTGTCACCGACTTTGACTCCTTCGATGTTTTTAATCGCAGCACTTATCCAACCGACCTCTCCACTGACCAGTTCGTCTTTTAGGACCATTTTGGGCGTATTGACCCCGATTTCGACGACTTCAAATTCCTCGCCTGTCGCCAAAAATTTTATCGTATCTTTCATCTTGATGCTTCCATCGACGACTTTTACGGAGACGATGACGCCCCGGTAGGCATCGTACAACGAGTCAAAAATCAGCGCTTTGGTCGGAGCAGTGTTGTCGACTTTCGGAGGAGCGACTCTCTCGATAATTGCTTCGATGAGCTCTTGCACACCTACCCCGGTTTTTCCACTGCACAAAAGGATGTCTTCGTCTTTAAATCCGAGAACTGTCTTCAGTTCTTCTTTCACCTTTGGCACATCGGCATTCGGCAGGTCGATTTTATTGATGACAGGAATAATCGTGAGGTCGTTTTCTAATGCCAAATAGAGATTGGCAAGCGTCTGCGCTTCGACTCCTTGCGCCGCATCGACGACCAAGATGGCTCCCTCACAAGCGGCCAAGCTTCGGCTCACTTCATAAGAAAAGTCGACGTGTCCTGGCGTATCGATGAGATGTAAAACGTATTCTTCCTCTTTATATCTATACTTTAATTCGACGGCGTTCAGTTTAATCGTAATACCTCGTTCGCGTTCGATGTCCATGCTGTCGAGCATCTGGCTCTTCAGTTCTCTCTTATCGATGGCACCTGTTATCTCGAGAATTCTATCCGCGAGGGTACTTTTGCCGTGGTCTATATGAGCGATGATGGAAAAGTTTCTTATGTTCGATTGTTTCATAAAATTCACCTAGTCGGTATTATACTATTTTCTTCGCATTTTTACAAACTTTTTGCGTCCTGTTCCATTTATAAAGGTGTAACCTCTCGCATGAATTCTTCGAAGCATTTTGTATAAAATGCATTGAAAAGTTCTCTATTTGTGACATCGAAGTCTTTCTTTTGGGTTTCAAAATAATCGATGAATCTGCACGGATAGTCCTTTGCATCTCTCGTGAGAAGCAAAATGAGCGTACTCCAAATCAAGTGCCTCTTATAGTACTCTGTATTTTTGTAGTATTCGACGAGTTCTTCGAAATGGTCTTCGACGGGAAGCTCTCTTTTTTCTAAAGTGATTCCTTCTCCTATCTCGAGAAGAGCATATTTAAAAGAAGGCGTATCGCTCGCCTGGGAAAGACTTCCCGGGTTGATGAATCGGCGTCCTCGATAGGTCGTGTCGTCGAATCTGTGTGTGTGACCATATAGACAGAGGTCGAAGTCGAATGTCTCTATCATTTTATCGTAGAATTCTTCCATCGTCAGAGCATAATTCGTCGCTTCGCCGTGGATGAGCAATGTCTTGACCCCTTTTAAATCGAGCATTTCATACTCTTTCAACGATTTTATATAATCGATGTCATCGCTTGAGAGGGAGTCGTATGTGTCAGCAATCGTGTCGTAGTTTACGAATCCTCTTCGCGTCTCGTCAAAATTTAATATATAGTTTTCTCTGTTGCCTCGAATGATGTGTCCTCCTAGGCTTTTGATTTTATTTAGCACTTCTTTGCTCGCTTGGCCGTCGGTGATGTAATCACCTAAAAAGATGAACTCGTCGAAATCTTCTTTTTCTAATTCTTTTAGTACTTTATCGAGTATCATACTATTCGAATGAATATCTGAAATTAAAACATATCTCATATTTTGACTCCTTTTTTAACATTTTATCAATTTAAAAAGCTGTTGTAAATATCATTTTTTTTATGACAAGAGCTATACGTTTCTCAACGGAATAGAAAACTCTATCGAATCGATAAAGTTTCTATTAAGACAGAAGTTTTCCGAAGAAATCTAGGATATAACCGATTCCTTTATTTAAAAAACTGTCTACATTTTTGCTGAACGTATAGCCTATCTTCGAAGCTCCGTTCGCATAGTTTTTAGTCTGTCCGTCTAGGTAATTCTTGATGTCGACTTCGACTCCGTTGGCGATGTCCTCTTCGAATTTGGCAATTTGGTCTTCCGTGAATTCCACTTTTCTTCTGCGGCTTCCATCGTAATATCCCGAAATATTGAGAGCGTAGAGTGATATGTAGGCGATGAATAGGAGTATCATCGTTATTTTGAACCAGTTCGTCTTCTTTTTAGCATCCATAATTTACTCCTCCCCTATGATTTCGAACAAGCATTTCGCGATGAGTTCGAGCGTGTTGTTCACTTCTTCTATCGTATTTTCTACGCCACCGACTTCGAGAAGAAGCGCGGTGTCCCCGACATCTTGGTTGTAGATGCCTTTCACAGTGGAACTCCCCGTGCGTTCTAGAATGCCTCTAGAGAGTTTGGTGCCAAGTTTTTCGTGTATCTTCTGGGCAAGGGCCATATTGTCTTCCGAACATTCGTATCCCACCCCGACGACGAACATCACACGAGCATACGATTTGCCATCGATGGATGTCGCGCCTACGTTTCTACCGACACTGTCTCTGTGCAAGTCAATCGTGTATTTTATGGTCGGGAATGTGCGGAGTCGTTCTTCCATGTAATATCGGCTGGCTTTGTAACTCGAGTTGTAACTGAGTCCATTGGCTTTGAGGTATTCTCCCATGCTCGCCGTCTCTACATACGACGGGATGCCTAGGTCTCTCAAGTGCTCACTCAAAATATAAGAGCCGATTCTCGTAGTATACTTTATGTTGTAACTTTCCAAAAGAGAACTGTCATAGCTTTCTGTGTCGTGCGTATTGTAGATGTATATGAGCGGTTGGTCACTGTTCTCGTGTTTTGTTACGAGCTCGAGAGCTGGGAAAGAATCGTCTTCTTCGATTTCGACGTCGATGACGTGGTTCAAGCTGAGCCGAAACATCTCTTTCGGGTCTAACAAATCCAAACTGAGAAAAGCATTTTGGTTGGTCGCATCTGTAAAGAGATTTTTGCCTATATCGATGTTGGCCAACCATTTTTCGAGTGTGGATTTCAAAAGCAGATTAAACGTCACGACACACGAAATAAACAGTACAAACAGTATCGACAGCATTTTCAAAATCAGAACCTTTCCTTTTTTCTTTGTAACAAATCTTTTTTTCATCAAATCACCTTGACCTAATAATAATATATTGAGAGCACAAAATATGTAGAATTTAGTTGCAAACTGTTATTTTATTTGATAAAATACAAATGTATGTGAGAAACGAGGTGAAATTATGCCAATTATCAAAAGTTCAAAGAAGTCAGTTAAGACAGATAAAGCTCAAACTGTCGCTAATAACGTTTACACAAGAACTGTAAAGAATGCTATTAAAAACACTGAAAAAGCTATCGCAAGTAACGATGTAGAAGCTGCTCAATCTAATTATAAAAAAACAGTACAAGCTATCGACAAAGCTTGCAGTAAAGGATTAATCAAGAAAAACACTTGTGCTCGTCAAAAATCGAGATTAAATAGTAAAGTTAAAGAAATGGCTAATAAGTAGTCATTTTTATTTTACACCGTTACGAATTCTTTTGTAGTAAATCCCCTTGTATTCTGTTATAATCTTTCTAGGTGATAAGATATGAAACAGTGGTTGATACCGAGTTTACTGTTGGTTCTATTGGGAGTTTTGGTATGGAAGTTGGACGATATTACCGATTTGACGACGAGTGTCATCGATTCGAAGCCGAAGGTGGTTATCGATAAACCGAATGCTTATGCTCACGACGACAGTTTTTTGTACATTCAGAAATCGAAGGATTTTGTGCCATACAGTCGTCAAGATTTGATCAATATTTTTTATTCTATCTTCGACCATGGCTATGAGACGTTTACTTTTTATTGTCCCAGTGAATATACCAATTGTCTTAAGGATATCGAGGACATTACAAGCAACCAGACATTGATTACTGACATCGGAAACTATGTCAATCCTTTTAACAATTTTACGAGTATCAAGGTGATAACGGATTCGCTTGGCGAGGTCGACGTCGTCGTCACGAAGACGTATTCAGAGGAGATGCAAAAAGCAGTCAACGACGAATTGGACAAGATATTTGCTTCTTTGTTTACAGAGGAAATGGACATCAACGATAAAATATTAAAGATACACGATTATGTCATCGACAAAGCTTACTATGATATGGAAGACCATCCTAATTCAGGAAATGCCTACGGCGCTCTCATCGAAGGACGAGCGAAATGTGCGGGTTATGCCGATGCGATGGCTCTCGCACTATCTCGATTGGGTGTCGTAAATTATAAAGTGGCAAGTGAGAAACACGTTTGGAATGCCGTCTATTTGGATGGAAAATGGGAGCACATCGATTTAACTTGGGATGACCCAGTCGTTCAAGAGGGAGCGACCATTACGGATTCGATTCGGCATAAGTTCTTTAGAATCGACACAGATACCCTACTTTCTTATGATACGCTTGAACACAATTTCGATATGAATGTGTACATCGAATTGCGATAAAAAAGAACCACTTGGTTTACAGGTGATTCTTTTTTGATGTCATTTATTCCCTTTTTCGCATGATTTATTCTGGTAAAAAATACGGATTGTTGATTGTTCCATCGCCCTGGAGTTTTTCTAGGTATTCCGCTTTGAGGTTGATGACGGGTGCTACAGGTAGCTTAAAAGCATTAGCGTAGTGACCACCACCTATACTTCCACCTGAATAAAAAGATATGCGAGCACCTGATAAACCCACATCACGTGGTGAAAAGGTCCAATATTTATCGCTTTTATATAAGTAAAGTTCATAATTTCTTTGATTCTTTCCAGCACCAGCAGTCATTATCTCATCTAGCGTAATTAAGCCTACTGGATACGTTAATGCACCATTTCCTCCATTTATCTCTTTCACTGTGAATTTATCATTTTCTTGGGGACATGTGAATTGTGGATTGATTTGACCCGTCAAAGTATTCCACACTTTTACTCTCACAGTAACTCCAAAAGCAGTTATGTTTCTTCCAAAGCCTAGGCCTGTATCATCTGTCAATCCTGTTTCGCTCTTTCCTGGTGTACTTCTGTCATTACAGAAGATACTATCTGCTACATAATTTCCGTATCCTGTATCGACTATATTTGTCTTGTACCATTCGTCTACTCTTGTTTTTATTTCTGAGTCTGTTTCATTTCTTTGGGCTTCTTCTCTGCTTGTGCTACTTTCACCCTGATTTCCGCCAAACATCCAGCCTACGTATTTTGCATCCTGGTATTCTTCATTCCATATTTGGTCTGATAAAGCAAAACCTCTTGTGTACGTTTTGGTTCCAGCAGACCCTGCTCCGTCGTATTGCATTCGCACTGTTCCGTCACCATTAAACCGGATGATTCTCCACCACATATCTTGGCCACTTGCGTCTTGTCCAAATTTTATATAGTTATTCGGAGCTGCTCCTCTATAGTAATAACTCGTACCATAATCGTCCTCCATACTGAATAGTCCATCTGCTGTTTCATCTGTTGTCGCAGGCTTATCAAATGTTGTCGGATTGTTTGGATTTATTTTTATATTTAAAGTAGCTAGTGAGTCTTCGGCACTCCATTTTTTTGTTCCTTGGTCTAAGGTAAATTTTGTTATAAATTTTGCATTTATATCTGGTGTTTGGTCTATATCTGGTAAATCTTCGAAGGTGATTTTTACTCTGTATGTATAAGTGTGCCCTGCTGGAATAAGCAGATGGTCTGCCAAGAGCTGTGTTGACGCGGTCTCACTTCTTGGAACATTTACATTTTCTGTCTCAATTATCTTCCAATCTGCACCTGTGTCATCACTTTTCTCTTCTAATGTATAAGTCAAAGATTCTGTTAAGTATGTATTTATCAAATTATCCCAACTTATCTTTGCATACGTATCTCGGGTCCCTGTATTCTCGATGACTAATTCTTTTTCGATTGTGTCTCCAAAGTTCCAAGTCCCTTCTATATTCTCTACCGTTTCATCATTATCTCTAAAAGTTAATGCTAAATCTCCACTTCTTATAGTGATTTTCTCCTGTTCATTCGTTCCGACTTGTGAGACAAAATATGCATAAGTCAAAGAAGTCGCCAAAGCGACAATTGACACACATAATACGATTAATGAGATTACCTTTTCCTTATTATTTTTTTCAGTCATATTTTGTACCTACCTTTAAAACTCATTTTAACATAAGTGTTTTGAAAAACTTGTCGATTTGGAATAATTTCATTTTCACTTATTTTGTGAGTGTTATTCTATGATACAAGTATATAATTATTCGACTATAAAAGCAAGCACTTCGCTTGCATGTGTAAGTGATTGTACATTTTTTAAATTCATAATCCACTTTTTTTAGTCACAACTGTTTTTATCAGTGAGAGCGCTTATGTCGTCGTCTGAAACATAGGCATCGGCACTCTTGTAATCGTCATCCAGTTTTACAGTAATTCTCAAGCAATCGAGGCATCGGTCTTCGCGTGTAGGGTCAGCGACGTCGCATGCTGAATCTCCCGTTCCGGTCTGTTCGCTTTTGTAAGCGCCTTTTTCTATGAGGTCGTCGACAGTCATCTCGAATACGAATTTACAATCGTCACTCGTCGTCGACGTTCCAGCCGTGTTGTTCGCGCATTCGCACCATCTTTTCCCTTTGGAATTGTTCGCATAGTACGTATTCGTCGCACTGTCAAAAGTTCTCGCGACACTTCTAGTACAAGCAGTTTGTCCCGGATTTTCTTTTAAAATCTGGCTTTTTATCTGGTTGCTGTGGCCCTGCGTGTAGTTCACGGCCGCGTCTTTAATCGCTTCCAACTTGCTCGTCAGTCCCCTGTCTTTCATTCGACCACTCATTCTCATGATGCTCGGGACGGCGATGACCATCAATAAAGCTAAAATGACTATGACTACTAAAATTTCGATAATCGTGAAACCTTTTTTCTTTTGCATTGTTCTCTCCCTTTACTATAAAAATTATAACGTAAAGAAAATGAAAAAGCAATTCTTTTAATCGAGAATTGCTTTAATTCTTCTGACTCCTGCACTGGATGCTTCTTCCTTGACAATCTTGAAATGGTGTAATGTACTGGTATTTTCAACGTGTGGTCCCGTGCAGATTTCGCGGGATACTTCGCCGATTTGGTAGACCGTTACTTGATCTGGGTATTTCTCGATGAACATCGCTTCGGCTCCCGATTCGACCGCGTCGTATTTGTTCATCTCTTCTTTTGTCACCGTCAAGCCTTCCTGAATCCATTTGTTCATCAACTCTTCGACGGCCGTTTTTTCTTCGTCGGTCAATTTTCTATCGAAGTTGAAGTCAAAACGCATTCTTTCCGGTGTGATATTGCTTCCTCTTTGGTGTATGCTCGGGTCGTTTAAGACGATTTTTAAGGCAGCATTTAAAAGGTGTGTTGCCGTGTGGTATTTCGTCTCGATTTCTCCTGTTCCAGATAGTCCACTTTTGAACTTGTTCTCTGCTCCTGAACGAGACAGTTCTTGGTGCTTTTTGAACCGTTCTTGGAAGTCCGCTTCGTCGACTTTTAAGCCTCTCTCTGTCGCGAGTTCGACTGTGAGTTCGATTGGGAAACCATACGTATCGTAAAGATGGAAGGCCTCTTCTCCTTTTAGAACGTCTTTGCAGTTCGCCGTCACCTTGTTAAACTCTTTTAATCCCTTTTCGAGTGTTCTCGTGAACTTGTTTTTTTCACTTTCAATCGTCGCGAGGGTCTCTGCTCTGTTTTTTTCTAATTCAGGGTAATAATCCTTGTAGTCGTCGATTATCATTCCTACTAACGTTTCGAGGAAATTGCCATTGACATCGATGCCCAATTTAGACTCGTGTCGAATCGCACGACGGAGGAGTCTTCTCACGATGTAACCTTGGTCTGTATTCAAAGGTTTGATTCCAGAGCCTTCTCCAATGATGTTCGTGACAGCACGGATGTGGTCTGCAATGATGCGCATGCTGACTTTGACAGTTTCGTCGGAATAGTTCAATCCACTGTACTCTTCCATGAGTTCGATGTATCTTTTAAATATGCTAGAGAGGTAGTTGTCCTCTACTCCTTCTAAAATCGCTGTCGTTCTCTCGACGCCCATTCCCGTGTCGACGTTTTGGTGTTCCAATGGTGTGAACCCATTTTCGTCATGATTGTATTGCATGAATACGTTGTTCCATATCTCGACCCATCTAGAATCTTTGGGGTCGTGCTCTTTTGGAACGGGGTCACTGCTTCTCCAATAGAATATCTCTGAATCCGGACCGCATGGGCCGAACATCTCCATATTTGGCCACCAGTTATCTTCTGCTCCGAGGTAGCTTATTCTCTCCTCTGGAATGCCAAGAGACTTCCATATTTCAGCTGATTCGGTGTCTCGTGCGACGAGGTCGTTTCCTTCGAAGACAGTGACGGCGAGGCGCTCGACTGGGATGTTTAAAATCTCAGTCAAAAACTCGAAGCTCCATGTCAAACTTTCCTTTTTAAAATAATCTCCTAAGCTCCAGTTGCCGAGCATTTCGAAGAACGTGTGGTGAGAAGCGTCTCCTACGGCGTCTAAGTCGTTCGTCCTCACGCACTTTTGGTAGTCCACGAGCCTCTTACCTAGAGGATGTGGTTGCCCCTTCAAATAAGGTGTCAATGGCTGCATGCCCGCCGTATTGAATAATACCGTCCCGTCGTTTTCCGGTACGATAGGAGCACTCGGAACTTGGTTGTGTTCTTTCTCTAAGAAAAATTGTATATATAAATCTTTTAGTTTCATTTTTTTCAAATCCTTTCATCGTATAATAAAATAAAGTCGTGTTTACGAGGCGACTGCCTTTCTGCCGATTAGGGCGAGCTGCTCTTTGAGCATTTGGGCGAATGTCGTCTTGCCTCGAACCGCTTTTGCATAGAGAAGTTGTTTTCTCGTCATAGTATTCACCGGTTTCATTATACCAAAAATGAGCGACATAGTCACTCAAAATCACATCACAAACTCTATAATTTTAAAGAAAACGATATAGAGAAGATAGAAAAAGACCATCTTTGCCGTATAAGTCACGAGATTTGTTCTAAGTGCTCTATCCCATTTTTTATCTATTTTATAGAGGACGAAGAATAGAACTAAATGTAAAAGATAGCGGACATCGAACAACGATAGCAAGAGAAAATAGACGGCGAAAGGAAAAAACGTTTCGACGAAGGGAATACCCAAGATGATTAAATGGAATGTATATGGTGTCAGGTTTGCGAGCAAGATGTCTAACAATATCAACAAAAATAAAATCATCGATTGATTACCATGAGATAGTTCAGTTTGTTAAAATCGACATAGGGTTCGACATAGACTCTCTTCTCTACACCGACCGTCTCCGTCTTTTTGACTTTTCCTACTGGCAAGTCCCCGTCTATCTCTTGCAGTCCACTCGTCCGCACTTCGTCGCCTTCTTTAATGGGCTGGTAGTTGTTGATGTTGTGGACGATGAAGCAGTCTTCCTGGGCATCGTATTCGTCTAGCATTCCGTATACCTCTCCAATTTTGACACTCACTTTCACTGAACCAGTGAGAAATTTTACTTTGGCGGTCGTCTTGTTCGCACTGTCGACGAGTCCCACCAATCCGTCTTCGTTTATGACCGCACTCCCCTTCTTTACGAGCGTATCGGTCGAGATGATGGCGAAGTCGTAGAAATCGTAAATGTCGCGAAGAGCCACCTTGGCGATGGTATAGTTGTTCCCTTCGTAAATCTTCAATTCCTTATATGCGCTTTCGTATTCTGCGATGGCTTTTTCGAGCGTTTCGATTTTCTTCTCATATGAAGCGCTTAAAAGCTCATAGCGGTTGTCGTCTTTGGCTATCGAAAATACGTTCCCGAGGCCTGTAATGATGGCATTGTGGAGGACGATGAATGCTAAAAGAATGATGATGATGCTCAGTACAGGTCTTATTCTATTCATATTGCAGTCTACCCTCCTCGATGTAACTGTAATAGCCCTCGCGGGAGACGATGAGGTGGTCCAAGACTTTGATGCCCATGATGGCTCCTGTCTCGACGAGGTTTCTCGTCGTATCGTCGTCGGATAGGCTCGGCGTCGTGTTGCCACTCGGATGGTTGTGCATGACGATGATACTGGCAGCATTTTCGAGTAGAGCGTATTTGAAAACTTCTCGCGGATGGACCAACGAAGCGTTCAATGTGCCTTTGAAGAGCACTTTGTGAGCGATGTACTTGTTCTGGTTGTCCAAATATACGACCATCAAATTCTCCTGGTTTTCTCGAGCGATGTATTGGGAAAAGTTTTCGTATGCCTCTTTGGAATTTTTGATTTTCATCCTATTCGCTGGGGCGTCTTCTCTATAAACGCGTTTCCCAAGTTCGAGGGCTGCGATTAACGTTATCGCTTTCACCTCTTTTAATCCCTTTATCTCCTTCAATTTGTTGACAGTCAAATCTTTCATTTGCCCTATCTCTTCGCAATCTTTTAAAATGTTCGAGCTCAGTTCTTTCACAGAGCACCCTTTCGTCCCTGTCCGCAGGATAATCGAGATGAGTTCTTCGTTCGAGAGGTTTTCTGCGCCATATTGTAGCAATCTCTCTCTCGGAAGGTCCGATTTAGGCAACTCTTTTAACATCGTGTTCAATTTATATCACTTCCTTATACATATTCAATAGTTCCTCGTTGAGGGCCAATTTGCTCTCCCCGTTCGTCTTGCTCATCAATGCTTCGATTTTGAGACTGGAATCCAACACTTCGTCTTTCAAATTTAGCTTCTTGAGATAATAGTTTATTCCTTTCTCATTCAAGTATTTTGTGATGAAGTTGATGTTGTCATCTTTGTTCAAAATCGAATAGTACACTCGGAAAAGTTCTTCGTCTTTGAAGACGACTCCTCCGTATGTGTCGCGCATCTTTTGGGCGTTTTCTTCGTCTTTGAAGACACCGATTTGTACGGCGACGGCATTTCCCTCCGACTTCGGCGCGAGCGTCTTCTTTTCGACCTCTCGAAACAGGAAGAATGCGCAAGTACAACCTACGACGACTGCAAAAAATACTGGTCTCAATTTCTTTATCATATTATCACCTGTCGATAGAATAACACACCTTTCACGCGGTTCTTGTCGAACTATACCCTCTACTATTATTATACCGGAAAAATTTGATTTTTCTCATTTTTTGCCCCCTTTTAGGTCTTTTTGAGAACATATGTACTGTTTTTTGCCCCTTTTTTTCCACTCTCTATTTTTTGAAAATGCTTCTTTTCTATAAAAAATGCCAGAGAGAACTCTAGCACGATTACTCGCTTATCAATAAATCGGACCTCTTGATGATGAAGAGTTTGTATCCCTTGTAAAAGCAGTAGAAGACGTCCTCTTTGGTTAGCATATTTTTTCTCAGTATGTGTTCGAGCCAAAGAGTCGTCTTTTTAATCTTTTTAAGGGTGCTCGTCTGGATTTCTCCATCTACGATTAGAGGCATCGGATAGTTTTTGTCGAAGATTTTTCTTTCAAAGATAGACAGCTTCCCATTGGTCTCTAGAAGTGCGTATTCTACCGATTCGATGCTCTTGATTCCCTTTTGTCTCAGCTCGAATAGGAGGTCATCTATCGTATATCTCTGTCGTACCATTTCTTTGTAATTCACTTTTCCTTTTTCGATGATGACAGACGGTTTTCCTCCAAAGAAGGTACGAATGCGTTTCGATTTTAAAGCCACTCTTGCCAAGAACAGTTCTAGAAAGACGAGGGCTGCGATAGGAACAATCGTCAAAAAAATCGTGTCTTGGGTATTCTCTATGCTTATCGCGACGAGTTCGGCGATGAGAATCGAAACGATGAGGTCGATGACACCCAATTGACCGACTTCTCTTTTCCCCATGATTCGGAAGACCAACATGACAAAAAAGTAGAAAAATATCGTTCTAGATAGTACCGCTATAATTTCTTTCATATGTTTCACCACTTTTATTATGGGCTGTAATGTGGCGTTTTAATCAAAAAAAGACAACCGACTTGACAAAGCCGATCGTTTTCATTTTCTTTCTTTTTTTCCAAGACCAACGAATTTACTAAAAATATAGATGATGAAGGAGCTCAAAATCGAACTCGAAAACATCAAGATGTAGGTCGTATAGAGATGATTCGTATAGAGGAAGAAGGCGATAATCGAGATGGTCAAAAGGACACAGAGGACCATCATGATTTTGTTTTTAATCTTCTTGCAATCCTTTGCCAAGGACTGAAAGAAATTGATTAAGAGATACAGATAGATTGTCGGGAATAGTATCTCTAGGACGATGGTCTTTTTATATTGCATGAACAACAGAAAGACGAAGAAAAGCACAATCTCTGGTATGTTTATCGAAGAGAACATGTGGTTGTTTAAGTGATTCATGTATTTCTTCTTGTCCAGTTTCTCGTCTTCGATGATGCCGATTCTATAGAGCATTATCTCTATGAAATAGAGTATCCAAGGTATAAAAGTTAAACATTTGATCGTCTTAATAATCATTGTATCTCTCCATTTAAACTAAAACTTTTGGCGTCGGTAATCAATACGTCGACGATTTCACCGAGGTGTTCCGTGGCTCCTTCGACGTTTACGAGTTTCATCGTCTCTGTATAGCCGCACATTTTATTCTCACCTTTCTCGCTTTTGCCGTTGATGAGGACCTTGACGACTTGTCCGACGTATTGGCTGTTCTTTTCTAAGCTCAAGCGATTTACAACTTCGTTCAGTCTATGTAATCGTTCTTCTTTTTCTTTGAGTGGCGTGTCATCTGGCAATTTTTCGGCAGGCGTTCCGACGCGCGGACTGAATATGAAAGTAAACGCACTGTCGTATTGGCACTTCTCTACGACTTCGAGAGTATCTAAGAAATCTTCTTCGGTCTCGCCTGGGAAGCCCACGATGATATCGGTCGTGATGGCTGCATTTGGGACTCTATTTTTGATTTTGTCGTACAGTTCCAAGTACTCTTCTTTCGTATATCTTCTGCCCATCAACTTTAGAATTCTCGAAGAGCCACTTTGCAATGGCAGATGGATATAAGGCACGATATTTTCTCTCGAAGCGATGGCAGCGATGAGTTCGTCGCTGAAGTCCCAAGGGTGGCTCGTCACGAATCGAATTCTATCGATACCGAGGTCGCTCACTTTTAAGAGGAGCTCTGGGAAAGAGAGTTCTTCTTCCGGCAGGTCTTTTCCGTACGCATTGACGTTTTGGCCTAGAAGTGTCACTTCCTTATATCCCCGCGCTTTTAAATCCGCGATTTCTTCGAGGATTTTGCTCGATTTCCTGCTTCTCTGTTTGCCTCGCGTATAAGGTACAATACAGTATGTGCAGAATTTGTCACAGCCATACATGATATTGACCCATGCCTCTATCTTAGAGTCTCTTTTGTATTCTAGGTTCTCATAGACGTTTCCTTCGATGGATTCGACTTCGAAGTCGGTCTTATTCATTCTATTCGCGAGCATGGTAGGAAATTCGTGAATGTTGTGAGTGCCGAATACGATGTCGACGTACTTGTACTTCTCGAGTATCTCTTCACATACGGATGGTTCTTGGGCCATACAACCACATATGCAGATGATTAAATCGCGATTTTTATCTTTTTCGTGTTTGCAACGACCGAGAAAACCGTACATCTTGTCGTGGGCATTCTCTCTTATAGCACAGGTGTTCAAAATGACCAAATCGGTCCCTTCCATCTTTTCTGATTCGATGAAACCCAGTCCTTCGACGAGGTTTCGAATGAGTTCGCTGTCATGGACATTCATCTGGCAACCGTACGTCTTCAAAAAGTACGTCTTCCCTTTAAATAAGTCTCTATCTTTTAACGGTTCGGCTTCTATATATTCTACTACGCTTTCGTTTCTAATTTTTGCATCAAGTAAGTTCGGCATTTTCATTTTTACTACTTCCTCTCGTCCTGTCAATTATAGCAAAATGTCTTTGAAAAGTAAATTTATACAAGTAAAAAGTTTAAGAATTTTCATCCTTAAACTGTTAAAACTGTGGTTCGTCTTCTTTCGCGACTTCTAACAAGAATTCATTGCAGTTGTCGATAAATTTTGTGATGAGTTCTTTTAAATCCATGGAAGGGTCTGTCGCGAAAATCTCTGGTATTCTGCTTTTGAAAATTTGTTTGTAATGGAAGGTCGTGTTGCAATTGATCGATGACTTGATTCTCTCTAAAAGGAGTGCATACGCGTGCATCTCTTTCGAGGTCAATTCTCCCGGTATCATCACATTGAAGTTGGCCTGTATGAGATTTCTGAATTGTTGGATGTGGTCGGCATAAGAGGACACCGTGCTGATGTAACTCTTTTTTAGGGCCATCATGGCCGAATTGGCTTTCGAAACTTCGGCAGGTGTGAGAAGTTTTTGTCCTTTGAGATAGCACTCTATCATCTCTGTCGTCTCTTCAGATAAATATGCCAAACGAACCGTGAGTATCGCCTTTTTCACTTCACTGCAAAGGCCTTCGATATCGGGAACTGCATCGCATATCGTCTGTGGATTCGTGAATCTGTGTGCAGTGTCGTAGTATTTTTTTCTTCCTACATCTAATTCTTTGCCGATAGCTGCATATTGTTTTTGTTCTAAAGATAAATCGCCCTTTAAAAATTGTTCGATGCTCTCACTCATCTCCGGTTTCAAATTATCGAATATTGCATCGGTAAACTCTCTGTGTTTGGCCTCTGGCAAATCTTCTGGTCGTTGGAAAAACTCGTATCTCGTCAATGGATTTAAGAGTCTTTCTACTCGATCGAGATAGGCGCTTTTTAGAGAAATCAAGTAGGAACTCGAATCCATTTGCAGCGGTTCATTTTTCTCTATAGCAGGTCGCAGCACTTTTGTTTTTACATATGGCTGAGAAGCGAGAATCAAATCGATAATCTGTGCACGCGTTTCTTTGGTTATTCCTTCAATAAACGGGAAGATGTCTTTCGGTTGGTACCCATACACCCTTTCCACTTCTCTCGAGCCGATTTGGGCCTCGGCAAACCCATTTAAATGCGTCGTGATTGTATTGAGATAATAACTGTTTTCGACGACGATGGAAGCATCTTTGTTAGAAGAATATCCATCGTAAAATTGGAGCAATCTCTCTAATTGTATTGCAGACAAAGTGGCAAAGACCCAATCCAATTGTTCTTCGCTCGTCGGACGAATGATATCGCAGTAGAGTCTCTTTATTCCTGTGAGTTTTTCTTTTTCGGCGATGAGGGTACGTACTCTATCTGTATCGCTTTTATCCAGCTGATTTTCCGCCAATTTTATCGCATCTTTTCCTCGCAAGGAAACAAAGTAGTTTGCCTCTTCTATCGTCTCTTTGAGACTTTGAAACGGAGCCTTTACTTTGAAGTATCCATCGTATTTTCCCTTTAAAAATTCTGTATATTCTTTGAATGAAAAATCTAAGAGTCCTAAGTCGATGAGCAAAATCCTAAATGATTGAGAGACTTTTACTAACTGAGCATAGAGTTTCTCGTCGATTTGAAACGATAACCCATCGAGTTCTTTTGTAAAAGTGTGTAGTAGGTCGTAGCTATTTAGTCTGTCTTGTTTTAAGACAACCAGTAAACCTTCTATCGTGGCAAGTCTGTCTTTAGGACGTTTCAGTCTTTTGCTGATCTGTTTTCTGATTTTTGCCTCGATATTTCTAATGATTTTCTCTTCTTTGCGATTCGCGTATTTATATTTTTCTAACCCCTCACTTATCGCATCGACATAGAGGTTTGATAGTTTTTCATAGGTAAGGTCTAAAAAGTAATAACGCGCCCTGATATATTCGAAGTGAGCTTGTAGTTTTCTTGTAAATTCATAGTACATATCGTTTGGAATTCGTTTTCTCATCTGTACCATTAATAAGCTCATTTTGTTCGTCTTTTTCATAAAAATAACCCCTTTTTTTCTCTTTTTTTGTGTTGTATTCTAGCATTTTTTTGTCATTTTTGCAACTTTTTATGGCTAAAATCAGTAGTAGTCCAATTTTGCATGCAAAAAAAATAGGCTTTTTAGGCCTATATTACGTATATTTTATCTAATCTTAGCTAAGAAAATAAGGATTATCGATAGTTCCTTCTCCTCGGAGTTTATCTATGTATTCGGTTTTCAGATTGATGACAGGAAAGACTTTCCCGCCAGTATTGGGAGAACTGCTGTTTAAACCGCCGGTACTATTGATACCGAACGCATCTGCATACGAAGAATACATATAGTTAGGCGAGAACGACCAGGACCAACTATCTTTTTTTAAGTAATAATTTGTGTCCTTTGTGTTAAATTGCCCGCTTCCGGCTGCTACGATTTCATCTGCTGTGATTAATCCTACTGGATACGTAAGATTCCCGTTTCCTCCACTCGTCGTTTCTACTGTAAATTTATCATTGTCCTGTGGACATGTAAATCGAGGCTGTACCTTACTTTCATCTGTGTTCCACACATTTGTTCTTGCTGCTGCCCCATAAACTGTTATATTCTTTCCATAGCCTAGTCCAGTATCATTTGGTAAACCTGTCGCACTTTTTCCTGGGGTACTTCTATCATTACAGAAGATAGTATCTGCGACATAATTTCCATATCCTTTATCTTCTATATTTTTCTTATACCACTCTTCTACTTTTGTTTTTATATCTGAATCTGTCTCATTTCTTTGGGCCCCTTCTTTGCTTGTACTCGCGATTCCTTTGGCACCTCCGAACATCCAGCCCATATATTTGGGATCAGAAGGTCAAAGAAGTCGTCAAAGCGACTATCGATATGCATAACACTACCAACGATATTATGTTCTTGTTACTTTTCTTTTTTTCCATAATTTTGTTTCCTTTCTTTCTACTCAGGATGTCATAAGCGTTCTAAAAATGCGGCGATTTGTATTTGAATATATTTTCGATACTTACTTTTGCGAGTGTTGTCTATGATACAAGTATATAATTATTCGACAAAAAAACAAGTACTTCGCTTGTAACTTAGGAAATTGTACATTTTGGTATTTTTACAATAATTAAAAAAAGAGCACTTGGCCTCTTTCTCTTATTGTCTAGGCTTTATCGATAATTTTATCGAATAGCTTGCATCTAAATTTTCGTTTTGGTTGTCGCTTTTTTGGATGAAGGTGACTGTTAATCTGAACTTTTGTGTGGCATCTTTTTCGATAAAGATTTGCTCTTTCACCTTTATCATCTCGCTTGTAGTCTCTGATTGAGGGACGGCTGTAGTAGGAACCAGTTCTTCGCCCGTGTCCAAGTTCTCTATCTTGTAGACGAGTTCGTCGTTTGTGAACGTATTGAGCAACTCTTTAAAGTATAAATCGAAATACGCATCTTGCAAAGTGTCATTTTTGATTTGGAAGGACTTCGTTATACTTTCTCCTAAAGTTAAATCTTTTGAGATGTTGGCACAATCGGCCTGCGATTCTTCTACACAATCAGTATAAGTCAAATACAATTTGTCTGCTGTAGTGACTTTTGTCTTCGTTTCATCATTGATGAACGGCGGAATTTTTGTCTCTAAAAAGGCATAGGTCAGCGACATTGTGATGACGATGATGGATATTGTTATCGTGAGTAAAGATATCTTCTTTTCGTTATTTTTCATTATCCTTTGCTCCTTTATTTTACAACTATATTATACCAATTTATCACGTCTATGTCAAAGACTCTTTGTAGATTTCTTTTAGCTTCGCATTGTAAATCTGTTTCTCGCCGGTTGCATTTTTGACGATTACATAGTTCGAACCAATTTCGAATTCGTCGTTTTTATCGATTTCTAGACTCTTATTAGTGAGGACATTGTAAATGAAGTATCCTTTTTTGGTATATCCATTGTCTTCATAAAGAGTGAAGGTCAAGAAGGAGCTTCCCTTATAATTGACGAACGATGTCGATGAGAATTTTGCAACTTCCTGTTTTTTTACAATGTCGTAGAGGAACAGTTCTTCCTCTTTTTCTAGTAAGACAAATTCCACATCTTTGTTTTCATATAAGTATCTATGCAGCTCGTAATTTAGAAACTCTATTCGGTCATACTTTTTTTCTAGAATGCTCGTCGAACCTTTTTCTAGACCAAATAGTCCTTCTTCTCGAGTCAGTTTATAGTTGAAAGGTTTAAATTCTTGGGGAATGCTATTCTCGATGGGATTTTCTTTGCTATACTCTTTTGTGTCGATGTCGTAATAAAGATACCTCGAATCTTTCTCTAGGTCTTTATAATTTTGACCATAATCTATCTTCAAAATGCCTTCATAATAGGAAATCAATTCGAGCATGTACACTTCTTCCGCTATGTCAAAGATGATTGCGTCGTCTTTGATGTAGAGCCATCTCTCCGTCTTGAAGCTCTCTTTTCGATTGATAAGTCTAAAAATGTTCCCTGCTTCTTGTCTCAAGTATTTCTCTTCGGGCTTGTCTACTTCGTAAATCGTCTTCCCCGTCTTTAAACTGACGATTT
Source organism: uncultured Bacilli bacterium (assembly GCA_910583745.1). Taxonomy (GTDB): domain Bacteria; phylum Bacillota_I; class Bacilli_A; order RF39; family UBA660; genus RUG11867. The sequence goes on from CAJTZC010000014.1 coordinate 20,252, forward strand.
TGTCTACATTTTCGTAGTCATTCACGATTGCATAATGTTCGGCGATGCCATCAGGCATGGATGAAATCGTCGCCGTAATGTAATCTTTATCCCAAGTAAAGACCTTCGTCCCTTGGCTGTTTACTATTCCAGATTCTTTTTTGTCGTTATTGAGGAAAGTGAATTGGCACTTGTCGACGTATTCAAGACTGCCCTTTTCTTCGAATACGACTTCTAGATTTTTATCGTAGATTTTGTCGTCGAAGGTCCAGACACCGCATTCACTGTAATATTTGGGCTCTTTTTTGCTTGGATTTAAAACTGTCTCGCCCTTTTTGTCTATGATTTTGTATGTGCCCTCTTCGTCGGAGACGGCAGCATAGCCATTCCAAAAAGCACTTGCCTTCAAATAGATAGGTTCTAAGAGCGTCTCTCCATTTTCTAAGATATAGCCGTATTTGTCGTCTTTTTCTATGACGATGGGCTTTTCTAAATCATAGATATAGATTAAATTCTCATCTTTCGTATCGACTTTGTAGCTCCTACTTCTATAGATGACGAGAATTATCAAAATGCATAACAAAACCCCCAAACTCGCTAAAATCAATTTTTGGGTGTTGGAAAGTTCTATGTTTACTATCTTTTCTTTCAATGTTTTCAAATGGTAAATCACATCTTTCGATTTCTAGTTGCGGCGATCTTTGCTCACCAGTTCTAGCCTTGTCGTCAATTTTTTGATTCTCTCGATAATTCTTCTCGCTTTGACCTTGTCGACGTCGTTTTTGGTGTTGCTTAAATTGGCTTCCAACTCTTCAATCGTCAAATTAGACGTAAAGAAAGTCGGGAGTGACGCGTCCATTCTGTATTGCAAAATCGTCCCTAAAATCTCGTCGCGGGCCCATGGAGTCACAAATTCTGCTCCTATATCGTCTAAGAACAGTATGTCCGCTTTTTTGATTTTGGATACTCTTTCGGGGAAATCTTCCTTATCGAAAGATTCTTTCAGACTGCGAAGTAATTCGGGATAATAGACAATCGTTATATCTGCTCCTTTTCGCGAGAGCTCGTTGAGCATGGCACAGATGACATAGGTTTTGCCCGAACCGAACGAACCGTGCAGGTATAAGCCTTTTTGGTGTTTATCGGTTTGGTACGAGTCGTAAAAGTTCTTCAGCCATTTTATCACGGGCAGACGATTTGCATCGTCACTGTAGATGTCTTTCATTCTCGCCAGTTTTAGACTTTCTGGTATCTCAAAATAGCGGCATGCACTTTTCTCTTCGCGAAGTCGATTTTGCTCATAAGGGCATGCGATGTATTTAAAGTAAAGTCTCTCATCGGTGACGACTGGGGAATGGACATAGCCTCTTATTTTGTTTTGGCATTCGTGGAGACTCTTACACCCCTTGCAATTTCTCGCTTCTTCGACGGAGAGTTCTATTTTGCTCGTGTATTTCATCAGTTCTTCAGGGTGAAGTCCCGTCGCCTCGGCTTTTTCTCTAAAATCTGCATCTTTGAGGGCCTTATTGTAGTTTTCTATCAGAATATTTGGGTCAAATTTTCCAAAATTCATTTTCATCATATCACCTAAATTCTTTTAACATCGTCTCTAATTCGCGTTTTTCATCTGCAGAGATTTCTTTCACTTCCTGCGTTTGGTTAAACCATATCGGTGTCGCCGTCTCTTTTTTGGAATTAGTCGTCTTTGTAAATACTTTCGTCTTGTTTTTTTTGTGTTCTTTTTCTGCTGTTCTCATCGCTTCATCGGCCGTCTTGATGTTCAATCTCTTCCACTGTCCTGCGATGGTCTCGATGTAGCCCTGTGTCAGTTTGTTGTCGTTGCTCTTCAAGACATAGTCGATGAGAACGTTTATGACACTCGGCTTGAGTTCTAAGTCTACGGCCAAGTATTCGAGTAGCTTTAAGTCGCGCGGCGCGGGTTCTGTGCCATGGTACTTGCTCCTCAAGAAATCGTATGGACTCGTATTTTCAAATATGTAGAGCATCTTTCCACGGTTCGACATGTCGCCCTCAGGAGTCTTCAAATGCTCCGGTTGGGTTCTATAGATTAAAGTAGGAAGAGAGCCACTGTTGTTGAATTGATAATACTTTCTCGCATTGAGTCTCAAAGAATCTTTGTCGATGACTCCATTCTCGTTTACGACTAGCCGCAAAAGTTCGCACATCTTTAGTGTGTCTAAATCGTAGACGAACGCGAGCGAATTGATAAGATTCTTCGTACGTTTGTTCAATGCTTTTTCACTTATCAACCCTTTCGGCAGAGAGCTCATGAGAAGCGCGAAATCGACGTAGTCTTCACTTACGCGTGAACCGATGCTTTCGGTTTTCTCGATATCCGGTTCAGGACTCAAATTGGAAGCCGCGGCCGCTTTAAAGTTCATATCCATCGTCGAAGTTATCTCTTCGTAGTCTTTTGGTACATTTTCTTGTTTTTTATAATAGGCGACGAGTTTGTTGTATTCGACACTTCCGATGTTGTTGTATAGAATGACTGAAAAAATGGGATGATTGAAGAATTCGTTCGGCGTGAGAGGACTGTATATCTCATAGAAATAGTCGTTGACCTCGCCACTTTTAAAAAATGACCTCACGAGTCCGACGGATTCTAGGACTCTTCTTGCATTTGTAATCGGTTCTAAACCAAGTTTCAAAGTACTCATCAGATGATGATGATTGAACTTCTGCTCGGCCAGTTCGCTTCGTTCCATATCTTGCCAAAGTGTAAAATACAGACTAACCGCATTGCACCCTATAATCGGTTCGTATAGGTTGATAATGGTCTTTCTTTCATAATCAGTGAGAATGGTTCTATTTACTACTGTATAGGTATCGGCTGGTAAAATCGTCTTCGGCTCCATATCATCACTTCCTTGTCTCTATTTTATATTAAATGCACACAAATTACAAGATTTAAGAAAGCGAAAAAGTTTTATCTAGATTAAATATGAGAAATATCCAAGCATAGAAAAACTCAATTCGAATTATTGAGTTTTATCCTAGAAGATCGATAACAAATAATTGATACGGGTCTTCGAGTGTACCTGTTCCCATGAATTTGTTTAGGTATTCTGCTTTTATATTGATGACTGGATTTGCCGTTGCACCCGTTCCTGTTGCTAACTGATACAAAAGTCCGTGTCCATCTTCTGCAAACATATAGACAAGGCCTGTATATCGCATTGAATATCCTGGTGTCATCGTCCAATATCTTGTCTTCTTTAAATAGTAATCTTCGTTTGTTGTATTGTATTTTCCACTTCCTCCTGTCATTTTTTCATCCGCGGTGATAAGCCCTACTGGATAGGTTAGAGCCCCGTTTCCTCCATTTTCTACTTCTACCGTGAACTTATCGTTTTCTTGTGGACACTTAAATGTCGGTTCCGTTACGTCCATGTTCCATTTTGAACCCAATCTTGCAAGCCCTCCGAATCCAGTTGCGTTGACTGCATAACCGAGGCCTGTATCGTACTCGTATTTTGTTTTATCTTTTCCAGGTATGCTTCTATCATTACAAAAAATAGAGTCAGCGATGTATTTGTCAAGCCCTTTGTCGACGATATTTTCTTTGTACCAACTGTCCACAGCTGTTTTCATGGCAGAATCTATCTCATTTCTTTGAGCATGTTCTTTAGATACGCTCGTCTCTTCCATTGCTCCTCCAAACATCCAACCAACATATTTTGCATCATAAATTTCATCATTCCATGCTTGTGTACTTATCGCAGAGGTTCTTAAAAATTTTTGTGTAGCTTCGATTTTATAACCGTCATACTGAATTCTGGCGCTTCCATCACTATTGAAACGGACAATTCTCCATAGCATTTCTTGATTATATGAATCGCGGCCAAACACCAAATAATTATTTTCTACTGCTCCTCTAAAGTAATAACTCGTTCCATAGTCGTCTTCCATTGCAAACAGTCCATCTGCTGTTTCGTCGGTTGTTGCTGGATTTGCAAAATTTGGAATCTCTGTTTTCTTGGTTACTTTATCATAATATTCTTTTAAAGAAGGAACTTCTTTATCGAAATATAATGAACATTGATCGTTTCTTTGGATTTTTAAGTTTATCTTTTTGGTTACGGCATCTTGAGATAAGGTACTCCCATTTTTGCAAGTGCTTTTCTCGAGATTTAGTACGTATCCTTCTTTTGGAAATGCTTTCGCATTACTTGCAGCATATTCTCCATTCTCATTTTGGACATACATGGCAATGAGTTCATGGTAACTATCTTGTAGCTTATCCTCTTTTTGATATTTAAAATAAAAACTAAAGCCACTTAATAAGATTAATGAAACTCCTACTATTATCAGTATTCTGTTTTTCTTAAATTTCTCCATGCAAAAAGGTCCCTCTTTCTATATATCCGGACCTTGTTTCTTATCCGGACCTTGTTTCTTATCCGGACCTTGTTTCTTATCCGGACCTCTTCTACTCTTAAATTTTATACCATCGGGCTTCTTTTCGTCAAGATATTTCTCTTTACTTTACGCAGCTTCTTTAAACGAATGTAAAATCTGCATCATTATGAGATGTCTTCGCTAAAAATAATGCTTTTTTTTATGATACCAGCTATCACGAAGCCGATGGTAATTCCAAGGAAATTGCAAATCAAGTCGTCGACATCAAAGCTTCTGCCGATAAATAATTGGAGAAATTCTACAACAATAGGAGTAGCTAATGATATTATAAAAGCAGTTTTCTTACTTATTTTCTTAACTATGAATGGGAGGAAAAATCCAAATGGCATAAACATTATGATATTGCCAATAAGCATTTCTTTTACCCAACTTCCAAGCGAGTAATTACCACTTAGACACATTACAATGGTAGGAATTAAGTTGATTTCACCAAAATTGAAAAATATTCCAATTTCTTCCCACCAACCAAAGAAAATCGCATCAAAAAGAGAAAGCCAAAAATTTGCTGGTAAAATGACAAGACTGCACAATCCCGTCAGATAGCACACAAATAACAACCGTATTATCTCTGAAAACCATTCTATGGTATGACTTTTTCGTTTTAAATAAACTAATCTCAGAACCAAATATACAATTCCTACCGCAATAGTAATTGGAACAGCTTGTAAAAAATAACCCAGAATCGAACCTGAGTTCATTTCCATTCTAAAAAATTTATAAATTTCAATAAACATGTGTTTCCTCCTAAGAGTTGCCTTGCAATTCTCATTACAACAGTGAACTTAGCCACTTACAAGTATAAATTAGAAAGTCTTTTCTTGAAGTAAAGAAGTTATTCTTTCAACTTTATTGGAAGATTTAAATTGTAGTGAAATTTGCATCAGTCAATTTTGTACCATCTGGCGCATCTATGTATTTCTCTTTACTTTACACGAGAGGTCTTTACAAAAAAACTTCACCCTCAGGGTAAAGTTCAATTTATCATTTTGCCTCTTCTTGAGCGCGCGTTTCTCTAATCACGGTGATTTTAATCGTACCTGGATATTGCATGTCGTTTTCTATTTTTGCTTTTAAGTCTCTAGCAATCTTGAAACTCTTCAAATCGTCGACTTCGTCTGGTTTTACCATGACGCGAAGTTCGCGACCAGCTTGTAAAGCATAAGATTTCTCTACACCGTCCATGCTGTTTCCAATCGATTCGAGTTGCTCTAACCTTTGGATGTAATTTTCAAACGAATCGTTTCTCGCCCCAGGTCTTGCAGCGCTTAACGTATCTGCAATTTGAACGAGCCATGCGATGACCGTTTTCGCTTCGGCATCGCCATGATGTGATGCGATGGCATTGATGACCGTCTCTTCTTCGCGATACTTTTTCGCAATGGTCACACCGATTTCTACGTGGCTTCCCTCGAGCTCAAAGTCGATTGATTTACCGATGTCGTGTAACAATCCTGCTCTTTTAGCGACGACGACATTTTCTCCTAATTCACTAGCCATCAGACCACACAATTTAGAGACTTCCATAGAATGCTTGAGTGCATTTTGTCCATAACTCGTCCTAAAATGGAGTTTTCCTATCAACGAAACCAACTCTGGGTCGATTCGAGTGAGACCCAACTCTTGAATTGTCTCGTTTCCAATCTCCAAGACTTTGGCGTTCATGTCTTTGCAAGTCTTGTCGTAGATTTCTTCGATTCTTGCAGGGTGAATTCTGCCGTCCTTAATCAAAGATTCAATCGTCACTTTGGCGATTTCTCTTCTAAAAGGGTCGAATGACGAGATGACGATTGCTTCAGGCGTGTCATCGATGATAAGGTCTACACCTGTAACCGATTCGATGGTGCGGATATTTCTACCCTCGCGTCCGATCAATCTACCCTTCATCTCATCTGATGGCAACGTAATCGTCGTGACAGTTTGTTCTGTCGCGACATCGTCGGCATATTTTTGCATCGATTCCACTAGAAGAGTCTTCGCCTTTTTATCGCATTCCAATTTAGCACTCTGTTCTCTCTCTTTTATCATCTCGGCAATCTCATTTGCCAGCGATGCTTCTACCCTATCGAGAATCTGCTCCCGTGCCTTTTCCTTGGAGAACCTCGATATTCCTTCTAATTTCTCCATTTCACTTTTCAATAGCTCATCCATCTTTGCTTCTTTTTCTTGGATTTTGCTTTGCATTAAAGTTAAATTATTGTTTTTCTCTTCCAAAGCGTTGTCGCGGTTTTGCAACAATTCTTCTCTTTTATCTAAAGATTTCTCTCGTTCTAAAAGACGAGATTCCGTTTGTAAAAGTTCACTTTTTCTTTCCTTAATTTCCTTATCTGTCTCCAACTTTAACTTGTGAGATTCCTCTTTCAATTCTAAAAGAGTATCTCTTTTATGCTTGTCGGCTTCGCGTTTCGCGTCGTTAAGAATCTTCTCAGCTTTTTTTCCTACGCCGACTCCAGTCATAATAATCAGGGCAAATACTCCCACAGCTCCTATGACCAATCCAATGATAAGAAACAATATGGATATAAAATTATCTCCCATATTTTTCCTTCGCTTTCTATAAATGTAGATAGATATCTACACCATAATTATAAATTATTTCGCCAGATAAATCAAGTGGGAAGCATTCGCATTGCCATCGACCGTTTTTCCATCAAAAAAGAGTTCTCTCTCGAACCCTTTTCTGTTTTATTTTTCACATGCGAGGTGTACTTCTATTTCATAAGAATCGTCTTCTTTGAATGTGAATTTTCCGTAGGTATCGGTTAAATCACAAGATTTTGCCTCAAAATCCGAGATATCGACATTCATGCCCTTTAGGTCGTTCAAACTGACCATAAAATAGCCGAGATGGTCGATGATGTCGGAGGCATACTCTTTCGGTTCTCCTTCGTAGTATTCCTTTGCTAATTTCGTGAAATTTCTCTCTAACTTGGTCGCATGGAAATGCATCACCGCGCCGAGAGTTATAACGAACCCCACGACGGCGAAAGCCATCGCGAGACCGATATATCTTTTTTTATTTTTCATGTCGTATGAACCTTTGCATTAAGCGATAGGGTTTCCAGATTCGTCTATCTTTTGTCCTTCAGCGTTGAATCTCGTTATCACCCAGTTTGCTTTATAAGAAGCGTTGGCAGTGACTTCTGTGTTTTCGTCTATAGCTGTTTGTCCTGCTTTAAGATTTCCCTCTTCGTCGAAGGCGTCTGTAGCATACCAACCGTCGAATTCATACTTGATTGTGTTTCCGTTCGGAGTCTTCTTGTCTTCACGAGTCGGAGTCACCAATTTACCTACTGTAGCGGCTTTTCCAGGCATTCCAGCGTCGACGATGATTGGGTTGACATACGAACCGCCATTCGCGTCGAAAGTGACCGTGTATTTTACTGCACTCGGAAGCTCGATGTATTCGATGGCTGTTTGGTTTTCTAAAGCGGCATTGTTTCCTGTAGCGTCAGAACTCTTCGCCGTGATGACGAGTTTAATCTTCTTAGGCAATTTGTCCATGTTTGCAGCCGTAATCGTCGTGATGTATTGACCACTTGCATTTCTCGTTGCTGTACCAGAGATATTCGTTTCGACATATTTGCCCTCTTTTAATTCGAGAACGTCGACTGTGACATCGTATGCACCTGTTCCACCCGTTACATTAGAAGTGATGTTCAAAATTTTATCTCCATCAAATGCTGCAGAAGATTTTACAGAGACTTCCTCGTTTACGATGTATACGTTTACGACGACGTCTTTACCGATGTTGTCTCCCGCGTCATTTTGGTTGCCAGAATTGACATTGAAAGTCAACGTAGAAGTACCCACGGCTTTTGCAATGTAAGCTCCTTGGCTGTTTTTCTCGAGGACAGCTGCATTTTTGCCATCGGCGGAGTCATCGACTTGGTCGACATAGAGGACGGCAGTATTTGGTAGAACACGGCTTGCAATCGTTCCTAGATTGTCTCCAACTTTCGCAGTGATAGAGTATACTCCCTCTTTCTCTGTTACATTCGTGTTCAAGACAACGGCTGGAATCGTCGCTTCGGTCGCGTCGATGGCAAATGTCTGCTTGTTACCCTTTTCATAAGTGACTGTCAACGTCGCTTTTCTTCTTTCGTTTGTGAAGTGGACATCAGCATCGAATGTGTTTTCGACGACAGTGAGCACTTTTTCGCCCTGAGAATCTAAAGTTGTTCTCGCATCGTCGATTTCGATTTTTGCGACGGTTTCACTTTCGTATCCTGCGGCAGGAGTTAGCGTCGTCTTTAATACATAACCGTTCGCATCCTTATTGTAAGCGATGACTCCATTGTAGTTGTTGAGTGGCGTCTTATCGCTTGTGTCCTTAGGCGCGAGGGTTCCGTATGGTGCTTTGAGTGTTGCGCCTGAAAGTTTCACTGTATATGTCTCTACGAACGCGCCGTTCCAATCGACTTTAATCGTGAACATGTCGTTCGAAGTTGTGACCACTGGGTCTAATGTAATCGAAGTTTTGCCGTCGGCTTCTGTCTTCGTCACTTGAACTGTCGCGAAGTTTTCTTTCGTCTCGTCGTCAGAATACTTTCCACCGTTTATTGTGACTTTAGGCTCTGTCACTGTGACATCTTTAGGTGCTGTAATCTTCAATCCGTCTAAGACATAACTCGGTTTTTCTTCATCTTTGACACTGATCGTCGTAGAACCAGCTTTACTCCAGTTGATGTCTCCAGAGTAGACTAAAGAAGTGGTATTTTTCGCATTGTCTTCTGCACCATCTTTCGATATGACACCTTTGTTCGCTGCGGCGAATAGACCGTTTGTTGCATGTGGTGCGACTTGGAATTCTTGAACATTCACGTCGTCCCAATACACTTTGACTGTCGTCACGGCGTTTTTATAGACAGGAATGTAGTATCCTCCGGCCGTAGTGACTGCCTCTTTTCCGTCGATTTCGACTTTTTTAGCGATATTGTTGTAAGCAGAGTTGTTGAAACTCATGACGACAGCGTTCGCATTGACTTCGTAGACGAATGGAATCGAATCTCTCTCTTGGTCGATGACGGCTCCATTGTCGTCTAATACATTGTGGAATGTAGACATGTAGACGTATACTGTACCGTTTGTCAGTTCAGAAGCATATGTCTGTCCATTGAGTGAATAGCTTCCCGTCTGTGCTGTGGCAAGAGAAGCTCCACTTAAAACGATGTCGTAAGTCTCGACGACTCTCGAACCGTCCCAAAGAATTTCGACTTTGTGTGTCTCGTTTCCGGATTTCACTAGAATATCTAAAGGCATATTGTCTGCGAGGGTCGTCGCAGTGAACTTGCCATCTTTGTCCGTTGTTCCTATGACTTCTCCATCGACACGTACTGTTAAACGAGATAGTTCTTCGTCTTCGTAAGTGCTCAGTTTGTCTTTGTCTTTTAGAGAACTGTTGTTGGCGAGAGTACTAGGTTTTACTACTGCTTTTACTCTGTTACCGTTGTCCCAAAGAATCTGTGTATTTGAAATCGTCACTTTGCCGTCTTTGACTTCGTATGTGTTGTAAGCTTTTTCGCTTCCCGCATATCCTACAAGAGTCTTCACTTCTTCGAGGCGAACTTGTGGGAATGCAAATGGCGTCTCGTCAGCGAGAACGACATCGAATTCTTGGTAATAATCTTTATCCCAATCGATACGAACCGTTATCTTTCTTTCGATGGCTGTATCCATGAAACGAAGATTGTTTATCGTCAATACTTTCGTCTTTGTGTCTGCAGTGACCATGACGTCTTTGAAGAGATAATCTTTCGTGACGATGTCGTATCCGTCGACGTCTTTGTCTGGTCTAGAATAGTAGGCAGAGACGTTGGCTCCTGTGAATTGGCTGTTTGTCGAATAGTAAGAGTCTGGTGTGACTTTTACTGTGACGTTTCCGTCCCAAGCGATTTGGCTTCCACTGAATGTAAGAAGTTTTGTATCGTCCGCGGTGGCAGAAAGTGTCACTTGGTCTGTCAATTCGCCCTTGTCATCGACAGCATAAATCGTTTCTCCTTTTAGGGTTCCTGCTGGCATGGCTGCTAGTTCGGCTTCCACTTTGATGGTGAACGTCTGTGTGATTCCTTTTGCTTCGTCCCAGACGACTTTCAACGTATAGGTCTTCCCTGCTTCTACGATTGGTGTGAACCAGAAAGAGCTGTCTTTTCCTGTGTTGGCTTCTGTCCACGATACAGGATGTTCGTCATCACCATCGATAGAAACTTTAATGTTTGCAAGATTAGATGGGTCTAACGATGTACCATTTGGCGCAGTGATTTTTACACCGATTCTGTGTCCTGAGACGGTTGCATCGGCTGGTTTGTAATCGACACCGTGTTTTACGAGGCCATTACTCCAGTTGACGGTTCCGTTTATCGTTATCGTCTCTCCGTTTACAGCGACGTCAGCATCCTTTGTGAAGATGTTGTCAGCTGCGACGGCTCCGTAGTAGTTGCTTTCACTCGTCTTGTAGTCGAAACTTCCTGCTTCGGTGACCGCTGTCTTGCTGAGCGTCTCCAATAGGACTTCTGCTCCTTGGCCATCGCGCGCCTTGACTTCTATCTTTTTCGTCGTCGCAGGAACGTACATGACACCGTTTTCGTAAGTAATCGCTTTTCCTACGGCATCTGTCGTGAACGATAAAGTCGTTCCCGGTGCTACGTTTCTGTTGTACGCCACTTCGAGCACTTTCTCTTTATTGTTGATATAGTAGATGTCTTGTGCATTCAATCCCAATGCGAGAACATCTTCGGGAGCAACTAAAGATGAATTGTTTTCTTCATCGTATTTAATCCAGTTTCCTCCACGATATTGATATACGACCGGCTTGTTGTAAGCGTTGATTCCTTTGAAGAATAAGTCGTTTTGTCCGGCAGTCAGCACTCTGTCGGCAGTGAGAGCTACATCGTTTGTAAATCTTGTAATACCGATTAAATACGCTCCATTGTCTATCTCTTGTCCTGCTGTCTCTCTCACAGAAGCGGCATCGACGTTGATCGATTGCGCTGCTATGGCAGCAAGAGCGAGGACAAATGTCTTTGAGAATACATTCTTAAATTTTTTCTTATTCATAATTTTACGTCCTTTCCTAAAATCAGTTTGTACTCACTACGGTTCCGCGGATGAAGTCGCTTTTTGGTAGTGTGAATCCTGAATTGACTTCGTAATCGCCGAATTTTTCGTAAAGATGTACTTTCCCTTTTACCGTTCCACCCTTAGAAGAGATGATGTCGATGCGACATTGGTCTAGCACTCCACCGATAGGTGTACATACTACCGAATAGGTCTCTTCTGGCTCGACAGGTTTTGTAGGCTCCGTAGGGTCCGTCGGCTTTACAGGGGTTGTCGGTGTGACTGGGTCGGTCGGTTTCGTCTCGGCTTCTTTCGTCACAGTGACTTTGACAGTCAACGTTTTTCCGTCTACTGTCGCTGTAATCGTCGCCGTTCCCTCTTTTATCGCTTTGACAGAACCGTTTGCGTCGACTGTTGCGACTTTCGTATTAGAAGACTTCCATGTCGCTTTGCCTTTTGCGTTGTATACTGAGATTTTCTTGCTCTGCCCTACTTTTAAACTGAAGTTCTTCGTGCTTAGGCTTGGAGCTTTTTCTCCTCCTACGGGTTCAGAGTCTACCTTTTCCCATTTCGCTTTCAGCGTCATATTTTTTGTTATTTTAGAAGAGAAATTGTAATCTTTCCCGTCGAGTTGCCAACCTAGGAATTTGTATCCTTCCCGTGTAGGCTCTTCCGGCGCACTGATTTTTCCCTCTTTCTCGACAGTGATTGAGGCGATAGAACTGCCACCATCGGTATCGAATTTTACTGTGTAACCTTCTTCTTTATCTGGTGTCCCCGCATTGTCTTTTATCCAGCCTGCAATCAAAGTCATATCTTTGGTAACTTTTGTATCGAAGTCGAAGACGATTTCATCGTAATACCAGTTGTCGAACGTATAACCTTCTCTCGTCGGATTGGCAGGCCTCTTGGCCTTTTTCATATAGCCTACCTCTTGGGTTGGAACTATGGAACCACCTTGGGTATCGAACGTCACTTCTTTTTTGCTTCCGAATAAAATCAAAAGAAAAATGATGATAGCGACGACGACCACGCCGACGATTATTGCAATATTATTTTTTTTCATTTCATACCAGCTTTCTTTGTGTTTTTTTGTTTTTGTTGTCCTTTGGACAAACTTCTTTTAAAGACAAAACCCTTATGCCATCACTCTCCTTGTATTTTATAAATGAGGATTCCCACTTTTTACTTGTTCTTCTTCAAAAAATTTGTCGATGCTTACTCCTAAGATGATCGAAATTTTATAGAGAGTGACAAGCGATATATTGTTTCTGTCGTTGACAGATTCAATACGTTTCAGGTGGTTTACAGAGAGGTCGAGCTTTTCGGCCAAATCCATCAGCCTTATGCCACGTTCCTTTCTATATTTTTTGACGTTTTTGCACACAACCGACTTAATATTCTCGTCGTAATTTTCGTACTCTTCCAAAAACATCATCCCCTATGCCTGTAATTATAATGAAAAGAGTTTTCAAAGTAAGCCACCTTTCGTGCCGAAATGTGAAATTTGACAAATTTGTCGAGTGGAAAGAAGCTTTATCGACGAATCAAGATTTTTCCATAAAAAAATGAGGCAATTTTTCCTCATTCCATCGTGACGTTCGTATAGATTTCAGAGACGTCGTCGATGTCGTCTAACATTTTATAAAGTTTGTTGAAGATTTCTAATTCTTCTCCTTCGAGTGTAATCTTCTCTTTAGGAACCATTCCTATCTCGTCGAGCTCGAGTTCGACCTCAGGCAAGAGTTTTTCTATGACATCTTTGACACGTGAAGCGTCTTTGGCGTCTGCAGTGACCACCAACATGCCGTCTTCGTTTTCGAGGTCGTGAATCTCGATGCCCGCGTCTAACAGGGCTTCGAAGAGCTCCGATTCTTTGTCGCTTTTGATGCCGACGACACTCAAGTGTTCATAGTTGTACGTGACACTGTTCGTGACACCTAAGCTTTTGTGTACTTTATTGAACGCGGCACGCACTTCTCCAACCGTTCGGTTGACGTTGTCGGTCAATGTCTTGATGATGAGTGTACTTGCGCCTGGACCAAAACCTTCGTAAATGACTTCTTTGTAGTCCTCTTGTCCTGCTCCTTTGGCTTTGGCAATCGCTCTATCGATGATATCATTTGGAACTTGCTGTTTTTTGGCCTTGTTCACGATTCTCTTCAGTTCGACATTGGCATCGATATCCGGTGAACCTTTCTTACAAGCGAGATAGATTTCTTTGGCGAAGGTCGTGTATATCTTTCCTCTCGCCGCGCCATTTTTTTGAATGCTCGCTTTTCTTACTTCAAATGCTCTTCCCATGCATGCTTCCTTCTTTCGTTTTTTAATTATATAATCATTATACAATTTTTACAACTTTTTTCAATAGGCCTATCACACTTTGTCTAGTGTTGTTTCATTTTTTCTTGTGCCATTTCTTCGGCTTTTTCTATATCTTTTTGTGTGACAGGAAGGAGGCGCATCGTTTGGGCCACATCCCCTTTAGATATGTATTTGTGTACTATATAAAGTAGTAATTTCGCGGCTGTCGTATGGCTACCGAATATTTGAAGAGCCTCTCTCTCTTTCTCAGAAGCCTTAAATTTATAAGCGAATTCTGCCAACAGATACAAATCCAATTCGCGAAGTTTCATATTTCTATAGTCTCGCAGTTCATAAGGTTGGTAGATTGCCTCCACATAGCCAATTTTGTGCTTAAATTCTCCCAAAGTGCGGAGCAAAGATGGAGACAATTCGCCATATAACTCAGAAACTTTTTTGTAGTTGAGATTCAACTCTTTTGCTATGTCACTCAGCGAAGTTTGCTTATGACCACACAAGCCTATGGCACGAGAGATGATGTATCTCGCCACGAAGTTTAAGGTATCCAGTTTTGCAAACAGTTCATATCCATCTCGAAAAACGCCAAACATTTCATTGTCTTGTGCGCATCGTGCTCCCAATTTCATGCCGAGACGCTGGGCTTCTTCGAAGTTGATGTATTGCGTGAGATAGAGAAATTTTGCTCCTATAGGAGAATTCGGCTTGCTATAGACATCGTTTTGAGCAATTTGGTCTAAAGTTAATTCAAATATTTTTATATGTTTATAATAAGTCGTCGATACTTTCTGTTCTTCTGGAAGAACATCTTTTCGCATCTGACTCGAGAAATAAGACAAATCTGTAGCTGTGAGGAGATAGAGCTTATATCCGAAGGCTGGATCTTTTAGATATTTTTGTGCTTTTGGATATTGTTCGAAATACCTCGTTGCAAATTTAGGAAACGGCAAGCGCACCATATCCAATAAAGGAGTACGCATGCCTGTCATGAGGCACTTTTGCATCTCTTCTTTTTCATGTGGATACAAAATGGCACTTTTTTCAATCCATTCGCTGATACCATGGTCGTAGTACATCGAAACAGAAATTTCTTCTTCACTTAAAGTTATACTGGTCTCGCTTTGAAAATCTGGAATTGCAGTGTTCTGCGATAACGAGAGAGCTGAGCGAGCTTTTTTATCGTCTTTATAAATGTATTTAGAGACAATATATAATTTTACTTCTTGATTACTTTTCGTCGAGAGAACCAATCTTTCTTCTGGACTTAAAAGGTTGTTTAAAACGAACTTTGTCTGAACGTCCAAATCTATCTTTCTAAATTTGTCTGACGAGTACTCTCTCGTTTCATCTATAGCATAAGGCTTTTCGATGTAACCCGTTTTGTTTTTGAAATCGCCCAATGTCATTCCAAAACAGTGGATTAACTCGTCGTAAACTTTTTCTACTAAAGAGACTGGAATTTTTAATTCGTTTGCGATTTCTCTCAAGGGTTGTCTAGGATTTCCATATAACCCGAGCGCTTTTACAAATATCAACCGTATACCCAAGTTTAAAGTGGACAATTTCTTTTCGAGTTCGAAGCCATCTGCTTGCGGATTGATTTGTCTATCTAGATTAAAGATAGAGGATATTTTTAAGCCCAATTGCATCGCTGTTTCGTAGTCGATGTATTGTGTCAAATAGAGATACTTCATCAGCATGGGATTGGCACGGGAGCCAGACGGATGCAGCTTCGGAATCACGTCGAAAGGTTGGGAAAGCAATTCTATGACTTCGCCGAAGTCGAACGATTTGGAAGCGTATTTAAATCTTTGTTCTCCATCGTTGATAAAATGTCTTCTCAAAAGAGCACAAAACTCTGCGATGGATGAATTCTTTAATAAAAATAATTTGTACGTGAAAGCTGGGTCTTTCAAATATCTAGAGAAATCTGGGAATCTTTCTAAATATTGTCTAGCAAACTTCGGAAATGGCAATCTCGCCATGGCGACGAGGTGCGAATCCATGTTATCGTTTAAATCTTCTAATAGTTGTTCTCTGTCTGTGCTACTCAAAACGAGTTCCTTTTCAGTCCACTCTGCTATGTCGTAGTCTCTATACATCATCGTATTTATATCTTTTTGGCCCATAAGAAAAGCCCCCTTTTTTCATGGCTTGTATGTTATCATATTTCGTCTTAAAAGTCAACGTTCTCTATGCCATAAAGAACAAAGGCATCACAGCGATGCTTTTCTCGTCTTGGCTTTATAATTTTTTGTGAAATTTAACTCAGGAGACGCTTCGAAACCCTCTTTCAAAATTCGATGAATCAGTCGAGTTCCGAAATCTTCGGGGTCAAACGTTGGCAGATAGTCCAAAGTGCAAAGACCTTTTATAAATTCGTCGATTTCGACTATGAAAGACCTTCTATCGAGGAATTCGTTTCCATCTTTTAAGACCGAATACACGATTGTCACACAGTTTATTCCTCTTATCATATCGCCTTCGCAGAGTTTGCCGTCTCGGAAGTTTCTTTCCGTGTGCATCCTAGAATCGACGAAGTAACTGATTTCGCAAGAGATACTCGTCCAAAGAAGTGTCTCTCCTAGCTCTTCGGTAAACTTTGCTTGCTCCGCGACTATTTTTTCCATAAAGTCGATGGCGTCTTTGGTATCGACTCTCTTTACTATCTCGTTCTTACTGTATTCTGGCAATGTGATCATATTTATGTTCCTTCTTGTGCCCATATAATTCGTAAAAAAGGGAGTCAACGCTACATATTTCTTTCTGTTCATGATACTTTCTAAAATTTGTTCCCTACTACTCATAACCAAATTAACCCTCCTAATTGTATTCTAGCACAATTGGTCAAGGACTTCAAACAATTTAAAAAAGAGCGATTGCTCCTTTTTATCAATCTTCTATCTCGGTTGTCTTGTCTTTTTGGTCTTTCTTTTTTGCAGAATCCAACTGAATGTCGTAGTGGGTTCGAATTTTATCCTCGATTTCCTCTGCGATATCTGGATTCTCTTTTAAGTAAATTTTGGCATTCTCTTTTCCTTGGCCGATTTTCTCGCCATTGTAGGAATACCATGCCCCACTCTTTTCGACGACGTCTATCTCTGAACCGATGTCCAAAAGTTCGCCTTCTCGAGAGACGCCTTGGCCATACATGATGTCGACTGAAATACTCTTGAATGGCGGAGCCACCTTGTTTTTGACGACCTTTATGTTCGTCTTGTTTCCGACGACTTGGTCTCCATTTTTAATCTGTTCGCCTCGTCTGATATCTAAGCGAACCGAAGAATAGAATTTTAAGGCTCTTCCCCCTGGAGTCGTCTCTGGATTTCCGAACATGACGCCTACTTTTTCTCTCAGTTGGTTGATGAAGATGGCCGTCGTCTTCGTCTTGTTGATGTTTCCCGACAACTTTCTTAGAGCTTGACTCATCAGACGCGCCTGCAGTCCGACGTGCGAGTCGCCCATTTCTCCCTCTATTTCCGCTTGAGGAACGAGTGCTGCGACCGAGTCGATGACGATTAAGTTGACTGCTTCACTCTTGACGAGGGCATCGACGATTTCGAGCGCCTGCTCTCCCGTGTCGGGCTGACTCAATAGCAATTCGTCGATGTCGACGCCTAGGTTTTTACTATATATAGGGTCTAAGGCGTGCTCGGCATCGATGAATGCGGCACGGCCTCCCTGTTTTTGGCATTCGGCGATGGCTTCGAGTGCGAATGTGGTCTTACCACTCGATTCTGGGCCGAATATCTCTATTATTCTACCCTTAGGGTAACCTCCTACTCCCAAAGCGATATCGAGCGTAATCGAACCAGAAGGCGTCGCCTCGACTTGGATGTGCTCCTCGCTTCCGAGTTTCATAATCGCTCCCTTTCCGAATTGCTTTTCAATTTGAGCCATTACGTCTTCTAAAGTTTTGTCTTTTCCGTTATTATTATTATTATTATTATTATTATTATTAGTCGTTGTTGTCTTTTTTGACATTGTCTTTTACCTCCATGTATTTCATTTTAAACTACCCCTATTTTTTTGTCAAACTTTTTCCCTGATTTTATTTGTCCCTCTACTATTATTATACCGGAAAAATTTTATTTTTCTCATTTTTTTGTTCCGACTAGCATTTTTTATACTGCAATGGTATAATTTAGATGGTGATGAATATGAGAACAACATTAACAATCTTGTTATGCAAAATGGTGACGGCTTTGTGTCACCTCTTTAGAAAAAAAGGTACGGTCTATCCCGGCGAGAAAGCTCTGAAGTTTTATGGGCAAGCGTTGAGTAAAATCGCATATCCCAAACAGGTCGTCGTCGTCACAGGCTCGAGTGGAAAGGGTTCTGCAGTGAGCATGATTGCGCATATCTTGGAAACTTCTGGAAAGAAGGTTTTGTGGAATCAAAGTGGTAGCAACATCTTAAATGGAGTCGCCACCCTCATTTTGAACCATACGGCTCTCTTTTCTCATACGCTGAAGTGCGACATCTTGCTTTTGGAAATGGACGAGCGGTTCATCGCGAATACGTTCGCACCTGGTACGGTGACTCACCTCTGTGTTACAAACATCACACGAGACCAGCCCGCGAGAAATGCCCACCCTTCTTACGTATTTGAAAGCATCCTCGATGGCATCGATGGCGACATGCATCTCATTCTCAATGTCGATGACCCTCTTTTGAATCGCATCAAATATGCTTTTGACAACGAAATGACGACTTTCGGCGTCGCGGAGACTTCCTATGATACGAAGAGTATCTCTTATCCGGTGGACTTTGGATACTGTCCTAGTTGCCACAGCAAACTCTTCTATTCTTCTTACCACTATGGACATCTCGGTCTCTATAAATGCTCGAAATGTTCGTTTGGCAGAGGCCACGTCTCGTATGAGGCAAGCGAGGTCGATTTAGCAGCCGGAACCTTTCAACTTAAGGGAAATACTCTCAAATTAAATAAAAAAGTTTTCTTTGCCGTTTATTACACTACTTTGGCATACACGGTATGTTCTCTATTGGGGTTAGACGAAAAAGAAATCTTACACGCGATTAACGAAGACATGATGGCCTCAAAAAGAGGAAAATGTTTGACTCTAGCAAAGAGAGACATCGAAATGCTCGAATCGAAAAACGAAAATGCTCTTTCCTATTTACAGTCGATGAAGTATATCGAGATGCAAGAAGGAAAAAAGACTGTCGTCATGGGCTTTGAAAATGTCAGTAGACGATATCGATATAACGATTTATCTTGGCTGTGGGACGTCGATTTTGAGCTTCTCCAAGACGAGAATATCGATAAAATCTTCCTCCTAGGGCGGTTCAAGTACGACGTCCTGGTACGCCTCGAATACGCGGGAATCGATAAAGATAAAATCGTTCTCATCGACGAGATGGAGGAGTTGCTTCCTTCTATAAAGAAGAACAGTGAAGGGAAAATATATACGATGGTCTGCTTCGACATGACAGAAGAGATTACGAAGCTTTTAAAGGAGAACGATGATGAAAAAAACGATTAAAATTGCACATCTTTATCATGACATTATGAATCTTTACGGAGAAAATGGAAACGTCGTCGCTTTGAAGACATTTATCGAAAGACAGGGTGTCGAATGCGAAGTTGTCCAATTCTCTTTGGGAGACAGGCTCGATTTTAAGAGTTGTGACATCTATTATATGGGTGCCGGCAGCGAAGAATCGGAGTATATGGTGTTGAGTGAGATGTATGATTATGCGGGCGATATCGAGCACGCGATTGAAGAAGGCAAAACGTTTTTGATAACGGGGAACGCGATGGAGATGTTCGGCACAAAGATTCGGCTTAAAAATACGAGAAATGTCGCCTGTTTAGGTATCTTCGAATACAATGCCGTCGAAGAAAACGAGAGGCTCGTCAGCGAAGTGTTTTACAAATGTGAGGACTTGCCAGAGGACCGTGGTCGTGATATCATCGGTTTTAAGAACTGTCACTCGAATATCATGAACAACATCTATGACAGATTGTTTCCATTTCCAGATAGCATCCATTATAAGAACTTTTATGGCATGACCTTCGTAGGACCTGTCTGTATAAGAAACCCCTACTTCACCGATTACATCTTGAAGAACCTTTTTGAAGAGAAAGGCTGGGATTACGAGATACACGACGACTCGAGCGAATACGTCGCCTACCGCGAGTTCGTGAAAAATTTCATGAGAAACGGCAACTTGGACTAGAATAGCTAGTCTTTTTTTGTTATAATTATTAAGATAGGATGTGATTAAGTGAAACCTGTACATATAGTTACAGATGCCGGAAATATAAGCGAGCTCGTTCTCATGCCTGGAGATCCTCTGAGAGCAAAGTATATCGCCGAAAAATTTCTGGAAGGTGCAAAATTGATTAATAATGTTAGAAATATGCTCGGGTATACGGGAACGTATAAGGGCGTTCCTGTTACCGTGATTGGTTCGGGAATGGGCATTCCTTCGATGGGTATTTATTCTTATGAACTCGCCCACTTTTATGGGGTGAAGAAAATTATCAGAATCGGCAGCGCGGGTGCTTTGAGCCCCAAAGTGCATGTGAGAGACATCGTCGTGGCGACAGAAAGCCACAGTCTCAGTAGCTTTGCAAAAAGTTATAGTGGTGACGAAAGCCATGTCAAGTTTGCGAATGAGAACCTCGTACAAAGCATTCAATCTTCTATAAAAGACGAGACGGTGCATTTTGGAAAGATTGTGACGAGTGACACGTTCGACCCTTATACGGGCCATATGGAAGAGAATTTGAAAGCATTGGGTTGTACCGACCCTCTCGCATGTGAGATGGAAGCGTTCGGATTGTACCACGTCGGAGAGGTGACTGGCATCGAAACCGTCGCGATGATGACGATTACGGATAGCAGTTTTACTCCCGATTTGGACTTGAGTGCCGAACAAAGAGAAACTTCTTTGAATGAAATGATTACATTGGCGTTGGAGGCTATAATAAAATGAAGAAATATGAAAGTTTAAAAAAGGTTGATTTACACTGTCATTTGGATGGGTCCCTGAACCTAGATAAAGTATCTAAATGGACGAGAAAAAATATTGGCGAGGTGGAGAAATCTCTACGGTTGCAAAGACGAGGAGACAAAGAGCATTATCGTGAGTGCTTGACTTATCCTAAGACTCTATTGCAAACGAAGATGAGATTGAAAGATGCAGCTGAGCAATTGTGCAAAGATTTACAAAGCGACTATGTCGTCTATGCTGAGATAAGACTTGACCCAGCCGCGCATACTTCTAAAGGTCTCTCTTTTAACGAAGTCGTCGAAGCGGTTTTAGAAGGCATCAAAGCTTCGACTTTGCGAGCAAAGTTGATTCTCTGTATGAAGAGAGACAGAGAATTTGAAGAGAACAAGTTAATTGTCGATTTGGCTAAAAAATATTTAAAAAAAGGCGTGGCAGCGGTCGATTTAATTGGTGATGAACTCTTATACCCTACTCGCTCTTTTGCAGAGTTATTTGCCTATGCGAAAGACTGTGGTGTTCCTTTCGTCCTACACGTCGGAGAGACAGGAACGGCTCTCGATATCGATGAAGCCATCTCTTTTGGTGCTTCGCGCATCGGACACGGAGTGAAAGCAATAACCAGTTTTGAAACGATGGAGAGTTTAAAAGAGAACGATATTCCTCTAGAGATATGTCTAAGTAGCAATTTGGATTCGGGACTTTTCGAAAAGTCTGCCGACCACCCTGTCATGCGTCTCGTCGATTCAGGTGTAGGCGTCGTCATTTGTACGGACAACAGAACGCTTTCGAACACGAGCCTGACGGATGAATATAACACTTTAAATCGTGTATTCGGGTTTACCATCAACGAATTCACTACGATGAACAGATTGGCTGTAGATCATGCCTTCTTGAGCGAAAAAGAAAAAGCAGAAGTGTTAAAAGAATTAGAATAGTTTAGTTGAATATAAGATAAAAAGTACATCTATGCGTGATGTGCTTTTTTTGCTGTTTAAAAAAATTGTTTTATGAAAAAAATGTGTGAATTCCCATTTAAGTTTTCATGAGTTATTTTTAAATCATTGTGAAGTTGGAATCAGTCAATTTCGGAGCAGAGGATACATTTATTATCCATTGTTTTAAATCTTGAGTTTTAACAATTATATTTATTGAAGTTGGGATGCTACTGGACATTAAAGCATTTTTGGTAACTTTGCTTATATCAAATCAAGCTTTATCTCTCAGTTTACATCCCTTTTTCCATATCGCTTTTTTGCCACTTTTTCCTTTTAGCTAGGGCATTTGACAACGTTTTCAAAGTGTGATTTAATACTATCTAGAACGCGAGTTTAGTCTGTTGTTTCTCCAATCTATTCTAATTAAGGAAGAGTGTTTTAGTCACCTTTGAATTTCATCTGTGACTTTATTAAAGATTGGAGGTGGGTCTATTAGTTTTAAAGTAGATTTTAATGGTCTGTTTTGGGTGCTCGTAGCACTTGCCATTATCATTATTTTATTAAAATAGTGAAGAAACAAAAAAATAACACGACTAAGTTCCTTAATGTTCTTAGCCGTGTTTCACCACAAGGAGAAGCGCGACTAGAATAACTCGCGTTCTCTTACTTATGATTATATATTATATTATTGTTTTTTTCAATCTAAATCTGCAAGATAATATGGATTATCGATGGTGCCATCACCCTGGAACTTATCTAGGTATTCTGCCTTCAGATTGATGACCGGAGCGACCGCACCGCTACCACTGGTAAAGTTAGCGTTCAAATTGCCGGAGCTAAAGATATCGAAGACATAAGCACTGTTGTTACTAGAGTTCATGCCATAAGGCGAGAACGACCAGTACCAATTTTCTTTGTAGAGATAATAACTTTTATTTCCTGATGCTGTATAGCTTCCGCTTCCCGCAGCGACGATTTCATCTGCTGTGATTAACCCTACTGGATATGTCAATTTCCCATTTCCTCTACTTTCCTCTTTTACTGTGAATTTGTCATTCTTTTGTACACATGTCAGTTGTGGGGATATTTTGCCTAATTCTGCCCCTGTTCGACTTTTTGCTCCATAAGATGTTGAACTGTTTCCATATCCCGTCCCTATATTGTAACTGCTGAAACTTCTGTCGTTACAGAAGATACTATCTGCTATATAACTTCCATATCCTGTATCTACTATGTTTTTCTTATACCATCTATCTACTTTTGTCTTTATTTCAGAATTTGTCTCATTTCTTTGTGCCTGTTCTCCGCTCGTACTTGCACTACCAGAAGCTCCTCCGAACATCCAGCCTACATATTTGGCATCGTTTTTTGTTGAGTTCCATACTTGATTAGTCAAAGCGAATCCTCTCGTGTAAGTATTGGTTCCAGCGGTTCCCGCTCCGTCGTATTGTATTCTTACTGTTCCGTCTCCGTTGAAGCGGATGATTCTCCACCACATATCTTGGCCTTCCACATTTTGTCCAAATTTTACGTAGTTATTTGGTGCTGTTCCCCTAAAATAGTAACTCATCCCATAATCGTCTTCCATGCTAAAGAGTCCATCTTTGGTCTCATCTGTCGTCGCTGGATTTGCAAAATTAGGAACCTCTACTTTTTTCGGTACATTGTCATAATAAGCCTTTAAAGTTTCTTTTATTCCTTGCTCTAATTTAAATTTTGTAATAAATATAGCATCTATATCTGCTGTTTGGTCTATATTCTCTAAATCTTCGAATGTTATTTTTACCCTGTAAGTATAAGTATGCCCTGCTGGAATAAGCAAATGGTCTGCTAAAACCTGTGTTGATGATGTTTCACTTCTCTGTACATTCGTATTAGCTGTTTTAACTTGCTTCCATGTGGCGTTTGTATCATCACTCTTCTCTTCCAAAGTATAAGTCAAAGATTCTTCTAAATAAGTATTTATCAAATTATCCCAACTTATCTTTGCATAAGCATCTCTTGTACCTGTATTCTCGATGACTAATTCTTTTTCTATACTGTCTCCAAAGTTCCAAGTCCCTTCTGTATTTTCTAGCGTTTTATCGTTATCTCTAAACGTCAAGGCTAAATCTCCACTTTTAATTGTAATCTTTTCTGGTTCCTTTTCTGTTGGCACATTAAAGAAAGCATAACTTACTCCTATTATTACCATTGCTACAGGTATTACCAATCCTATGAACATCACCTTCTTTTTTATTTCTTCTTTCCTATTTTCATGCATGCAAAAAGGTCCCTCTTTCTATATATCCGGACCTTGTTTCTTATCCGGACCTTGTTTCTTATCCGGACCTTGTTTCTT
>CAJTZC010000015.1 GCA_910583745.1 uncultured Bacilli bacterium
CAGGGACTTAGGGAGTTTTTTCTCTTTAAAAAGTGTCAAAGATGGGAGTATATAATTATTCGACTATAAAAGCAAGCACTTCGCTTGCATAAGTAAACAATTGTACAGTTTTAAATGTACCTATTTCTTCAATAAAAAAGAACTACACTTCATCTCTATAGTTCCTCTAAATCACTTGTATCTTCTATGCTTTACATAAGGTACTGGCACATCGCCGTTCTCGAGCATTATTCGAGGGTTCACCTCTAACACTGTGCTCATCTCACTCTCGCTCATGATTTTTCTCAACTTCTTTAAAGCTTTCCCCACCGTATCTTCTCTATGTAAGTGGTGAAAATCCGTCGCGATGAAACTGACGAGATGTTCTTTAATCAATCTTTTCATGATTTTCTTAGCACGTGGTCCATAGTGACCAGTGATACTCGTAAGATTGCACTGTAATCTGCAATCGAACTCGAGTAAATCGTAAATCTTCTCAAAATCTTCTTGTATATAAGTGTATCTCTCTGGATGAGCTATCACGGGAACCAAGCCCGCTACATTCAAATCGCAGATGATGTTCTCCAAATGTCTCAATCGATGGTCCAAAGGCAACTCGACGAGAATATAACGACTCCCTTTCGGTGTCCGAATCTGTCCTCTTTTGAGAAGGTCTAAGATGACTTCTCCTTTGTTGATATACACTTCGTTTCCTAGATAGAGCTTTATCTCGTCGTCTTCCAAAGATTTCTTTAACTGTTCCAAGATACCTTTTCTATCCTCTACACTGCTCGAATATTTTGTGTTGACGATATAGTGAGAACTCAAGACGAAGGACTTAAAACCTTTGCTTTTTAAATACTTGATGTTCGCGATGGCTTCTTCCATCGTCTTTGCACCATCGTCTACCCCAGGCAGACTGTGGTTATGGATATCTATCATATTATTCATAATAGTGGCCATAGTACTTACTCTTACTCTTATCCGTCTTATTCAAGACGATTCCCATTATGTTCGCATTGACATTATCGAGGTTCTTCTTTGCCTCTTCCAAAAGAGTTTTTGCTGTCTGCTTCTGTGCAGTGACCAATATGACACCGTCGACCAAAGTACTCACGACAAGAGAGTCTGCCAATCCGTTGATTGGCGCCCCGTCGAAGATGACGACATCGAAGATATTCGATAGAGATTTTACTAATTTCTTGTTTTTCTCTGAGTTTAAAAGTTCACTCGGATTCGGTGGTGTAATCCCCTTAAACATCAGATACAGATTCGGTATTTTAGAATTGTTGATATAAGTTCTGTAAACCTGTCCTACGTCCTCTAGAAGCAAGTTCGAAAGACCCTTCTTATTCGGAGAACCGAAAATGTGATGCTGTCTACCCTTGCGGATATCGCAGTCGACTAAGAGAACTTTCTTCCCGCTGTTCGCAAGAGCAACGGCTAAATTCGAAGCGACAAAACTCTTGCCTTCCCCAGGAACACTACTCGTCACCAGAATCGTCTTCATCTGCTTATCGATAGAAGAGAACTGCAAGTTCGTACGCAATGTTCTGATAGCTTCACTGATACTCGATTTAGGGTCAGAACAGATAATCAAATCTTGTGTTTGGTCGCCTATCTTGTCGCTACTCTTAGGAACAGACCCTAAAATAGGAACTTTCAAATCCTTCTCGATTTCTTCTTCGCTTTTGACCGTATCATCAAAATAGAACATGACCGCAATGATGAGAGAACTGAGCAAGAACCCTGCTCCTGTACCCATGACGAACTGTCTCAAGATATGTACATTGTAAGGACTTTCATTCACAGAAGCTTCGTCGATGATGCTGACGTTTTCGATATTATATATCTCTGTAATTTCGCCCTCAAAGACTTCAGCAATACAGTTAGCTATATCTCTAGAAAGATTGGCATCCTCGTTGTAGACAGATATAATGATAATCTCGGTATTCTCGGCACTTTTAACCTTGACACTCGACTTGAGATTGTCATAGTCTATCTCTAACCCGAGAGCCGCAATGACCTTGTTCAATATCCTTCTACTTTGAATAATCTCTCTATACGTAGACAACAAGTTCTTATTGATAGTGATATCAGTCTGTGTAATCGTCGAATTTTCTTGAGAATTATTTACGAGAACCAAACTCGTCTTCGCCTCATACACAGGGACCTGTATTTTGAGCGTATAAACGATACTCATGATGAGACCTATCATCGTGAACAATACGACAAAAACTATCTTGTTCCAATAGTATCTCAGAAATTCTAAAATGTTAAATTCTTCCATAATTTGAGCCCCTTTTTTACTGTAATCACTTTATCATATAACCTGCAAAAAATCAAGTATAAGCGTCAAGAAAAAACGACTCAATAGTCGCTTCGACGCTCTTCATCGATTCTTCTGTCCGAGTCTGTAATCAAATATTTGATAAATAGACTTTGTACAATCGCCTCGCCCTTTTTCATTTTTACAGGCACATCACCTTCATTTTGAATTCTAATCCACATGTGACCTTCGTTATCGCAGTTATTATAATAATCTGCATCGATGATACCGACCTGATTACACAGTCTTAAATTGTACTTAAAGCCCATGCTACTTCTCACGACGAACAAGAGAACCTCGTCATCTTCAAAATGGCATTTCAATCCAGTGGGCAACTTCTTTATCTCACCGGGATTGATTTCCAAATCCTCCAACAGATACAGGTCATATCCTGCCGTCTTCGCCGAATCCCTTTGAGGCAAACTGTACTCTTGGTACAATGCCAAATCGTCTTTGACATCCTTCTTAAATTGTTCAAACGATATTTTCTCAAAATCTCTCACGATTGATTCCTACTTTCTTTTCTTTAAAATCTTTTTCATAGTTAAAATACACCCCACACCGAAACTGCTCCCAAGTGTGTCGATGCCGATGTCATAAAGCCTTGCAGTCCTTCCGGGACTGAAAAGCTGATGAAATTCATCCAAACCTGCGAACATCGCACACGCGAGGATGGCGAGTACAATCGGTCTTTTCACATCATAACAGCATACAAAGAGATATACCAAAATGCCTAATACGAAGTATATCCCAAAGTGCGCACTTTTTCTTACAAAAACCCTCACATCTGCGACGATTTTCTTCTTTTCTTTCTGTGTATATTCTTTATCCTTTATCTCGGCATATTTATCGATGACTTGCACCGTCACTTTATCGCTTAACGCCTCACTCGCTTTTCCATCTTGCCCTGAAAACAGAAAGATGATGGCATTGAGCAAAACGATAAACATCGCCAAGACGATTTTTTTAGTTTTCATTCATGACCTCTATAATTTTCTCCTTCGCGGAGTTTACACTTTGTAAATTCGGTTCCATGACATACAGCAGATATTTCATGCCCATGCTGTACGTATAATTTCTACTATCTGTTCCTGTAACTGAGATACTTTCTACTTTCCATTTTGGCATCTTATCGAGCTGGTACCGCAAGAACGATGTAATCGTGTCGACTTCCATATTCGTCTGGAAAGTCTTAGAAAGAGAATTCAAGATATTGTTGTAATTCTTTATGAGCACTTCTGAAGACGTCACCTTATCGATGATAGCCGAGATGACCTGCTGCTGGTTTTCTCCACGATGTCTATCTCCCGAAGCATAGGCATACCTCTCCCTCGAATAAGCAAGAGCCGCAGCGCCATCGAAATGGTTCAACCCTTTTTTGACGTGAACTTTGCCATTCGTATAGGCTGTAAAGGCTTTGTCTGAATAGATATCGATTCCCCCGATTTGGTCGACGACGTTTATCAAGGTGTTAAAGTTGACTCGCAGATAATAATCGATATCGATACTATAGAGGTCCTCCAAAGTATGCATGCTCATATCTATTCCATAGATGCCTGCATGAGTGAGTTTATCTCGAAGTCCTGTCTTGCCGTGAAGTTGGACATAATAATCGCGAGGAGTGTTCACCAAAAGAATTTTATTTATCTTCGGATTCACGATGGCTAACTGATTGACATCGCTTCTCCCTCTCACCGATTTGACGTTTCCATATTGGTCTATTCCGCTTATATACAACACGAACGGCTCTTTTAAAATGTCAGGCTCCTCTTCTTTGTTCTCTTCATCATCGGGCAAAATTTCATTCGATATTTTCACTTCAAAAGTGTGCAATACTCTGACGCTTTCCTCAAAATGTTCTATGTTACTCTTAGCAATGTCGAACGACGCACTTTCGATGACGATGGCCTCGACTTCCCTATCGAGTAAAGAACTCGTGAGGTCGCCAAAATTCTGTGCTATTCTTTCTTCAAAATCGATGAGAAGTTCCTGTTCAATTTCCTCCACATAATCGTCGAGATAAGAGATACTTTTATCCATCAAGTCGCGTACATTTTGATAAGAACTATCCTTCAATACGACGACCGAATATGTGAGATATCCATCCTTTTCTACTCGAAGACTCTCTAAAAATTCGTAAGTTTCTCTAAGATAAGGTTTTGCAAGTAAAAATCCAACGGAACAAAGAGCAACCAAAGTCAAAAGTATGCCTTTAAAGACACTGCTTTTTCCAAAAAATACGTATAAAAAGATACTGAGAAAAACCAAAGACAAAATGCTATAAGCGATGACCAAGTACTTATTTGGAATGACGTTCAGCTTAAACAGTTCCAAACTGAAAAAGGTCACAGAAACGAAAAGTATTACCAGCAAAACAAAACCGATTATCCTAAACATCTTTTTTTTATCTGTCATATAAATCACACCTTTAATTAAAATTATTTCACATCACATGTTGCTGTTGTTATATCATGAATGGTTTATTATGTCAAACTGCAAAGAGCAATAGTTTACATCAAATTTTCGACTTATGAATTAAAGAAGTAAAGATTTTCTTCAATGTAGAAATCAATTCTCTAAGAACCTTTCTATATACAAAAAATAGGAAAAAGGGTATAATGATTTGAAGAAAGAGATATTTATTTGCAGAGTAAGCTAGTATAATTTGTATCAATAGTAACACATAAGCAAAATAATTTATAACCATATCTGTCTTCATATGAATATACTTTTTAAGCATAATATTTCTCGAAACCAAAACAATAAAGTACCCAACTAAAGTTGCAATAGCGGCCCCATAAGCACCGAAGTGATGAATTAGTATAAAATTTAATATAATATTAATAACTGCACCAAAAATAGTTGTAAAAGATAATGTCTTTGTATCTTTTACTGCTGTAAATATGCTTCCTATAAATAATGCCATGGCATTGAATACGACTGATAAAAGAAGTGGTGGTACAAATTTCCATGCTTCTCCAAAATCTCCAGCATATAATATTTTTGAGATAAATACGTTAAAAATCATGATGACAGAACACAAAGCACACATAGAAAAGTTCATAAATGTATAAGTTCTTCCAACAAATCCATCGCTGTCGTTTTTATCATAATCTTTTATTGCAGATATAGACCACGCTTGAGCAAAAATATTTTGAAACATGGAAAGAAGATTCGGTATTTTATAAGAAATTGCATACAATCCACTTATAGAAACACCACACATCCACGTCAAAATATATCTGTCCGAAGCACTATTTACCCACCAAGCGACTACGCTGAATATGAGAGGAAAACTGTATTGTATCATCTCCCATTTTAATTTCTTATCCGTTTTCCACCGCATATATTTATATAAATGAGCTGAGAAAAACATATAGATAATCGAAGCAAATATACCGAGAATATTTGCTAAGAGGTAGCCAATAATTCCCAGTTTAAAAGTTACTAAAAATAAGATGTTACAAGACAAAGTCAAAACAGAATTGATGATACTAGCAGTCACGACTGTCTTTACCCTATCGATGCCTCTACAAAATAAATTTACAGAATTAAATAGTGCGTTCAAGAAATAATTAAAAATTAAAAAAGAATAAAAATAACCTGGAACATCAAATATATTCAAACAATAAATTATAAATAGAATAAAAACCGCGACTGCTAAACCAATAGAGTTTATTTTCAAAGAAATTGAAAAAACGCCTTTTGCATCCTTTTTATCGTCCATTGTAAATCGCAAAACTGCATCCTGAATATCCAAAGTTAAAATGGGAATGAAAAGAGAAGCAGTCGTAGTAATTAAATCCGCAAGACCATAATCGGTCGTAGAAAGACAACTTGTATAAATAGGAATTAGAAAAAAAGCTAAAACTTTTGGAACAAAATTACTTAAAGTAAACAATAAAACATTTTTTGATAAGTACTTTACTTTATCTTTCATAAATCCTCACTTTATTATCTTATTTTTTATTTTTCTCAAAACTTCCAAGCTATCTTCATACTCTAAGTATTCTTTTCGTAATTGTCCTAAATGTGTTCTATTATCTTTGATTTTCTCTATAAGCTCATCTCTAAATAGAGGCTCATTTAAGTTTTCTGGGTATTGAATTGACCAGTATTCGTTTAGAGAATATTCGTGACAAATCGCCAAATCATTGTTTTTGATTTCTTCAAAAAGTTCTTGCCCTTTTTCAGAATGAACTATCACCATAGAAACGCCGGATTTATCTTTTATAAATCTGTTGCCCCAATAATCGCCAATCCTAATATCTGCTGATGACTTTGTCCTATAAGGACATTCATAACATGATTTCATATCGACAACCCCACGACGAAAGAAGGCATAAAAATTGTCTTTCGATTCTTTGCATACATACTTATTTCTGCCATCACTTATAGACAGTCTTCGAGTTCTCCAACCGAATTGTTTGTCTCTGAATTTAACAGAAATACATGTACTATCTAAATTGTGCTCATTCACGATGCTCTTAAAATATTTGTCCCATAGATAACTAGAAGGCACACCATGACAAATTAAGTCTATCAGAATGTAGTTTTCTCTTAACCCCCTAATTTTTAGCATTTTATCTAGTCCAGCTACCTGACAAGGGGTTCCGATGAAAATAACTTTCGCATCCTTAGGCAATTTCAAAAGGCTTTGAAATGCACTAAAAGTATGGCTTTGTAAATATTTGGACCCTCGAATTTTAGACAACTCTTCTTTGCTATTCGGTGGAATAATGATATGCTCTGCAATATGTTTTTCGTTATTGTATTGACATCCGCAAATATAATACTCATCATTTCTTAAAAATGCCACGACATCGGAAAAACCACCACTCGAAGAATTTGCCAAAGTATCTAAGTTTTTAGCCTTAAAAGCATAGAGTTTCTTCGATTTTCTCATATCATGCGATTCTACCTGAACCATAGGACAAACTTTTTTACAAAGACCGCATTTTATACATTTTTCTACATCGATAGCATAATGCAAAAATCCTTCGCTGTTTTTCTCCATTTTTATACACTTCGTAGGGCATAATTGACTACAAGCGCTACAACCAACGCAATATTCTGTTATAAATCCCAAATTAAAGATATGCTCAGCCTCTTTGAATGTCACTTTTTTTAAAGAGCTGCTTAAAAAATCTAGAGAATCCTCTCTCAGTTCTGCAAGTCGAGCATTGACATCTCTAAAATCAGCTTCTTCTATAGACGGAATAAAATTTTCATTTACCAAATGTCCTTCAAGGTTAAGTTTTTTTAAAATGTCAAGAACTCTACTATTTTGGTTAAGCTTTTCATTATCTTTAAATCTTTTATAAGCAAAAAAATTTGTATTAAAGTTAATAGAAAAAATTATACCGTGAAAAGAATCGGTAAATACAACCTGAGCATCTTTTATAAGATTGACAAACTCTCTAGGACCTATCGGGGTAGTCGAAGTATATTTATTAATCTTAGCATTTTTCAGAAAGGGAATGTTTATAATTTTTAACCCATTATTTTTTGCATACGTTTCAATCTGCGATACATACTTATCTGAACTGCCTAAAAAATAACACAGGGCATATTTTTCTTGTTTAGAATTCGTCGTCTCCAAATCTAGTGATTCTTCCCACTCATCTTTTGATAATAATAATGTTGGGTCTAAAGTAACTTTCGCGTCGCGTGAAGCGACATCGAAAATTATCTTTTTACCTGTCTCTTCTCTGACAGAAAGATATTTAAATCGACTGATTAAATGTTTCATTCGGTCTCTGACGACTCCATCAGTCACTTCACTGGAACCCAAACTCGGTGCATAAGAGATTATTTTGTTTTCATCAGCAAAATTTAAAAAATATTTTTCATCAAATACATAGGAAGACCATATCTGGTCGCTCCCACAAATGAAAGCTTGAAATTGATTGTTTAGTTCTTTCAACTCGATATAAGTGTTACACTCGCTAGTTTCAGTAAAATTTTTACAAATAAAGTCATCAAACGCTACTTTACTAAAATCTAAATGTCTATGAATCAATTTGTTTTTTATCTTCTGCGGTATATCTTTTCTTCTTTGAAGATATCGGTTTTTTTCTCGAGGTTTGTAGTTAATCATGTATGGATTATAACCTAAATCCCGTATTTTTTTATACAGTGCGTATGCCTGTAAAACTGTCCCATAATTGTGATATTTATACCAAGTCATCAAACCAATTTTCACTTTAATCGCCTCGCAAATCTATTTTTTAGTTTTCAAATTTTTAAGTCTTTTAGCATTACTTTCTCCTAAAGTTTTACATAAAATCTCATATATTTTTTTATTTACTTTATTCTTTTTCGTCATCCAACTCCCATTATAGAGGTGAATCCCCAAAGTAGCGTCGGTCACGTTAAGTTTTCCTGTTTCGAAATTCAAAGGACAAAAGTATTCTTTAGGATATATTTTTGAATTCTCCAAAGTTAAGATTTTATCAAAATTTCCTTCATATGCACTTTTTTCTCTTAAAGTTTTTGTATTTCTGACTGGACAAGTAGTTAAATCAAATGTATTTTCATCTAATTTAAAGTGAATATTTTCATAATCTTCCATCATAGATTTTATCATTTCGTTTCCTTTGACGGCCCCAAAGCCCAATCCTGTCGCAATATACTCTGTGTTTTCACAGGCAAAGAAACAACTATCGTTCAAAACGGAATCGAGATTCTTTACAAGCTCGACGTCGACGTCTAAGTAAATCCCCCCACGATTATAGATAATCCAAAGTCTAGCATAATCCGAAACAAATGCCCACTTTCCTGCTTCATAAGCTTCCTTTACATAGGCATTAATAGACAAGTCAAAATTACTTTCGTTCCATTCAATTATTTCATAATCTGGACACTGTTTTTTCCAACTTTCTATGCATTTTTCGATTAATTTGCTCTTCGGTTTTCCTCCAAACCAACAATAATGTATAATTTTTGGTATCATATTACCCTCCTATTATTACCTCAAATATAGTTCTATATGGCAGCATATCATTAAAACTTACCAAGTGAACGATATAATATAAAACAAGCATAGTATAAATTACAAAGTTAATCAATTTATCTTTTTTCTTATTTATAATTTCAAACAAATCTGGTAATAAAAATATCGAAAAGACTGAAAAGTACATCGCCATTCTTGTCAATAAAGCGTTTACTAAATTTAAAGAATAGAAAACGGTAGACACTAAGAAAATCTTAATATAAAGTTCATTTTTAGGTGACTTTTCTTTTAATTTGTCATAATTTTTTATCGACAAGAAAATTAAGATTAAATGAAAGATGCTGATGATAAATGTTCCTATTCCTGGCTCCCAAAATGTTAAGTCATCTCTAATAGAATAAACCTGATATTGCTCAAAATTAGAAGTAATAAATGACATCAAAGGATTATACAATAGAAAACTAAACAACATGATGAAAAATAATATGTACATTCTTCTTTTAGATAGATTGATATAACTTAGAAAATAAAGCGGCAACATGACGAGAGCGGTTTTATGACACAACGTCGCAAATAATATGGCTAATATGTATTTAATTAACTGTTTTTCATAAATATATTTGATGGCGTATAAACCGATGACGATGGCTAGAGATTGTCTCGTTCCATTAAAAGCCATTGCGAAATATCCGAAAGTGACAAACATAAACAAAGTTACAGCAGGCTTTTTACAATTCTTTTTAATTGCTTTAAATAAAATCCAAAAAGTGATGGCAGCCATAAAAAATATAAAAAAGTATTCAGAAAAATGTAATGCGTTGAAAAGTTTTATTAAAAAACGCTCAAAAAATTCTACTCGCACATATCGATCGATATCGTTATACATTTTAATATAATATAAATAATCTGAACCCACTCTATATCTTAAACCACATAACAATACCATATAAAGATATACTATATAGTCTGCTAAAGTCATTTTTTGGCTATTGAGAGATTTTTGGAAAATAAATATCAATACTATTAATAACAAATAAAATAGCATAATTTCCCTCCATTATCTTTTAAGTTTATAAATAAAATTTACTAAACCGAAGCCCACATACGAAATAAGAATTCCAAGTGTCGTCTTAGTACTAATTTGTTTATCCTTTAAAACAGCCCCCCTATTTAATCGAATAAATCTTTTGCTCTGAGCGATTGTTTCTCTATTTTGAGAATTTCTTATTATATAAAAGTGCGCATTTATTGTCCTTGCTAAAACAGCGGAGTCGAGTTCAGGATAATCTTTTAAATTTGCTTTTAAGCTGTCTATGACCTCTATTAAATCGTTGATAACTCTATCATTGAGTTTATGAAGAATGCTGCCTTCTCTTTGTATATAATAGTAGAGTTTTTCATTGGTAGCCACAATCTTCTTTGCCTTCAAAAAAAGTTTATAAGTCGTATCCAAATCTTCGAAATATTTCCCTTTTGGATATTTTATTTCATCGAATAAATCTATTTTATAGAGCTTCGCGCAAGCTGAATTGTCAATTTTTCTTTGATATAAGGTTTCTTTTATTGCCGAAAGACCATCAAACTCTTCTACCTTCACGTTTTGATTTTCTTTGACTTCATCTATGCTTTGAATTCTTGCCAAATCGCAACAACTGATGTCGGCTTTAGCATTCACTAAATTCTCATAAAGTCTCGCAATAAAGTGTTTATCGATTATATCGTCAGAATCTACAAAGGTAATATACTTGCCTTCAGCTTTAGACATTCCTACATTTCGAGCATCGGACAATCCGCCATTTTCTTTGTGTATCACTTTAATTCTCTTATCTATAAGAGCATATTCTTCGCATATTGAACCACAATTATCCGGTGACCCGTCGTCAACCAATATGATTTCCAAATTAGAGTAGTTCTGTGCAAGAATACTATCTATACAAGTTTTCAAATATCTTTCTACTTTATAAATTGGAACTACGACGCTTATTAAATCTTGCATGCAACTCACTCCTGACTATTATGCCACTCTGTATACATTTTTAAATATTGTTTATTTTCTTTTGAATCGTTCGACCAAGGTCCTTTTAACATAGTGTCTTCATAGACATAATACTCTGTATTGACGATTTTCTTCGATTTTTCAAAACAGTTAAGTGCCGCCACTCTTATTTCGCTCCCTACAAAAAATTGTTGTACAGCATTTTTTACAGAAATGACGCTGTATCCTGTATCAACTGAATCGTCGACGATTAGTAATTTAGCACAATTCTTATATTTTGACCAAATTTTAGAGTTAAAATCGATACTTCTCTGTGAATTTTTTTCATGAACATTTGAATTAAATTCCTTTTCTCGAAGTACTTTCTTTAATTTAGTAGGAATGAATTGTAAAAATGGTCTTAATATCTTTTTTAACTTACCACCTTTTCTAGAAGCAAATACTTCGAGAAGAGGTACATCTTTAAAATTTGCCAAGTCTTTCCCTATTAAATAAGAACCACGAGCGATAAAAATTACACAATCAAAATCATAATCTTTTACAACCAAATCAAATAATTTTTTATTTTCTTCTTTTAAATTTTCTATTGATAACTCTACAAATTTCATCTATATCACCTTTCATTAAGAGCTTAAGCAATTTTACAAGTTTCGTATTAAAATGAGCAATTTTTATAAACTTCCTTTCGTGAAAAACCCCTTTTTCGAGACTGTAAAGCAAATTCTCTTTATCTACTTTTTCAAGCATGCAGTAATTTCTTCCAAGTTCATAAAAAATGTGTGCATCACTACCAACGACTTTTCTTAAACCGTACTTTTCCGCCAATTCGTTTTGCTTCTTAGAAAATGTTTCAGAAATATTGCGTCCATTATGCTTTTCTATCAAGTCGATTTCTCCTGATAAAGACTCGATACATTCCTCTTTTAACACGGTTTTCTGCCTCTTTTCATCATACGGATGCGGAATGTATACAAGACCACCTTGTTCGCGAATTTCTTTTATAGTATCTTCTGCAGTTAAATTTGGTTGAATTTTTTTAGTAAGAAAGAGACCAATTACCTCTCCATCTTGAGTAAATATTTCTTCTCCGACTATAATTTTAACCTTTCTTTTTTCAAAAAAGTCTTTGTTTTTCATAGCAAATTTCACTTCATTATGGTCAGTAATTGCCAAACAATCGATTTTTTTCAGTTTTGCCATAAACAACATAAGATACCGATTTAAAAAACTGTCCTTAGAAGCAATAGAATGTACATGAAATTCGACTTTATACATTGCTAGTTCTCCTCTCCAAGAAAAAGACTATATACGGAATATCCTACCATATATAGCCTTATTATATCACACTGTCAATCAATTTAACAATTTTTTATATGCTTTCTTTACTCTTTTTCTATTATTTCGCACCTTTTTTAGAGATAACTGCACCAGCCGTCTTAAAAAGTATCTTTAAATCGGTAGATAATGAACACTCTCTAAAGTATCTGACATCCATGATACATCTCTCTTGGAAACCGATGTCGTTTCTACCACTGACTTGCCAAGGTCCTGTAAGACCAGGTGTCATCTTAATAATCGTTCTATAACATACACCCATATCTGGTATCTCCATTGCCAAATATGGTCTCGGACCTACCAAAGTCATATTTCCTAAGAATATATTTATTAATTGTGGTAGTTCATCGATGGAAGTTCTTCTCAAGAACTTCCCGACCCTAGTGACACGAGGGTCGCTCTCGAGCTTTTTGTTGGTCATATACTCTTCTTTTATAGCTGGGTCATTCTCCATCATCTCTAAAAGAATGTCCTCTGCATGGTCGACCATAGACCTAAATTTATATATTTTGAACATCTTTCCGTCTTTACCGATTCTCTTTTGGTCTATAAACACTGGACCTTTCGAATCAAACTTTATAAGTGCCGCAACCAATAAAAGCACCGGAGCCAACACGATTAAAGCGACAGAAGAGACGACGATATCGAAAGCTCTCTTCACAAAGTGATACAGTTCTTTCCTGATATCCAAAGTCTGTGTCTTGCTATACGATTCCAACACTCTTGTAGCATTATCTTCAAACATAACTATTACCCCTTTTCTTGTAATGGTGCATATCCTATCACAAAAACGCTTAATATGCAAGTATTTTTTTTAAACGCGTCTCGTTATCTTGTCTCTATTGTATCGCATAGAAACGGCAAAGACAAGTGGATGTAATGTCTTTTACAAGGATTTGACGTAAATATTTCTGTGGAAAAGTGTCCACTTATTCCACAAATTTCCATACAAAAAGGAGAAACTATTTCTCTCCTCTGTACGCTTCGTTGATTAAAATGGTTATCAACTCTCTAAAATTTAGATTTTCACTCTCGATAAGTTTAGGATACATGCTAATCTCTGTAAAACCAGGCATATTGTTTATCTCGTTGATATAGAGTTCATCTCTCTCTTCGTTATAAAAGAAATCTATTCTCGCGAGAGATTTGACATCGAGACCCTCGAAGATTTCCCTTGCATAAGTCTTAAGCATCTTAACTGTCTTATGGGATAAATCCTCAGGCATCACAGTTCGAGACTTCTCGTTGACATATTTCGCATCGTAATCGTAGAATTCGTTCGACGACTTGATTTCGCCCGGATTCGAAATGACCAACTTGCCATCTTTCTTCAAGACGGCACATTCGAGTTCTCTGCATTCGATAAAATTTTCTACGACGACTTTACTATCGTACTTTTTTGCTTCCTCGATGGCCACTTGTAGTTCCACTTCGTCGTTCGCTTTACTAATTCCTATCGAAGAACCGCCATTACAAGGCTTTACGATGACAGGAAATTCGAGACCATCGACGACATACGTCGTCTTCTCTTCTTCGAGGATGACATAGGGAACCTGAGGAATATCCAACCTTTCGAGCATCGCTTTGGTCATCGCCTTATCCATACAAATCGCACTGGCAAGAGGACCTGAACCGACATATTTGATGCCGAACAGTTCGAACATGCCCGCGAGGCGCCCGTCCTCGCCTCCAAACCCATGAATCAAGGGAAACACGACATCGAAGGACTTCAGATACTCGACGATATTCTTGATTTCCTCGATTTTAGACTCTTTCCAAGTCCCTTCCTCGAGAAAAGACATCTCTCCTAGAAACTTGAACCATCTATTGTAGAAATCGATTCCCACCAATTCATAATCGAAAAGCTCTCTATCGATAAAGTCACACACACTTTTCGCCGATTTACAAGAGACGTAATGTTCACTCGAATTCCCACCAAATAAAATTAAAACTTTTTTCAAATCATTCACCCGATTAAATATATGAAAAAAGAAGCACAAAAATCTATATAAAAACAGAAATCATTACGTGACTTCTGTTTTTATACATTCAGCTTTTCTCCTAATTTTTCTTCTTCGACGACCCTTCTTTGCTTCTCTATTCCACTTTATAATTCCATATATATTGAGGACGAAATAGCCGATGGCGACGAGAAACATCATGAGTGCCCCTTCTCCGTCGTTTAAAAGAGTGAGAAACCAGATGCCCAAGTCTATCGTATTGTTAAAAATCCAAATCCACCAGCATTCCTTGTACCTTAATATCATGAGAATGACGGCACAGAGATTGATACAGTTCGATGCCGAATCCATAAAGGCGAGCCTTTGGTTAGGCACGAGAGTCAATATGTAGCCGACCAAAAGACTTCCTAGAACACAACTGGCAGTAATGATAATCGAATTTTTAAGAGTAAACTCTCTCACTTTTACGACGTCGTCTTTCCCGATGTGGCGATTCCATGCCATATAGCCCTGTATTTGGAGTGGCGCGAAGACGAAAAGGTTGAAGAAAAATAAACCGTAAAGATTGTTCTTAAAAGAGACGAGCCCGATTAAGATGACATTGATAAACCCCATGATATAGGTATTTCTATTCCCGACACTGGCATAGTAAGATGAAATGAGTGCTGTAAAAAGGGCAATTTCTCCTATGAAAAAGTCTTGAGACAATATTCCAGAGATAGCTGAAATAGCAAAACAAACTATGATAATAATCGCGTCTTTTCTATTCATAATACTTCTTCTTTCAAACATAAAATGGTTTTAAGGTTTTAATGCAGAAATAGGAAGTATATAGATTCCTGTTTCCTCATCTCTTGATTTTGCCGATTCTTCCCGCCAGAGTGAAAGACAGCTTTCTTCTTTTCATCGTTCAATTCGGTCGAATACGTTAAGATAAATTTCCCTTTCTCCGCGTCCGCATCGCATTTTCTTCGAACTTTATCCCATATTTTGGGAACCAAGTGCCATTCATCTAGTATCTCATCGTCATCTAAATATACAGCACTTTTTGCGTGTTTCGAAGAGGCTCAAGTCTTACCACACCACATCGGTCTTTCTAGTCGATTCCTCTCGGCATATAGTCTTTATCATTAAAATTCATAAAAAATCACCTTATTTAATAAAGAAATCATACCACAAAAATGGAGTTTAAATAACAAAAATATACAATTTTTAAGACTTTTCATATAAATTTTTAAAATTTATTTACCCGTATCGCCTACAAAAGAAAAAAGCTCATCACGAATGATAAGTTTTAATAATCTAAAATGGGCCGAGATGTGGGGACTAGACCCATAGAAGGAAAAAAATTATGAAAAAATACTATATATATTCAATTTTAGTTATTTATTTTCTTGTAGGTAATATATTCGGCTATCTTTATACGTTAGGTGGATTTGGTATGCAAGATGGAATAATTTTAGGTGCAATAGTAAGTTTATTATCTCTAATTATTGTAGATAGTATCGATATTTAAAATTTTAGAAAGAAATATATGGAAAACTTTTTATTTTCTGATAGCTATTGGAATATATTATCGTTTTTTGCAAGAATAAATTTAATTTTATTTTTATTTCTTTTAGCTTATAAAATTTGTTTATTTTTAATGCATTTAATTTATGAACTTATTGATTCCAAAACGGATATGAAATAATCTAGAAAGGAAAAATGGTAACGATATCATCTAAAATAAACGAGTTATACTTTTTAGTATACCCATTAACAGATGATTTGCCATTTTATATCAACAATTTAGTTGAATTAATGGCATTTACTGGTATGCCAAAGAAAAAACTCGTTTTTAAGATTAATCATTCCAAATCGAATGTAATCTATTGTAATCTTAACAACAAAAGATATTCGATATATTATTTTTTAGCTAATTAATTAAAAAATTTTTGTAAAAGGTCCAGATGGACTTTTTTGCATGTTATGATTTAAATCATAGAGAGGAGCTAACGAAATGCAAGTAAAAGCAGAATTAGTACAGAGAATGTCAAAAAAAGGACTTCCGTATGTCGCAATAGAAGTTAGTATAACTGACTCAATTAAAAAGCTGGTCTTTTTGACTCAAGCTGAACATGAACTATTAAAGTTATCTTTAAGTAGTTCTTTGCCTGCAACGAACGCAAGTAAATAATAATTGAGCAGAGCTACGTATAACGTACTCCAAACGCAATTGCCTAAAGAGGGTTAGTGCTTGCCTCTTAAATATTTGTTGAAAGGAGGATGCGGCATGGGTGAAACTGCTGCAGCTGCTGGTATGACTAATATTATTTCACAGTTGACAACTGGAATAACGTCAGCCGGACTATTTGGTACTGTTGCCGAAATCGTTCCCTTTGTTATTCCGATGATTGGATTCGCTTTTGGTTATAAAGTCTTGCGTAAGGCTGTTAAAGGTGCTTCAAAGGGTAAGGCAAATATTTAATTTAAGGCTTTATGCCTTTTTTTTATAGAAAGGAAGACACTATGTTTGAAATTGTAGAGACATTAATGATTCAACTTATAGATTATATTCCAGGCTTAATAGCTTTGTATATAGTCTTTGACTTAGTTGGTACGCTACTTTTTGAAAGGAGGTAGTCAAATTGATTTATGTACCTGATATTACTTATCCTTGTTACGT
Source organism: uncultured Bacilli bacterium (assembly GCA_910583745.1). GTDB lineage: Bacteria > Bacillota_I > Bacilli_A > RF39 > UBA660 > RUG11867. The sequence goes on from CAJTZC010000015.1 coordinate 17,224, forward strand.
TCTTATTAATAAAGACACTATTAGAGCTTATAGAGAAACGCCATATAACCCCCCTTATAATTCTGGAAGTGTTAGTATATCTTATCGTGATTATTTTATTACTTCAGACTACCTTTATCAAGACGGTACTGAATCTTTTAGTTATTATTCTAATTTGCCTGTTTGCCAGGAAGCTTCGAATTTAACAAATGATTTCTATTATCGCCTCGATTTAGATAAGATTTTAGTATGTTTTATCATCTTAGCAATATTTTGTATACTTCTCCCCTTAAAAATCTTTAGCAAGCTTTTTAGGAGGCAATTATGAAAAATTTATTAAGATATTTAGTTATAATTGGCATTGCTTGCTTTAATTTCATTCTAATCGACAACGTTTATGCTATGTCAAATATAAATGGTCTCTCTGATTTGACAATTGACCCATTTGGCTTATTTTATGACAACATAAACAATACAAGTCGTTCTATTGGTTATACTATGAATTTAGTCGGAGAGGGCGATTTATCTTACTATATCGCTTATCCTACGGGTTCTACCACTTATACGTATAACGGCCGCGGCGGTTCTATCGTTCAATGCGATATGTCATTTGTTGCAGGCAATTATTATTCAGTTAGCTATTATTGGCTATCTGATAGCATGGGATATTATTATCACCCTTATTATTCATCTTTAACAAATAAGCTTGCAATAGGAACTGGTAGTAGTGTCTCATATCCAGCATTTACTTATTCATCTATTTCGACTGACGTGCAAAGAAAACTTGTGAATGGTTTAGGTTATTTATCTTCATACACAGTTATTTTTAAAGCGCCGCAAGACGGTACTTGCTTATTAAGTACGTTTAGTAGCAATCCTACTGCTCCTTCGGACGGATTAGGGTTTGTTGGTTATACATACCGTTCTTTAGGTTCGTCAACTCCTAGTTCTGGCGATATAGCACTAGAATTAAAAGGTCAATTTGAGTCGATAGAGAATTCTTTAAATTCAGCTATTGGTTCTGTAATTGGTAGTATAAATTCATCTAATACACAAATCGGTGATAAAATCGACGACATGGAATCATCTATCAATAACAATATAAACGATTTAAAAGAGAAACAAGATGAACAGAATGAGACTTCAAAGGGAATTTGGGCCAGTTTAACTGAAGGTATTTCTAATATTGGGAAATGGTTTAGTGACCTGGCTTCATCAATAGGAAATTTTTTTAAAGAACTTGGCGAATCAATTGCAAATGGGTTCACTAGCTTATTCGATTCAATAAAGTCTTTATTTGTTGGCGAAGAATCATGCGAGGTTTCCGATGTTAATTTAATACAATATGACAACGTTAAACCGGATAGTGAAGGTTGGTACTCATATAGTTGTACTTCATCTTCGTGTCCACAGTTTACAGTTCCTTATATTGATACAATTAAAAACGCAGCATATTATAATGCCTTTTTTGAAATAAAAGACCTTGTTTCCGTTGGTAATTACAGAATACAACCATTTTTCTCATATTCTGGACAGTTCGGTAGCTCGGCTCTTGCACCACTTTTTGTAAAAGACGGTGTCTTAACAAATGAAGCAACCGACTTCATTCAAAAAGATAATTTATTCAATCAACGTACGACGTATGCTTACTTAAACTCTTCCGATTATTTTACAAAATTCTCTGTTATAAGATATTCAGGTTCTAGTATTAGTTTTAAATTCAGAATATTAGTTACGGCTGATATGTCTATGACAGTAGACAATTACGAATATTATGACAAAAAAGAAGAGTGTTCGACAGAGGGCGGCCTCTTTGGTATGTTATCTAACTTTTTCAAGTCTATTGGCGAATTTTTTGGACGTTTATTCGGATTCATCGAAAATGATGATGTAAGCGACGTTACTGATACATCTTCTGATTATTTTACAAATTTTGAAGATAAAGATTACGGCTTCTCCGACATTGTAAAAATGCCCCTGGCTTTAATAAACAATGTTACAAGTGCTAGCTGTTCTACCTTATCACTGCCTCTTCCATTCGTTCAAAAGACTGTTAATTTACCTTGTATGTACGATATTTATTCTACTTATTTTGGCTCATTCTTAACTCTTTATCAAACTATCACTTATGGAGTTGTTGCATACTGGGTATGTATTAACATGTTCAAAATGGTTCGTGACTTCAAAAATCCCGATTCCGACGAAGTTGAGGTGTTTGAATTATGATTAACATTATTTTAAAAGGTATTATGTCTCTCATAATGTCCTTAGTTTCAATAATCTTAAGTCCTATTGACCTTTTGATTGCTCAATTTTTGCCTGATTTCTCGGGCGCGATTAGTGCGATTGGTCGTTTATTTGCCCTTATTGGCAATGGTTTAGGCTTTTGTGTTAGTGTAACTGGACTATCAAAAGAGACTCTATCACTAATTGTATTATTTTATACATTTAAACTAACTGTACCTCTACTTGTATCGACAGTTAAGACTGCGATTCGTTGGTACAACGCAATTAAGCCGTGAGCTCGCGATATCTCGCGAGCACGGCTAGAAAGGATATTATGTTAAATTTATTATATTTTTTAATAGTTATTATAGTTATTGTTCGTTTTAGACACGTTAGAATTAAATTTGCAACATTTTTAAAGAAAGGTTTTGCTCCAAAACGTGGAAGATTCGGAATCTACTGTTATTGTGGCAAGCAAGGCTCAGGTAAGACATATTCAGCCGTAGAATTTCTTAGTCATAATAAAGGTATTCCTATTTATTCGAATGTTCATTTAAGCGGCATTGATTATACTTACTTTAGTGGCTTTGACCAACTTTTAGAGCTTAGAAACGAACATGATTGTATTATTCTCTTTGATGAAATCTTCACTGCTCTTACTAAAACCTCTAAAATCAATACTGATGTCTTAGATTTTCTCTCTCAAATGCGTAAGCGACAGATTATTTTTATCACTACTGCACAAGAATGGCTCGAAATTTCTATGACTTTAAGACGTTACTGCAGATTTCAAATAGATTGTAAGATGATTAATTTTTGTGGTTTAGGTGTACTTATAAAACGTATGTATGACGCCGAACAGATGAAATGGTCTCAAATTGATAATGAGTACATAGCTCCGATTATTGAAACCAGCATTTCAAAATGTAATGTATGCGTAGCAAACAAATATGATACTTTCGAACAGATTACTAGTTAAAATTGCCGCAGGCAAAATTGAATTTAATGTTATCCTCTGGTCAAAAAGCAGCTATGAGAGCACGCGAGAAATAAAAAGTCAATCTATTAGTCATCTCAAATCGTCTCAGTTGCTTAAAAAATCGTGTTTTTTCCTCTGGAATCAAAACTTTGTTGTCAATAGAACGTGGAATAACGCAGATGATTCGCACTTGTGCGATTCATCGAGTATATGCCGCGAAAGTCTATTTACAAAAAAAGTTTTCACTAATAATTTTGTTTAAATCTTTCAAAACATTTTTTTGAAAGATTACGCCCTTCGGCGAGAAGTTGTTATTTTGCTACTTTTTAAAAAAGTAGTGGGTGTGGGTAAAACCCACAAAAGTTAACCTGGAAAAGTCGACTTGTCGACTTTCTACTTGACTAAAGGTTAACTTAACCGAATTTTTGACAAGATTGGAGATGTAAAAAATGTGGTAGAAACCCTTTATAATAAAGACACTCATACAATTTTGAAGCGTTACAACACTGTCATAAAAACGTACGCGGACGGTTCCCAAAAAATTAAGTCTTCTACCTATTCAAATTTTAAGGGTCATAGCCGAAAAGGCACACTTGGTGGGACTGTTAGTGATGAAGAATGGCAACGTTTGAATTATAAGAATCTTTATAATTCTAAGTCTAATCTTATAGATTTGATTTATCACAACTCTATGTTATCCGAATGGGAGTATTTCGTTACACTTACTTTTGACCCGAATGAAGTTGATTCGCTTAATTACAATGAAGTTTCGACGGCTTTAGCAAAGTGGACCGATAATATGAAACATCAAAATCCTGATATGGCTTACGTTTTAGTTCCTGAGCTACATGAATCTGGACGAATTCACTGGCATGGAGTTTTCAAAAACGTTCCATATTGGAATCTCGAAAAGGCACGTAGTGCCAAAACAGGACGACTCATTAAAAAAAATGGCGTTCAAATTTATAACTTAACAAACTACAAATATGGTCACACCGAAGTTTCCGAAATTCAAAACCAAGAAGCAGTAAGTGTTTATTGCTCGAAGTACATGACGAAAGATATGATTGACCTTGCTTACAAAAAGCGTTATTGGTCTTCCAGGAATCTTAAGCGACCGACAAAAGAATACGCACTTTTCGATGAATCTACTCTTAAATTTTATATTGATTCTGGCAAGGTAACCTATCAAAATGATAAGTCGGTCTTTATCGAAAGTGACTTCGATATTGCTAAGAAACTATTTAATGTGATAGAATAGTCGCGAGGTGTTCTCTATGAAAGAAAAAAAAGAAAAGTTTAATCAAAAAGAATATATTATAAATTACAGAAAAACTCATAAAAAGCAGTTTACTGTTGATTTAAATGTTGATGAATATAATATTCTTTGTGATTTACTTAAACAACACAATCTTACAAAAGTACAATTTGTACGTAATGCTTTAAATGAACTACAAAAAAAGTAGTTCTTTTTCTTTACCTAGGTAAATTTTTATTGACATAACCTAGGTAATGTGATATACTATATTTGTAAATGAAAGAGAGGTGACTGTTCATGAATAGGAATAAAGCGATATTGAATAATGAATTAATATTCGATAGAACTTGCGAATGCGATTTCTGTGGAGAAAAGAAAAAGGTTTCTATTTGTAACTATGGTACTGGTTATTATGTAAGAACTATTTGTAAAGATTGTTCTTCTGAAATAATTGAGAAGCATAAAGTTTTTAATCTTAGCTTCCCTAGTTGGTATGATGAGGGTACAATCAAAGAAGCAAAAGAAAATTGTAAAGGAAAGTGATTAAGATGTTAGATTTTATTAAAAAATATAAAGAATTAGGAATCGATGATTATATTTATTATACTAGTGAATGTTTCGTTACTAAAATTAAATCAGGTTATGAATTGACTTATAATTTAAGAAAAGTCGTTTTTAATGATTTAAATAAGTTATATTCTGTTTTATGGCTATTTGGCTATGAAGATTAATCTGTAACTTGCAGATAATATAATAAAAATGCTATACTCTTATTGAGGAGTGATAGCAATGTAGAGGGAGTTTTGATTATATGAGCTTTGAAGAAGCTTACGAAGAATTTAAAATATATGCTCAAAATCGGCATAAAAAACAAGGATTTGACGCTATACTCAATAAATTTAATAATCATATTCTCCCCTATTTTTTAGGGAAGAATATAAATGATATTACTAAGAATGATGTTATATTATGGCAGAATACTATTATTAGTTATAATTATAGTAATAGTTTTAATAATTCTTTATACTGTATATTCAGTTCGTTTATACAGTATTGCATTACTATTGACCTTATAAATGAAAATATTGTACGTTCTGTTGGGAATTTTCCTAAAAAATATGAACGACATAATTACGACGTTTATACGTTACATGAATTTAGACGTTTTAGACGACATGTTTATAATAGAGTTTATAAACAATACTTTAATTTTATGTATTTTTATGGAACCCGTCCTAGTGAAGGCATAGCGTTGCGTTTTAGCGACTTAGAAGGCCCTATATTACATATTAGGTATAATATGACTAGAAGAGGTAAAAGGTTCCTAGATTCGCCAAAAAATGCGTCTAGCATTCGTGATTTACAATTAAATTTTATAACAAGAGTAAGATTTTTCATTTTAAAATGTTATTATATTAGTATTTATGGAGATAGTGATTTTGATTATTTTATATTTGGTGGAAAGAAACCACTTGCTACAACATCAATTGATAGATATAAACACAAGGCCTGTGAATCAGCTAAAATGCGTGAAATAACTATGCATCAATTTAGACATAGTTGTGCGACTCGTAAAATTCATAAAGGAATACCTATTGATAAAGTTTCTAAAGATTTGGGACATAGTAAAGTTTCTATGACTTTAGATATTTATTTACACCAAGAAAAAAGAGCGACTAGCACTCTTTTAATGAGATTTACATTTTTTAACACTATACTCAATAAATTTAAAAAATTATCTCAATCTATTATCACACATTTTATTGTGTAATAATCAATAAATGGGCCGAGATGTGGGGTTCGAACCCACGCATACCGGAGCCACAATCCGGCGTGTTAACCACTTCACCAATCCCGGCATCAGTATTTGTATTTTATCAATAAAATGACAATTTTTCAACTATTTTACTACAAAATTTTCAAATTATAGTGTATAATCATGTTCAGGATGTGATAAAAATGCAGATATTGGAAGATATATGGGAAAAAGTTTGCATCGGTTACAGTTATTATTCAGGTTTCATTCACAGCATATTCCCTAGCCAACTAGGTGATTTAGTGGAATATTGCTTAGACATCGCCATCGCATGTCTAATAATCAAAGCTGTTGCAAGTGCCGCATTTCATACGAAAGGCGGAAACGACTAAAAACGTTCACTTCAAAGTGGAACGCTTTTTTTATTCTTCAAATATGAGTTTTGTAATCTTGATTCCCTTGATGCGCAATCCCGCGCGCACCTCGTCGTCCTGTATCGTCTTGAGATAATTCCTCGTAAAAATCTCGGCGGTCTCGTCAAACGTATCTCCCCTGACGTAGTCACAGTAATCATAAGAACACAACTTTTTTATAGAGGTCAACTTCAAATAGCCCATCTTTGCTTTAAAATTCGCTGTACTGATGTCGTCCAAATTCATCTCTCCTTCGAGAGCTCGCACCTTGACGTTTAGAAATATTGCCCCTACAACCAAGAAGATTGCTAAGGTCATTATCAACTTTTTCATAGAATTCACCACTATTATTGTGACGATTATGATAGCTATTTTTCGTGGAAATAATTGGCTACTCCTCTACTCCAAATAACTTATTTAAGAGAACCGTCGAAGCAAAACCGATGACGAGGAAAATGCTCGATGCGAGAAGCTCCACTCCAGAGGCGACGTGCAAGACATTCATAAACAGACCTAAGATAGAGAAAAGCGCAAAGACTGTAATGAGCATATAAGTGAATGCCCGATGGGACCTGAAAAGATAAGTAATCAGCTTCGCAGTGAGGACGACACCGATTCCCATGCCTAAGAAAAATGGAACCAAGACTAGAATACTTCTCGCCAAATCGGCGAAGGTCAAGAGATTTGCAAGAGCAGTAATGATTCTCTCATAATAACCTAATATCATCAAGAGAGCCGTCCCACTGATGCCCGGAATAATCGTACTCGCTGCATCGACCAAACCGCATAGCACGAGTGAAATGAATTCGTGCAAATACGACTCCGCACCTACTTCATTTGAAGAAAACCCGACTGTGTTCAAGATAAGTAAAAAGGCAAATACAAAGGTGCATAAAAATACCCTTGGTGGAGTCAAATCCGAATTTTTAACATTCTTTATAATTGGAAAGACGCCGGGAATGACCATTCCGATAAAGAACAACAGAGTTTTTGTATAGTGATTGACTAACAAATACTTTATGATATTGCTCCCTAAAACGATGGCAATAAATATACTCACGCCCATAATTGCCATAAATTTGGCATTTTTTTTGAGTTCTTTGAGGCTCGACAGACTTGCGACGATTCGTTCATAGAGCCCAAAACATATGGCGAGGACTGAACCACTTACTCCAGGCATTATCTTGCCAAAACCCACTAAAAATCCTTCGATAAAAAGTTTTACATTTCCCATAGTCATTATTCTCCTACTTAATTATATAGTAGAAACGCGATAATAATTAATAAAAATTTGCACATACTAAAATGAAAGAAGGAAATACTTATGCTAATAATCGTTGGTTCAAGAAGAGATGGAAATACGTTAAAACTCGCTAAAATGGTGCAAACAGAGCTCGAAAAAGATAGAATTACTTCGGATATCATCGTACCAGGTAACCAAAAAATTCACATCTGCACGGGTTGCATGGATTGTGACAAGAATGGTGTCTGCGATTTTACGGATGACATGAAGAGTAATATCGAGAAGATTAATAAGGAGAATATTCTCCTATTCATCACACCGACGAGATGGAATCTCTTATCGGGCGACATCAAAATATTTATGGACCGATTGAATCCACTTTACAGCACAAATGGTCTCAAAGGTAAGAAGATGATTGCCGTATCGGTAGGTGCCAAGACGAAAGATGTCTACAGCACAGAGGCCAGTACATTCTCGCTTCGAAACTTTGCTGAAGCAGCCGCGATGGATTGTGTTTTGAGCAAAGATTTCAACGACTGTCTAGGCGCCAACGACATACTCTTAAAAGACGCAGAAGTGGAAGACTTTATAAAAGACGTCAAACGAATTGCGCAGGAAAATTAATTCACTAGGTTACAAAGACAAACAAAAAACGCGACAATTAGCTCGCGTTTATTCATTATAATCAGATAATGACTTATTTCTAAATTACTTCTTTTCCCGTAATAAATTTTTTAGTAATTTCTTAAAAAATAAGGATTATCGATGGTACCTTTCCCATGGAGTTTATCTAAGTATTTGGCCTTTAAATTGATGACAGGCGCTACACTAGCAGTATAACCGGCGCCAGTATTATAACCTCTGAACATTCCATTTTCAGCAAAAACACTGAGATCAAAACCGCTGAAATTGCAAGGCGAAAGCGAATAATAAGGTTCTTCTTTATTTAAATAATAACTGTTATTTTGGGTTTTATAATTTCCACTCCCCGCAGCAACGATTTCGGCAGAGGTAATCAACCCGACCGGATAGGTCAATGCTCCATTTCCTCCACTCGTCTCTTCTACCGTAAATTTATCATTCTCCTGTGGACACGTGAACTGTGGGGTGACCCGTTCAAATGTCAATTGCGCGTTCTTCGAATAGAACCCATACGCCGTAACATTCTTTCCATAGCCGGCCCCTGATGAGCTTCTATCATTGCAGAATATACTGTCCGCCACATAACTGTGATAACCTGTATCTACAATATTCTCTTTATACCACTCGTCAACTTTTGTTTTTAGCGGTAAATCTGTTTCATTTCTTTGCGCTTGTTCTTTACTCGTGCTTGCACTTCCATTCGCTCCTCCGAACATCCACCCTGCATACTTCGCATCGGTTTTATATTCAGTCCATATTTGATTTGATAGTGCAAATCCTCTCGTGTAGGTATTAGAACCAGAAGTCCCTGCTCCATCGTATTGCATTCGGATTGTTCCATCTCCATTAATTCGGACAATTCTCCACCACATATCTTGACCATTTACATTTCGTCCAAATTTGATGTAATTATTTGGAGCCGTTCCTCTAAAATAATAGCTTGTCCCATAGTCATCTTCCATACTGAACAAACCATCAGCAGTCTCATCTGTCGTCGCTGGGCTCGCAAAGTTAGGAGCTACAGTTTTTACATTTTCAATCAGTTCTAGTAAAGAAACATCTGGTTTTCCTTGTTCCAAAATAAATTTAGTAATAAATTTAGCATTCAAGTCAGCAGTTTGATCTATATCTTCTAAGTGTTCGAATGTAATTCTTACTCTATATGTATAGGTGTGTCCCGCTGGGACGAGTAAGTGGTCAGCTAAAGGTTGAATCGATGCACTCTCACTTCTCGGCACATTTGCACTTACTGTTCCAACTGGTTTCCATACTGCGCCTGACTCATCACTTTTCTCTTCTAAAGTATAGGCTAGAGATTCTGCTAAATAAGTATTTATCAGATTGTCCCAACTTATCTTTGCATAAGCATCTTTCGTCCCAGTATTCTCGATGACTAATTCTTTCTCGATACTATCTCCAAAGTTCCATGTGCCTTCTGTATTTTCTACAGTCTCATCGTTATCTCTAAACGTTAGGGCTAAATCTCCACTTTTTATCGTAATCTTTTCTTGATCATTCGTTCCCACCTGAGACACGAAATAAGCGTAGGTTAGAGAAGTCGTCAAAGCGACTATCGATACACAAAGCACCACCAATGAAATTATCTTTTTCTTATCATTTTTTTCAGTCATTTCTAATACTTACCTTCAATACTCATTCTACCATAAGTGTCTTAAAAATTATGTCGGTTCGTAAAACCATTGCCCCTATCCTTCCACTTATTTTATGAGTGTTATCTATGTTACAAGTATATAACCAAACGATTATAAAGGTAAGAAAAAAACTAGCATATAGCTAGCAACTTTTACTCTTCAAAATCGATTCTAATACTTCCAGTCCCGCCATCTACCTTTAAGTAGTTGCTTCCTGAACCGTATGTGCTCAAATCGCTCGTTCCATCTATCTGTAGAGACCCGATTCCTTTTTTAGCGCTTATCGAATAATCGTCTTTATTTCCTAAGAGCTTTACCCTTAAAGAACCAATCCCAGATTTAATTTTGCTGGAACCTAAGATATGAGCTTGAATGTTGACACTTCCAACTCCGGATTCCAAATCCAAGTTTCTCAAGCGCGAATCCTCTATGACTATCTTACCTGCTCCACCTTCTATTTCCGTCTCATCGAAAGAACAGCTGTCGATTGTCAGGGAACCTGCGCCTTGTTCAAAATCGAGTTTTGCTATATCGATGCCTTCGATTACAGCTTTTCCTGCTCCCATTTCGATATCCAACTTGCGGACGAAATGGTCTTTTGGGATATAGATGACAATCGTTCCCCTGTTCGAATCCAAAAAATGGTATTCTTTTTCTTTTATCTTCAAAGTTCCATCTTCATTTTTAAAATAGACTTTATCCTCTGTATCATATTTTTCTACCTTGAACTTGTCACCCTCATAGATTTTTAAACTAGTAGCTTTTAAATCGATTTCCAACTTGGTTACTCTCTTCGTAAGCTCTTCTTCATCGGTAAAATCGTTATCCTCATCGTTTTCTGGATAATACTCTTCTTTAATGTGGTTGTCATTCTCGTCTCGTCCACCTATGATTCTACCCGTAAAATCCAAGACACCTAACAAAGTAGTCGCGATGGATGCGATGATGACGACAGCCAAAGTGATAGCAAAAACTTTCACGCCTTTTTCAAAATTCGTCATTTAATATCGATACCTCCAAACATGGCAAAAGCTTCTACATATATCGTCTTCGTTTTGCTTCCCTTGTCCGCTTTGCGACTGCTAGACTTGACCAAATTGTCTATACCACCGAAAACCTTGTTCGCTTTGACTTTGACCTCGACGTCGTCTGGGACCATCAAATCCACTCCACCAAAAATACAACTGATTTTTACGACAGCCTCGTCCTTGATTTTGGCATCGCGCAAATCCAACAATACATGACCAAAAGCCGTATCGACGACCGCACCTTTGAAATCATAGTCGATGACTCTTTTCTCGTCTGCGAACATGCCGACGACACTCTCTAAATCCTGTGTTTTGGCTTCCTCCACTTTTTTATTGACCTTCGTATCGAACAGTCCATCTAACAAGATAGAAATTCCGATGAATATGACGATGAACGGTACGATGAGTTTCAATACCAGCCTAAAGCTTATGAAATCCTGTGCAGCCAACAACAGTACGACACCTATGATAAGCCACATGATAGAATCTTTGACATCTTTGCCACTCAATAGATTTATGAGTGAAGGAACGATGAAAAGCAAAGTCCACCAACCTCTGAAAAAGATGTCTATGTTGGCCAATCCTAGAGAATTGAGAGTGATAATCGTTCCTAACACGATTAAAATCAACCCCCACAGCACTTTAGATAAATTTTTCATATCACCAATCTCCTTTAATGATTTTATTTTATCAAAATAGATAAAAAAAATCTATTGAAAAGTTAAATCTCCTCAATAGATCTATAAAGCGATTCCATCTATGCTCGTTTCGTATATCCATTCTTTCAAGTTTTCTCCACGACCAGTTTCATAGTAACGAATCAATTTTTCAAAGAAAATTGGCTGATTGGCTTGAGAAATGCTGATAATCCCACACCCATTGTCTATCATAATTTTATTGGCAAACATCATTGCAACTCTCTTATTACCGTCTATAAATATTTGTCGTCTCATAATCCAAAGCATCACTTCTATGGCAATTTCGGTTTTAGATTTGTCGGATTGATTTAAAAGGACCTCCAACTCTTCTTTTATTTGACTTTCAATCGGAAATTGGGGTTTCCAATCTGTTCCACCTATATTCACAGGTGTCGTCCTCATTCTGCCCAAAGTTTGTTCTAAGACCAATTTATCACAGGTCTTTTTATGAAGCTCACAAAGATAATTGAAATCATAAGCAAAGCCTTCATTTTCTAATATAAATTGCCAAGCATACTTAAGATTATTAATTGCGATGACATGATCTACTGTGAGACCAGTAATAATTCCTCCATCATAAATGACTTGGGTCTCAGGATAGGTAACTCCTATTCCTTCAAGATTGGCACTTTTCCAAATGTAATCTACGATGTTCCTTTTAGCAACAAAAACATTTTCTTCTCTTGTCAGTTTATATTTGTCTTCCATTTAAATCATCTCATCCTCTATTACTATTTTATCAAATTATGTTTTGCTAGTCCACTAAAAAGGTCCTAAATGCTTTCAATATATTACAAAAGTCATTTCAGTATAAAACTTATAAACGTTTTCCATTAGTCCTAAAATTACATCAAAAAATTTAGTCCATGGTATAAAACCATGGACACTAAAGTAATTTATGTAGTCTCCCAGTCCTACATGTATCCTTTCGAAATTTTCTCTACTCAAACCTTTAACAGGCGTTAGTGCAAGAAGAATAGTATTTACACCCTATAAATCACTTTTTAAGAAATTGAAGAAAAAACAAAATAAAATATAAATGCTAACCTTCAATTGGATTATAATCGATTTATCAGATTTATGCGATTAAAAAAGCGCATAAACGCTTTTATTTCCATGCGCTTGCCACATCGCAGTTCGAACTATACGGACTAGGGTTTGGCATCTGCATGCTCGTGATAAAAGGTATCTTAAACGCACTTCCGAATGCGACACACGTACCCGGTTGCAAACTGCTCATCTTGTCGATGATGTCCGCGCTGATGTTAGGAAGCATCTTCTCGATATAATCCAAATCGGCCGGATGGGTCATCTTGAATATCATGAAATTGCTCACCTGCGCAATGACAGTATCGCTGATTTCGACAGGTCTTTGAGAGATGATATCCAAAAGAACACCATATTTACGGCCTTCCTTCGCGATACGGTCGAAGATGTTGTAACCGATTAAGAACAAGTCGTTATCCTTTTGTACATAACGGTGTGCCTCTTCCAAGAACAGATGGAACGGAATCGCCGCTCTGTTCGGTCTACTCTTTGCAAAGTCGAAAAACATTCTCGAAAATATCTTGACGATAACCTTCGCCAAATTGTCGTCGACGCCTTCCAAATTGATATTGACGATTTGACAACGGTTGTTCTGCTTGACCACCAAAGAAGTGATGTACTGCTCGAGCGAAATGAAGTCAGGATACATGAATAACTCTTTATTTGGAGAATTGACGATACTATGGAGACGGACCAACAAGACAGTCGAAGCATCGCGCAAGGCATCGTTCTCTTGGAAGCCTTCACTTATCAGAGTGAAGTTCAACGCCACTTCTAAATCTTCGATAGTAAAATACTGTGTATCGTTAGGAAGCGATTCCTCCAAGGAGTTGTCCAAATGCGAATTCAAATACTCGTTGATGAGGACAGACTCGGCAAAATTACCGTTTCCATCGACTTCAAAACAGTCGGCAAAACTTCTCGTAAAACCGACCCCTTGAATCGGAGTATTGAAGTTAAACTGAGGTGTGTTCGTATCGTGTATGATTTTAAATATCTCGTTCTTCTTCCCGGCACTCGTCTTATTCGAATAGAGGATTGCCATAATCGCTTTGGCAATCAGATGGTTCTTCACCTTAATCGAATACTCGTCGTTCTTCGCGAAGACTTTGACTAGTTTTAAAGTTCTCTCGAGGATAGTCATCTGAGAGTGCTCTGTCGCATTCAACAAAAGAGCCAAGTCGTCCAAAGTCAAAAGATAGATAGGAAGTCGTAAATCGTCGTCAGAATCCGTCTGTTTATTAGATGTGATGAACTTATAATTGTAGTTGGAATTGATTTGGTTGATGTTCGCAAAGGCATTTTTATACTCTCCGTACGCATCGAAGAAAATCAAGTTCGCATTATAAACTGGCATGTCGGGATTGGCAAAGATGTTCTGTATAATTCTTGCTGTACCACAAGACTTACCTGAACCAGAAGAACCCAAAATGGCAAAGTGGTTGGAGAACAATTCATTGATTTTTACATAGATAGGATAGTTGTTGTATAGAGGACTGTACCCGAGCAAGAAGTTGTCGGGAGACTTCGTACCGATTAAAGATTGCAACTCTGCTTCGCTTATCATGCGAACTTTCGAATCCAAGCTAGGCTTTCTGATGATACCAGTTCTGAATCCTCTTTCCAAAAATTCACCCAAGAATTTGATGTCCGCGGCCTCGCCATGAATATCCTTGACTTCACCTAGAATTCTCGAACTGTTGTATTCGAATACCACGTGCATGTTCATCAAATCCGGCAAAACTTGGCCCGTTTTATTGATAGCAACCGTCGCAATGTTATCCGTAATTTTAATGATGTTCAAAAACATACTAACCATCCCTATTCCTTTTTATCATATAGCCAAATTATAACATATAAAATGATAAAAAAAAAGTAGAGAGTTTGTAAAAATATACATTTACAAATAAAACCGCGGGAGTTTGACAGTTTTAAGAACGAAAAATGGAGCAATCCCTTTTTTTATGG
>CAJTZC010000016.1 GCA_910583745.1 uncultured Bacilli bacterium
TTGTGTTCTATCCGGACCTTGTGTTCTATCCGGACCTTGTGTTCTATCCGGACCTCTTCTACTCTTAAATTTTAACCCTCTGCCTCTGTTTTTGTCAAGATTTTATTTCATAATTTACGTCATTTTATGCAATAGGTTTTTATTTTTTTTAAAATCTTTAAAACTCTTCACACTCTATTACAAGAATAAATTCGTTTATCAATACACAATATAATAATATGGGAGGCCTAAAGATGTACGATCGCGGAATGAAAAAATGGAGACCTTTTAATGCTGTAGCGCCTAGCTACGAATTAAAAAAAAGAGAAGTACATATCCCTTTACCATCGTTACTAGATGATGAACTTTTAGAATACGAGGAAATCTTAAAAGCCTCACTCTATACCCATACACCAGTAAAAATAACCTTCATAGAAAATGACCAAGTAAAAGAACTTGCTGATTATGTAATAAAACTTGACCCTATAAAAAAAGACGTAATTCTCAAGACTAAAAAAATAAATTTTAGGCAAATCGTTAAAGTAAAATAGCTCCGTTTTTAACCAGTTAAATGAGCGTCAAATTTCGATATTTGACGTCTTTTTATAGTTTGAAAGTCACCTCAAACTCTTGCAAAAATGACAGGTTTGTTGTATAATTGTAAAAGAATAAAAGGGTGTGATTATATGTTTGAAGAGCAAGTTCTCGGACCAGAAGACATGACCGTACCTTCTGAGCCAACTATGACTGAAGAGTCAACGATGCAAGAAGTCTCATCACCTCCTTCTACAGATAATCAACCTATGATGCCTACCCCAGACGCAAACAACGAACAAAATGGGGAATCCAACTTTAAAAGTATCAAAACATTCGATTACAACAATACCCCTATCGTCGATATCGTAAACGAAATCATCATCGACAGTGTTCATCGAGGCGTATCCGATATACATTTCGACCCTTACGAAAATGGAATACACATAAGAATCCGTATCGACGGAGACCTCCACGATTATACCGACGTGCCCCTTTCGATGAAGAAAAACATGTTGACGCGTGTTAAAATCGTCGCAGGTATGAACATCACAGAATCGAGACTCCCCCAGGATGGAGCGATAAAAGGTCTCATCGCAGACATGAATGTCGACCTACGTGTTTCAGCCCTACCGACAAATATGGGAGAGAAAATCGTTATACGTATCCTAGACTATTCGATGTCCAGTGCTGGTCTAGAAAATCTGGGATTTACAAAAGAGAATTATGAGGCAATACAAAAAATGGTCGCCCTACCGAACGGAATCATCCTCGTTACAGGAGCGACGGGTTCAGGTAAATCGACAACAGTATACGCGATGCTTCAAAGGTTGAATACCGAAAACCGCAACTTGATAACGGTCGAAGACCCGATAGAGATGAACATCGAAGGAATAAACCAAGTACAGGTAAACAGCGAAATCGGAATGACCTTCGGAAGTGCCCTACGTAGTATCCTTCGTCAAGACCCCGACGTCATCATGATAGGAGAGATTCGTGATACAGAGACAGCGAGAATTGCAGTACGTTCGGCAATCACAGGTCACTTAGTTCTCTCAACCATACACACGAACGACTCACTGAATACCATCGAGCGCCTTTTAGATATGGACGTCGAAAGATATTTGCTAGGAGCCGCATTCGAAGGCATCATATCGCAGAAATTGGCAAGAAAATTGTGTGTAGATTGTAGAAAATTGAGAGCCACAACAGACTACGAAAAACGAGTCTTTCAATCAGCTCTCGGCTTGGAAGTCAACGAAATATATGAAAAAGTGGGCTGCGACCACTGCAATGGTGGATTCAAAGGCCGTATACCGATTCACGAAGTACTACTGATGAACCAAGAGATTAAAGATGCCATTTCGAGTGGGATGAGTAAAGCCAAGCTTCGAGAAATCGTATTCTCCAAAAATTCGAACATCAATACGATGCTTCAAGACGGACTTAGAAAAGTTCTGACGGGAGATACTTCGATAGACGAAATATTGAGACTAGTCCAACTCGACGACGAGAGCATGAACTCCTACGAGCAATTGGGATTAGGTGACGAACCTGCCCCAACAGAAAACACATTTGAGCCGACACCAGCCACCGTCGATGAAATAGACACAAAAGGAAGCACAATAGAAGAATTTACCTTCTAATCTGCTTCCTTTTTTTTGACATAAGTGATATTTTTAGGACACACCTTAAAGTCTATTCCTTTTATGAATTCTTTTACGTCTTCCAAAGTAATTTCGTCTACGACGTCCGTACTGTAAAGCTTTTCAGAGAAGTCCAATCCCGTCGCGAACTTTATGATATTTGCGTAGATATAGTCCATCTTAGAGAGCTCCCCTACTTTTATAGCCTTTCTGACTAAATCGAACCGGTACGCATCGAGCCCGTCGATATGGAGTTCTTTGTCGAGAGCAACCAAGAACGCATCCTTATCCAATACATCAGCACTGAAAGTCAGTTCTATGATGCCATCAAAAAAGTTGACACTAGAACTTATCCCACCGATAATGACCTTTTTTTCGATGAGATTGGTCACAAAATCGGTGTCAGCCCCGAACTTCAGCCTTAAAAAGATAAAGAAATATAAGTCCGGTAAGAGAAGTCGTTCTTTAAAATCGTTGCGAATTTTATATTTGACGATTGCAAAATCCGTATCGAGAGGTTTTTCCAATTCCTCATACTCTTTTCGTACGCCAAAATCGTCGGAATAGTCTGCCTTCCTCATGCGACAAGGGTGGCTTTCGAGCTCGGCATAGATTTCTTCTAGATAATCGACCATCTCGTCTATTTCGAAATTTCCCCCTATGACCAAAAATTTATTCTTATCGTTATAATACGCGTCATAGCAGACTTTCACATCTTCCAATGTAATCCCAGCCGTAGACTCCTTCGTTCCTAGGGTATTATAGCTTTCATCGATTGCTTCAAAGTTAGAATAAAAGTTTCTCTTCGCCACATTGAAGGCCGTTCTATATTTGTCGTCTGAATTTTTATTGACTTCTTCGATGATAGCGCCTTTGACACCCTCGATTGCCTCTTCGCTGAACTGGGGATCCTCGACCATATGGATGAGTTCCTTAATCGATTCCCACGTATCCTTTATTCCGATAAAATAGTAAGACGTCAGCTCATGATAAGTGGCCCCGTTGACCTCGTAATTCTTCTCCTTAAAGCGATGCAACATATTCCCGTATTTGCTCGTCTCGATGAGAGTATGCTCCAAAAAATGAGCCATCGCAGGAGGCATAGAATAGAATGTATCTTCATAATAAAACTGATTGTAATATCCTAAAGAACCGTAGTTGACATTGTAGCTGACGGCCATCTTCTTGAGATACTTATCTCTATAGAGATAGACAGGGATGCCATTTTTCAAAGTTTTCTTTACAAAATCTTTTTTCATTCTTTCCCTCCTTCGTAGAAGTGCACCATGATTTTCTCCATGCTGTTGACGCGCTCTATCACGTCGTCACTCGTCACAGATTCGATAATTTTAAACTTCTTTTTTTTCTTATACCCCAAGTTGAAAGAGACATTGTACAAATCGCTAAAAGGATTCCACTTGTTCTCATCGAAAGTATACAAAATCAATGCATTCTTCTCTTTGATCTTTGCAAGTTCGCTTTCGATAAGCTCTTTATCCTTGAGAAGTTCGAACACTTTCTCGAAGCCTTCCAAAGCTTTCGCCTCGTTTTTCTTATCCAAATAGGCTTTTAAGACCATGACTCCCGAATGGCGATTGTACCCACATGTCACACTGTAAACGAGTTTCATCTCATCGCGTAAGACTTTATGCAGAAGCATACCACTGCTCGAGAGAATTTGACTCACAACGCGATACGTCATCTCTTCTTTGTAGGTTTTTGCACGACACCGGTAGGCGCATCGCAAGATAGATTCGCCATATTCTTTATCCGTCTCTTTTACATAGGTAGGCAACTCTTCTCGAATTGCCAATTCCTCATTATAGTTCTCATCGAGTTCTTTGACGCTTTTAAACTGGAAGAGCTTTTCAATATATTTTAGATACTCGTCTTTAACGTTTCCCATGATGATGAGCCCGACGCAGGAACGATTGAATATCGAATCGTGGCACTCGATTAAGTCTCGAGAAGAATACCCATGCAATAGAGTCTCTGCCTCCTCCTTACTTCCGAACAAATCCTCTGTAATATAAGTGTTTGGATACATCGTCTCCATAAAATTCTTATAGGCTTTATACTGGTTATCCAAAAGGTCATCTGCAATCTTGTTCAGAATGTTGTCCCTACAACGACTGAGTTCCTTTTCGTCGAGTTTTCCGCCTTCAAAATTCGGTCGAAAGAGGACCTCGCTCGCGAACGACATTGCTTCTTCGAGGTAATCGTCACGGACCAATTCGGGGTCATAGAAACTGAAAGAAGCAGTCGTGAGCATCTTTTCTCCCTTCGCATAGTTGTCGATGCTCCATGCAGGAGAATACAGTTCCATATATCGATCATTGATTGCTTTCCTCGTCCTATACTTGTCCATAGAACAAGACATATAGTTCGCGAGCAAATCAGCTTTATAGACCCATTCGCGAGAATAATCCGTCTCGAACAGAAACTTCATATTGATAGAAGAATACCTCTTCGTTTTATATAGGAACACATCATATCCATTAATTTTTAATTTTTTTACTCTCATTTACATCGCCCTCTTAAACATTTTCTCTAACTCGTATAAGGTAAACTTTATGATAGTCGGTCTCCCATGCGGACAATTGTACGGATTGTCGCATTGGACCAACTCTTTAATGATTTCCTCTGCAAGCTCTAGAGTGATTCGTGTATTTCCCTTTAAACTCTTTTTACATGCGATGGTCGCCGCGACCTTGTCGTTAAACTTTACAGCATCGAAGTCTTTTTCTTCGGCGACGATATCCAGCACAGTTCGAACCGTCTCTTGCTCGAATGCTTTTTTTACCCATGTCGGGTGACCGTTGACCTTCAATGTGTTGATACCGAATTCCTCCAACTCGAACCCCATATCGACGAGCACTTGCATTCTTTCTTTGATAATTTCCATCTCACTCGAAGTGAGTTCTATCGTGATAGGCAAGAGCATTTTCTGCGTATCTCTATGTAAAAGACCTTGGAGCACTTTCTCGTAGTTCACTCTCTCCACCGCGGCATGTTGGTCGATGAGGTACACTCCCTCGTCGTTCTCGCACACGATATACGTTCCAAGTGCGATGCCGACTGGATACAAGGTGAGAGACCTCATCTCCTCGTTTTTCGGACTTCCCAAATCGAGTTTCCTTTGGACGCTATTCTTATCGAAGACATCGCTGTTCACTGGCTCTCTTTCCAGTCCGCCCGCCGCATCTTCTTTTATAAAGAGCGTTTTCGGTAAAACTTCTTCGATAGAATAGTTTATCTTCTCTTCCGTGACGGCTTCTTTCCCCAAAAGTGCCTCGGGAACCAGCATTGTCGTGTATAGAGCATTCTTTATCGTCTCCGTCAAGAGTTCCCTCAGCTCGTTCATCTTTGAAAATTTGATGTCCTGCTTTGTCGGATGAATGTTGACATCGATTAAAGTCGGGTCTGTCTCTATCTTAATGACGACGACAGGAAAAGTCGAATCCGGTTTATAAGTATAATACGCATCGTTGATAATCTTATTGAGTTCTGAATTTCTTATGACACGACCGTTTATAATTGTATTCATAAAATTCCGATTGCTTCTCTGTATAATAGGTTTAGAAATATACCCAGTCACATCGTAGTCATCGTTCGAGCCTTTTATTTCGATCATGTTAGAGCTGATGCCGTTTCCCATAATCTCATGAATCGCTTTGAGAAGCACTCCACTGCCACTTGTCCTCACGACGACATTTCCATTGTTGACGAGAACAAACGCGATATCGGGATAAGAGAAACCGAGCTTTTCGATAAACGAAGACACTCCTGCAAGCTCAGCCGGTTCACTCTTCAAATACTTTAGCCTCGCAGGTGTATTGAAAAACAGATTGGTCACTGTCATAACCGTACCCTGTCTAGAAGGTGCCACTCCGGTCTTTAAAACCTTACCGCCTTTGATGTGCAAAAGAGTTCCTGCCACTCCATCGTACGTCTCCATCACGATTTCCGATACAGATGCAATACTCGGCAACGCTTCTCCCCTGAACCCCAAAGTATTGATAAAAAACAAGTCGTCGTCCTTATAGATTTTGCTCGTCGCATGCCTAGAAAAACAGTTTTTGGCATCCTCTTCGTCCATACCTATCCCGTCGTCGATGACGCGAATCGACTTCTTTCCTGCATCCAAAAGTTCTACTCGAATGTTTTTGGCCTTCGCATCGATGGCATTCTCGACGAGTTCCTTTACGACACTGGAAATTCTCTCGACGACCTCTCCTGCCGCGATTTTATTCGCCAAGTGGTCGCTCATCACTTTGATTTTACTCATAATTTCCCCCTGTAATGCTAGGTCGGACGTTCATATATTTCATGACGTCCTGTGGCAAAGTCACCTCCGTATCGAGAGTCACCTTGATAAAACCTAACCCACATATCACGATATCCGAATTCCCCTTTACCTTGAAAGTGACGCCGATTGTCTCCTTATGATAGAGCCTCTTTATCTCGACGTTCTTGCTAAAATAGAACACCGCATTCGTCGCATTTTTTATCTTAATCTGAAACAACTTTCCGACATCATATGTACAGGAAACTTTATTCTGATAAGTAATGGGCTTGATTTCATCGCTGATGTTCGTGTATTTATCGAGTTCAAAGTTGTCGATGACGAATCCTGGAGAATCGACAAAAGTCACATCTCCCACTTTCAACCTCACAAAATCCTGCGTCGTATTCTCTTTAAAACTCGTCGTCAACGCCGTATTCTTGCCACCGTTTTTCCCGATGATTGCATTTAAAAGAGTCGATTTCCCCGCATTCGTGAGTCCTAAAAAGTATATCTCATCTTTCCCATACAAGCTCTTCTTCAAAGTGTTTAAATTGCTCTTATTAGAAGTAAAGACGATATCACTCGTCACTTTATACGTCACCTTCAAATAGTTCTTTATTTGGCTAAAAGAGACGTTTTTCGGTATGATATCGCTTTTGCTGATAACCAACACTTTTGGCACCTTTATGCGTCTAAATATATCCATGACTTCGTCGAAGATATTGATAAAATCGACCATGAAAACAACGAACTTCGCATTCTTATTGACACTGTTCACTATCGAAGAGACGCTTTTCGGTTCGCGCGATTTTTCGGTCTCTCCATAGTGCATCAACCGAAAACATCTTTTACAGTATTTGCTCTCTTCCAATTTAGCAAGAGGGACAAACCCCTCCTTTTTTTCGTCTTCACTTTGTAACTTTGCTCCACATCCAAAACATATTCTACTCATAATACTCTCCTCTTTTAAAGACTCCCTTTTTCGTATAATGGTTCAATATCATGTTCTCGACGATTCGATTGAACTTTGTTCTCGAAAAATCGTTTGTACTGATTTGATTCACGAGCACAGAGACGAATCCCATTCGATTGGCCCCCAAGACATCTGTCAAGATTTGGTCCCCTATCGCTGCCACTTCATAGGGTTTCACATGATAGACCGTCAAAACCTTCTTATATTTTCTTTTGAGAGGCTTCATCGCATTACACGCTGCATCGACAAAAAGTCCCTCTTTGAAAGGTTCGACCCTCTTCTGTCCAGAGTTGCTTACCAATACAGGAGTAAATCCCATATTCTTGATATCTTCAAAAAAGTCTTTCAACCGCTTATTCGGTTCATTCGCCGTGATAGGTACTATCGTATTATCTAGGTCGAAAATGAGTACTCTCACACCTGCCGTCTTCAAACTTTCATAATTTATCGAATAGATACTTTTTTGATACACATCTGGTAAAAAAAGGCTCATATGTCACATCCCCATTTCTTTATAATTTATTATATCATGCTTGATGAAATATGTGAACTGACGGATAAGTAAAAAATGAAAAATGTCATTTTATGAATTTTAAAAAGAGAACCACCGGTTCTCAACAAAAGATAGTAAAATAGAAAAACTTCCCCCCACTTAACGAATTATTACAAAAAATACGGATTATCGATGGTACCCTCTCCTTGGAGTTTATCGAGGTATTCAGCTTTGAGGTTGATGACTGGGGCCTTCCAGAGTGTTAGTTAAAGATCCTGCCAAATATGTATTTATTAAATTATCCTAACTTATCTTTGCGTATATATCTCTCGTACCAGTGTTTTCTATTACTAATTCTTTTTCTATACTGTCACCAAAGTTCAAGTTCGCTCTGTATTCTCTATTGTTTCATCGTTGTCTTTAAACGTCAATGCTAAATCTCCACTTTTTATTATCAGTCTTTCTTCTTCGCTCTCTACTGGGACTTGAAAGAAAGCATAACTTATACTGATAACGACCATTGCCACTGGTATAGCTAAGCCTAGAAATATTACTTTCTTTTTTAGTTCGTCTTTCTTAAATTTTTCCACGACAAAAGGCCCTTCTTTCTATATATCTGGCCCTTGCGTTTTATCCGGACCTTATCTTCTTTTAAATTTTCTCATTTCTACTGCTCGGCTGTCAACATTTTTTCTTTTGCTTTACTACAATTTTATTCTTCTGGAAAATTAAAAACAGACTTATTTATGCAGTCTGTTCAGTTCTCTCATAAGTTTTCCATCACTTTTTTACTCATGATTATAAAGTATATTTATTGTATTTTTCTTCTAAACTTGCAAAAAATATGGATTATCGATGGTACCATTTCCTTGGAGTTTATCTAGGTATTCAACTTTGAGATTTATGACAGGCGCAACTGCACCTTCATAATGAGCATACTGGTGCTCGCCACCATTTTCTATAGCTATATAGACATTTTTATTCCAAACCCGATAGGCGGACATTGTCCAGTACCATTTATCTTTATGTAAATAATAATCGTTATTAGTTACACTATAAATTCCTCCAGCAATCATTATTTCATCTGCTGTTAAAAGTCCTACTGGATAAGTCAATGCTCCATTACCATTTGCTACACTGACTGTAAATTTATCATTTTCTTGAGAACAATTCAGTTTTGGATTATGCCTTGCCATCCTACCATATACCGAAAAATTTTGTAAATCATTACCAAAGCCACTATTTGAGGTTTCTCTATCATTACAAAAAATTACATCTGCTACATAATCCCCGTATCCTGTGTCTAATATATTTCGTTTATACCAATTATCTACCGCAATCTTTATCTCTGAATTTGTCTCGTTTCTCAGAGCCTCTTCTTTGCTTATACTCGCCTTACCTTGAAGCCCACCAAACATCCAGCCTACATATTTTGCATCATCATGATACGAATTCCATACTTGATTCGTCAAAGCGAAACCTCTCGTATAAGCGTTTTCAGCAGCTGTTCCAGCTCCGTCATATTGCATTCGCACTGTTCCGTCTCCATTGAACCGGATAATCCTCCACCACATATCTTGTCCACTTGCATTCTTTCCAAATTTTATGTAGTTGTTTGGAGCCGTTCCTCTGAAGTAGTAACTCGTCCCGTAGTCATCTGCCATAGCAAATAGTCCATCTGCTGTCTCATCAGTTGTCGCCGGATTTCTAAAATTCGTTAGATTCGTCTCACTTATCTTTATATTCAAATTTGCGAGTATTTCTTCTACAGTCAATTTTTTTGTACTTTCATTCAATGTGAACTTTGTTATAAACTGAGCATTTAAATCTTGTGTTTGGTCTATATCTGGTAAATTTTCAAATGTGATTCTTACTCTATAAGTATATGTATGTCCTGCTGGAACAAGTAAATGGTCTGCCAAGAGTTGAGTCGACGTCGCTTCACTTCTTGGGACATTTGCGTTAGCTGTCTCAATATTCTTCCATACTGCTCCTGTATCATCGCTTTTCTCTTCTAAAGTATAAGTCAAAGATTCTGCCAAGTATGTATTGATTAAATCATCCCAACTTATCTTTGCAAAGGCATCCCTCGTTCCTGTGTTTTCGATGACTAATTCTTTTTCAATTGTGTCTCCAAAGTTCCAAGTACCTTCTATATTTTCTACTGCTTCATCGTTATCTTTAAACGTTAGAGCTAAATCACCACTTCTTATAGAAATTTTCTCTTCTTCTTTTTCTACGGGCACGTTGAAGAAAGCATAACTTACTCCTATTATGACCACTAGTACAGGTATTATCAATCCTATATATATTATCTTCTTTTTTAATTCTTTTTTACTATTTTCTTGCACGTTAAAAGGTCCCTCTTTCTATCTATCCGGACCTTGTGTTCTATCCGGACCTTGTGTTCTATCCGGACCTCTTTTACTCTTAAATTTTCTCATTTTTCCTGGCCGTCTGTCAATGTTTTTTCTGCCACTTTACAATTATTTTCTTAAATTTTATAAAAAAGAAAAAACACCAATGGTGTTTCAGATTAATCGTTGTTTTTCAATAAATCTCTAATTTCCTTTAAAAGCTCGATTTTCTCATCTTTAGGTGGTTCAGGAGCAACTTCTGGTTCCTTCTTTTTATTGAAACTGCCCATGATTTTAACGACAATAAAGATGCATAATGCGACGATTAAGAAATCGATGACATTCTGAATAAAAACTCCATATGTAACAGTCGCTCCACCGACGACGACAGATAGACCAGAAAAATCGATGCCTCCTATGACGATTCCTAAAAGAGGCATCATTATATTTTCAACTATAGATGTGACGATTTTACCGAATGCTGAACCGATAACTACACCGACAGCCATATCGACGACATTCCCACGCGATATAAAATCTTTAAATTCTTTAAAAGTTTTTCCTCCCGAATTTTTAAGTTTCCTAGTTTGTTCTTCTAAATCGACCTTTGGAAGCTTATGTTCCTTCTGCTCGACATGTTTTTTCGCTTTTTTTGCCATATTACTTCTTCTCCTTCTTTAATACAAAAATATTATAATATGATGTTTTTCTATCTGTCAACTTTTCATTTCATCGGATAAAAAAACACTTCAAGTGCTTTTTAAGTATTGTTATTGACCGATAGGTCTCATTACGAATGGTTTTTCTCCCAAATCGGTTGGTTCATCTAAGTGAGCCGCCTCTTGTGCTGCTTCCAAATTCTCGTCCAATGATTGAATCGGCTTAAAAGTTTCAACGAGTCTGTATTGTTGACGCTCTTCTTCCATTCTATCTAAATCTTCTCGTGCTCTTTGTAATTGTTTCGCTAAACCGACTATCACGAGTATTTCTTCTTCGATAGCTCTTTCATACTTAGTTATATTTGGACTATTTTTATCGTGAAGAGGTAAAGCATCTTCTCCTAACTCAGCATTAAATTTCTTAAACATCTGCTTGCGCACATAGTTATTTAAAGCGAAGAGTGCTACAGTAATACCAAATCCAGCCGTCGCTACTAGTCCTAACAAAAGAGTAGAAGGAGATACAATTCCCGCGAAGATAAGTGTTGCGTATAGTAAAAACATACCAATAACACCATAAGCACCGCTAAAAACACCTTTAACTTTTGTGATAATTCCATCGACAAGTTCTTCATTAAATTCCCTTTCCAACATCTCTTGTGTAGCTAGGACATCTAATTTTCCAAAATGTTGTGTAATAAGCCCGCTCTCGACGATAGCTTGAGCATCTTCTTTAGCCATGCGTGGCCTTTGAAAAGTGATGTTATGTTCCCCTTTCAAAATCTCTAAACTGTGTGCGTATTCACTAAAAGCTTCTAAAATTTCATTTAAAGCTTGCTTTCTCCTGCGCGCGCGATTAAGTTTCAATTTTTGGCTAACTTCCTCTTTTAACCAGTTGATAACGTCTTTTGATGGAGAATATTTTTTCATATCGATGCGTTTTTTTTCGATGAATGCTGCTGTTCCTAAGGAAAAACCAACCGTACCTAACGCCAATAAGACTCCATTAAAACCGTTGACAGGAGGTAGACATTTATTCACATACATTAATAAAATACATGCTATGCCTGTTGCACCTCCTAAAAATCTTATGAGTCGGCCTTTCAAATTTCTGTACATCGCTTCACAAATTCGTTCGTCACAAGCCTGTGTAACTGCGTCGTATTCTGCTATTTTATTTTCCAAAATACATTTAATCTTTTCATAATCCTTCTGTTCCATGCTTTGCCTCCAAAAACTTCATATAGAATACGCTCTTTTTTAAAAATTGTCAAGGAATACTAAGGACGACTTTCGTTTTATTTCTTCATAGAAAAAATACTTGAAGTGTTTTTTAAGTATCGCTATTGACTAATAGGTCTCATCACAAATGGTTTTTCTCCCAAACCACTTGGTTCATCCAAAGTAGCTGCATCTTGTGCCGCTTCCAAATTCTCGTCTAATGATTGAACTGGCTCATAAGATGCAACGAGTCTGTATTGTAGACGCTCCTCTTCTTCCATTCTATCTAACTCTTCTTGAGCCTTTTGCATTTTTTCTGCTAATAAGACGATTTCGTCAATTTCTTTTCCAATTGCTTTATCATAATCAGCTTGTCTAAATTTATTTTTATGCTGTAAATCGATAGCGTCATCTCCTAATTTTGCATTTAATTCCTCGATAAATCTCTTACAAGTTGATGCATCCTTCTGAGCTACAGCGAAACTGACACCGAAACCCAACGTGACTAATCCTACACCGATAGGTAAAGGAAAAGCAAGATGAAGACGAGATGGAAGTAAAAACGTAGAAAACAAAACTGTCCATGCAGCACCTATTGCTCCGTCAAGGAACATTAATCCTTTATTTGGCAGATTATAATTTTCTTTTGCTAACGTTTCTTGGGTTGCCAAAACATCTAATCTTTCAAAATGTTGAGAAATGAGGTCACCTTCGACGAGAGCTTGTGCCTCTTTTTTGGTAAAAGTTGAACTTCTAGATAAAGTCGTCTCATAGTCTTGGCGTACAAGTTCTAAACTTAATGTCTTTTCTCTAAAAGTATTTAAAATTCGACCCAAAGCTTGTTCTCTCTTTTGAGCAAGATTCTGTTCTAATTTTTTGCTTAGGCTTTCTTTTATCCAATTGATTCCCATTTTTGAAGAACCATATTTAAGATTCATATACAGTTTTTCAGTAACTGCTCCCATACCAAAAGAGGCTAAGACTATACTTGAAACTATCGCAATAGTCGATTCAATACTTAAAATCTCTACTGGATGAATGATTTGAACTAAGATTAATAAAATGACTATACCAAAAAAGCCGGCATATTTTGATGCTCTGATGAATCGAGTTTTAAAATTCTTGTCATCTGCTTCGTGAATCTGCTCCTCACAAGAATCTTGCTTCGAACTGTACTCCTCAATTCTACTCTCTAAAATAGTCTTTATCTTTTCAAAAATTTCTATTTCCATAATTTCCCTCCACTAAATCTAGTATAGAATACAACTTATATTCAGAATTGTCAATCGTCGATAGAAGAAAAAAAGATGGAGGATTAAAATCCTCCACCTCCGCCGCCACCCCCAGCGCCGCCTGCACCGCCAGAGAATCCACCACCGAATCCTCCGCCGCTGCTCATGTGAGAAGAGACACTTTCGGCATTGATAGTATTCATCGAATTAGAATACGATTTAGTTATGCTATTGTGTATAGCGTTCATCATATAATAGTCTCTGTATGAGAAGACCATCAGAGGCATATCCGCTTCGGTTAAACCGATAGAAGACATCTGTACGCGCATCGAGTCTTGCACTTTTTTAGCAATGCCGAATACTGTCGCATATACCAAATACTTATCCCAAAGAGTGATTTCAGGAACTTCTTTGTCTTTAAACGAACCGAAATCATTCAAGAAATTCTTAAATGCACTCCACTTGAGATAATGCTCGCGACCTTTTTTCGTCCACTTCTTAAAGGAACAAGTATAGAGGAAGAAGGCAATGCTTCCTAAAAAAATGACTACATTTAAGAAAATGATTTGTATGTGCAAGAAAATTTCTATGCCTATCAATAACAATCCTAGGAAAAGGTACAATCCTGAAATGCCGATGACATGGGTATGTTCCTCGAAGAACTCTTCCTTCATCGCATCATTCTTGACCTCGATTTTCCAGGTATCGTAAGCTTTCATGAACTGCTCAGCTGTCGATGACTTAGAAGAAAACCTCTCTATCTCATTTAGAGTCACCTTTCCCTCTTTTCCGATAGTTTCGAATAACAATTCCAATAAGATTTTTTCGGCTTCATTCGTGCCTTTTTCGCTCTTTTTAGAGAGAAGTAAATCCTTTTTATTTTTCTTTTCTCCAGGCACCTCTTCGATCGCAATGTTCTTTTTATAGATGAGATTCATTAGCGATGCACTGAAAGCATTCGTGGAGACATCTTTTGTCATGAGATAATCGACGACCTCGACATTATAATCGCCCGTAAACTCTCTATAATATTTGTGATTAAAATTCGTTTTGTATTCCTTATCGTATTTATTATAGACATAAACCCAAAGGACGATGAGCCCACCGAGATAGATAACACTTAAACCGATAGCTCCAAAATAAAGAGCTTTATTGAAAATACGTTTTTTATTGGCTTCGCTCGCTCTTTCTGTCTCGACCTCGACAATGGCCTCGAAGGCATCCATTTTACTATCGTTTAAAATCTTTTCGACACTTTCAAAACCGGTTCGACCCATCGTCATTCTGATTTCGACTGGGTCACTCTTCTTATAGTTTTCAATCGTCGCGAGCACACCTTTATAGAAATAATTTCCATCCTCGTCTTTAGATTCACTGATGCCACTTATCTCACCATTCAACGCTCCATGCGCCCAAAACCTAAAATAATCTTGCTTCATAGACCAAGGCGTCAATACCTGTAAGTTGACCTTGCCGACGTTCTCATCGAGTTTAAAGAATGTATAATAGAGCTCCGCGATGTCGTTGTGAAGAACGACAGCCTGGTTTACATAATAGTCGAAATAAAACACTGTATAGCCACTCGAAGTTGAATTGTAGACGCGCAAATCCAATCCCGTATCAATCGATTTTTTCGTAAACACGCCCTTGTCTCCGTTAGAAGCTCTGCCGACCTCGCTAAAACTGTCCTCTTTTCTACTAAGTAAACTCCAGCCTATCTCGTCTTGGTCGATTTTGTACGCATACACCTTAGAAAGGTTCATTCCTCGACCATTGTAGAAAGAAGAACCTGAAAAATCGACTTTTCCTTCCTCCCAATCGGGGAATTTTTCATTCTTATACTCCAATATTCTGTGGAAGCCGTTTATCGACCCTTTGACGACATATGCTTCTTGAACGTGCATACTGCCGAGCAAATCGACCGCGGCATTGATGTAGACTTCCTCGACCACATAATCGGGGTCGACTGGATCGGCCATGACGAGAACAGGCAACAATAAAAACAGTATTGCCAATAATATTTTTTTTCCTAAATTTTGCATTGGACC
This sequence comes from uncultured Bacilli bacterium, assembly GCA_910583745.1. Lineage (GTDB taxonomy): Bacteria > Bacillota_I > Bacilli_A > RF39 > UBA660 > RUG11867. Next base: position 15,431 of record CAJTZC010000016.1, read on the forward strand.
TCCTAAAAAAAACTTAACACCCAGTTAAGCTTTTAAAATTCAACTTTTACGTTTTCTCTTTCTGCTTCTTGAGCTTTAAAGAATTCTGCTTTTTCGAACTTGAATAACTTCGCGACGATGTTACTTGGGAACATCTCTATTTTGTTGTTTAAACCTAACGCCGTATCGTTATAAAACTTGCGGGCATAGCTGATTTTGTTCTCCGTTTCGCCGAGTTCGTTCTGCAAACCGATAAAATTTTCGTTCGCTTTCAATTCTGGATAAGCTTCTGCTAAAGCGAACAACTTCGTCACGGCATTCGTGAGTTCGCTGTCTGCATTCATCGCTTGTTCTTTCGTACTCGCTGTCAAATACGTATTGCGAGCTTGTACTACGTTTTCCAAAGTCTCACTTTCGTGCTTCGCATACCCTTTGACCGTATTGACCAAATTCGGAATGAGGTCGAATCTCCTCTTCAATTCTACGTCGATTTGACTCCACTGGTCGTTGACTCTATTTCTAAGTCCGACAAGTCCATTGTAAGTGACTATGACATAGAGTGCGATGACGAACACTATGACTCCTAAAATAATCCAAATCATTCTAAATACTTCCTTTCTTATGATACAATATTATCATATTTTGCCAATCGAATCAAGACATCTTCCTCTTGCTCGAATTCTCTTTTAATAGAATCTATGTATTTTTTCATACAAATATTCCTTTCGTATTCGTCCAAAGATTCCTTTATTCCCTTGATAGTTTTGCTGACCGCATTTTTGCTGACTCCATTGTTATTTGCGATTTCTTCGATGGTCAAGTTCTCCTCAAAATAGTCTTGAAATGTGCTTTTCTGCTTCTTGGTTAAGAGTCCTCCATACAAATCGAAAAGACCGGTATAGTGTATCATCTCTTCCATTACATCAAATCCTTAAAGAGTCCATAGATGTACGATTCGATATCGAAGGATTTCAAATCTTCTACTTGTTCCCCTAGTCCGACGAATTTAACCGGAAGACCGACATTCTCTTTTATCGCGAGAACGATTCCGCCTTTTGCCGTACCATCCAACTTAGTCAGGACCAAGCCTGTTATGTTCGTAATGCTCTTAAAGCTTTCCGCTTGACTGATGCCGTTTTGCCCCGTCGATGCATCGATGACCAACAACGTCTCATGAGGAGCGCCTTCGATGTGTCTTCCGATAACCTTGTTGACCTTTTCGAGCTCGGCCATGAGACCAACTTTATTCTGCAATCTTCCCGCTGTATCGATGAGGACGATGTCAGCGCCGACTTCTTTCGCTTTCACCAAACCGTCGAAAATGACGCCTGCTGGGTCGATGTCCTCTTTGCCATAGAAGTCGACACCGACTCGGTCGGCCCACAGTTTCAACTGCTCCGTCGCACCAGCTCTAAAAGTATCTCCCGCAATCAAGAAGACTTTCTTACCCTCGCTTTTGTATTTATGAGCGAGTTTGCCGATGGTCGTCGTCTTACCGACTCCGTTTACACCGACCATCAATAGGACAGTCGGCCCATCATCGTTCATGTTGATTTTATCCGATAGAGATTCTCCATTGACATAGATTAAAAACATCTCGTCGACGATGACCTCGCCTAAATCCTTTGTACTAGAGATATTTTCCTCTTTGACTCGCTTTTTTAGTTTATCGAGAAGAGTATAGACCGTATTCACTCCGATGTCTGCCTCGATTAAGATTCGCTCTAATTCGTCGTAATAGTCGTCATCGATCTTCGTAAACTTTATGCCGAGTAAACTCAGTTTAGAGACGAACTCCTTACGCGTCTCTTCGAGCCCCTTCTCATAAAGAGCGATATCCTCTTTCTCTTCCTTATTAAATATCTTTTTAAATTTATCGAATAGTCCCACTCTATTCCTCCTCTTTCTGACCGCATTTTACTGTTAAAAACTTAACACTGTAGGTTCCACCAGAATTCTTAGTAAGCGATAAATCACCTCGGCAGTGTTTTTCGACGTCTTCGAAATAGCCATATTTGACCAAATCCTCTACGGAGAAGTCGACCCTCGTCCACTTGTGGTCTGCTTTCGTACACTTTCCTTCTATCCAAGAACCGCTCTTGCAATTATAGATGCGAGACATGTAATCGTCCAAATCGATACCCACTAACATAGCCGCATCTTTGATATTCCTCTCCTGCTCTTTATTGATTCCTTCTTCTGCTTTTTCTTTTGTTCCTAACAAATTCGGTGCAGCGATGAGCATGAGTATCGCAAGAAGCACGATGACCACCAAAAGCTCGATTAATGTAAAACCTTTTTTTCTCATAAAACCCATTCTCCTTTTTGTTAAGTATAGCACATATACTTGAAAATTAAAATAATATAGTGTATAATTGAAATATCTTTTAACGCTTTACTAATTTATTAATTTCAAATGAATGGACAAAAACAAAAGAAAGAAGGAAAACATTTTTATTATGAAAGAAAAGAACAAAACGACTTCCGTCTTCGCCTTAGGTGGACTGGGTGAAGTCGGTAAAAACATGTATATCATCAAGACCGATGACGAGATTATCGTTCTCGATGCGGGAGTCATGTTCCCTCAAAACGACCTTTTAGGAGTCGACTATGTCATTCAAGACGTGTCTTATTTGAAAGAAAATGAAAGTAAAATCGTAGGTTTATTTATTACCCATGGTCACGAAGACCATATTGGAGGTATACCATTTTTGTTGGGAAGCGTTGAGATACCTAAGATTTTTACTTCAAAGATAGCGGCCGACTTGATTCAAAAGAAACTCGTCGACAGAGATATCAAATACGAAAACGTCGAAGTGTTTGACGAAAATTCACACTTTAAATTCAAGACGATGGAAGTGGAATTTATACGGACGAGCCACTCAATACCAGATAGCTATGCCATTGCCATACATACGCCTGCGGGCATCATCGTCGAGACGGGAGACTTCAAATTCGATTTAACCCCTATCGGTCCGATGAGTGACATTCACAAGATGGCACGACTCGGCGAGCAAGGCGTCAAGCTCCTCATGAGTGAATCGACAAATGCGCTGAGCGAAGGCTTCTCTAAAAGTGAGTCCTGTGTCGACGAATCGATATCTGCTATATTCAGTAGATATACGGCAAACAGACTTATCGTTGCGACTTTCGCTTCGAACATCTATCGTATAAAACACATCGTAGAGACTTGTCGTGAACACGGCAGAAAAATCGTCACATTCGGACGCAGTATGGAATCCGCTAAAGAAATAGCTATTAAAAACAACTTGATTACAGATAAGACGATATTCGTCGAGCCAAACGAAGCGAAGAATATAAAGAAAAATGAAATTTGCATTCTCTGTACGGGTTCTCAAGGGGAAGCATTAGCAGCCCTATCCCGCATTGCAGCAGGAACGCACAAACAGATTACTCTGATGCCAGATGACATCGTCGTCTTCTCATCAAATCCCATCCCAGGAAATGCCGTCGGAATAAACCGAATCATCAACAAATTGTATCTCAAGGGAGTGAAAGTCGTCACGAACTCGGAGATTACCGATATCCATACATCGGGACACGCGAAGCAAGAAGAACTAAAGCTGATGCTCCGATTGATGAAACCGGAATATGTCATGCCGATTCACGGAGAGTATAGAATGTTAAAAGAACACAAAAAACTCGCGATGGCCTGTGATGTCAAAGAAGAGAACATCTTCATCTTGAAAAACGGCGAATCACTCGATTTAACTAAACACGAGGTCAAACAAGGAAAGACATACCAAGCGGGAGACATCTATGTCGACGGTTCTCGCATAGGAGACGTCGGATCTGTAGTATTGAAAGACAGAAAGCTCATGAGTAAAGACGGAATATTGGTAGCCATTCTCAATATAGATACGAACAAAAAAGAACTGCTCCTCCACCCTAATGTTACGACGAGAGGTTTCATCTTAGTAAATGAAAACGCCAACTTGATACTCTCCATCAGCAAGAGAATCGAATCGACTGTAAAAAAATATTTCGCCTCAAATGCAAAATACAATTATCTAGATTTAAAGAACCAAATCATTTTAGATTTAAATCCATATATAGTAGAACTTACAGGTCGCAGACCTATCATTCTTCCAGTAATTATGGAAATAAAATAGAGACTTCGGAAAAACCAAAGCCTCTTTTTTTGTAATGAGATTTATATTTTAATTTTCAAAATAGAAAGGATTGTCGACGGTACCATTTCCTTTTACTTGACTTAGATATTCTTGCTTGATGCTAATTACGGGATACACTGCGACATAATAATCACACGCCAAAGAATATGATAAAGCACCTCTATTCATAGCAAATATCTCTGCCTCCCCAGAATAATTAAAGGGCGAAAGCAAACGCCAAATCAAACTCTCTTTATTGAGATAAAAACTCTCGTTTTTTGTGCCATAGCTTCCACTTCCTGCCGCGATGAATTCATCAGTTGTAATGAGTCCAACTGGATTGCTCAATGTTCCATTTTCTCCATTTGACGGTGAGACAGTAAACTTGTCATTCTCCTGAGGGCAGGTAAACATCGGGTTAGGATTATTTATAATTTTGCCCTGCTGCATTGACACCTAATCTCGCATAGGCTCCAAAAGCAGTACTATTGTTATTATAACCTAAACCCGTATCTTCACTCCAACCAGTCGCAGTCCTTCCCGGTGTACTTCTGTCATTGCAGAAAATTGTATCTGCCACGTAGTTATTGTAACCTTGAAAAAGAATATTCGTTTCATACCACTCATCGACTTTTGACTTTATATTAGAATTCTCTTCATTTCTTTGCGCTTCCTCTATTTCACTTTTATTTTAAAAGCAATCCCAAAGCCTTTTAACAAAAATAATAATCTAAACTTTTTACATTCAAAAAAATCGTATAGCACGATACGATTTCCTATTCTTCTACGAATGCCGCGCTGACTACAATTCTGCCAGACCAACGTTTGTTCTGGGCATTCTCAAGAGTACCGTTCTCATTTATCCACAGTTTCAAATTGCTCGTCTTACTCGCCCCTGCAGCCAAAGTATAAGTGTCGATGACATAAGCCGTTTTATAGTTTGTGCTTGTCGTCTTTGTCGTATTGTTGCTGACGAGAGTATTGATAGAACCATTCAAGAGATAATTAACTAAATTGTCTTCTAAAGTGCTGTTATTCAAAACTTCGAAAGATACGACGACATTCACGGCCTTGTTTGCATCGGTATTCTCTACGGTATACGTGTAGACGTCCTTAACCTTTATACCTGCTGAATCGGGCATCGGATAAGTATTCGTTAGAGAGACGCCTTCTTGATTCTCGGTAAAATTGATTTCAGGCATCGTTCCAGGATTGACTCCACCTTGAGTCGTAAAGAGTTCGCCTTCTCTCAGTTCAATCGTAAAATAGGCAAAACTCACAGAAAAGACTGTGACAACCGCTAAAAGCGCAATCGTAAACATGACGACCCTTTTATAATTCCATTTATCCATCTTATCACCTACTATCTATATTGTAATGAATTTTTAAGAATTAATCAAGATTTAAAACAAAAAAACTGTTTACTATACAGTCATTTTGTTGATATAAAATATCGATTCATTCTTAATATCTATACACGATGCAATCTTATTAGCGTTCGTGACGGTCAAATCCTTATAGATATCCATGATAGTATCCGTGATTTTTCCGTTCGATAAAATGTCATCTTCCAAATCCTCTGCGACCGCGATGATATCGTTGAAATGCAAGATGAACGAAGAGATGTTGTTTCGTTTCACCCATTCCATTTCCTCAGGAGTCAACTTGATACTCTTGAGCTCCTGTCTTATCAAATCGATGACTTCTTCTTTGTACTCTGTCTCGACCTCAAACGTAATGAGAACATAATCGTTTCTTACTTCTCTCGCTGTATATAAATCCCATAGGATGAGATTTTCATCTAACAACTTTTCTAACAAATCAGAAGTAGGTCCGAACTTCGCTTGCAAAAGCGCATCGAGATAGACTTTCAATAGAGTATCCCCGAAGCCTTTGAATCTCGCCCTATCTATCTTGTAACCGATTTTTAACTTTGGTACACTGACGTCCATCTCGCGTTCTTCATAGGAAACGTCGACTTCGATAGGTTCTTTAGGAACTCTCTTTGTAATTTTTGTCTTGGCCGGAAACTCTTTAGTGCTCTGGTTTTCTTTAATAATTCCCAACGCTTCCAAAGGCGAAAACTTACCCGTCAACACCATAAACATATTCGAAGGGATATAGAAAGTATCATAACACTTCTCCAAAGTCTCCGCGCTGACTTCTTTGATGTCTTCGACGGTGCCGCTGATTGTAAATTTATGTCTATCGAGCTTGTTGAGATTGTATTCTAAACCGAAATTTAAGACGGCATTCGGCGTATTGTCGTACATCTTTATCTCTTCTTTGATGATTCCCTTTTCTTTAGAGACACTGCCCGCCTGGAATACAGGATTTTGGACATAATCCAAAAGATACTCGAGATTTTCTTTAAAGTGATTGCTCGCGATGACCTCGTAGCTCGTATAGTCGTAGGTTGTAAAGGCATTGACAGAACTTCCCAATTTAGCGAATTTCTCGAAAGCGGTGTGCCCATCATCCTCTTGAAACATCTGGTGCTCTAAAAAGTGCGCTGTCCCATTGGGAACCGTAGTATAGTTTTTTGCATTTCCCTTTCGAAATTCTGTATCGACACTTCCGAATTTGACATTCATCGTGAGATAGAAGTTTTTCGCTGTCTCCGAAGGATACATAAACACCTCTAGACCATTCCACAACTTCTCATAGTAGACGACTTCTTCGACATCTTTGTATACAATTTTTTTCATCTACTCGCCCCTCATTCTATAAGTTATGACGAGATGCAATTTCTTGGCGAGAAGGACCAAATCCTTCATCTCGACATTTTTAAACTCGTCTATCCTATCTTCCAAATTTGGCAAGTCGGCGATGTTTTTAAATAAATACATATCGATGAGTCGGCTTGGACTATCCAAGATGAGATGCAAACTCGTTATGATGAGTCCTTTGACATTCTCGAGTTCTTCCTCGGTAATCGAACCCTTGACCATATCCCTCAAGCAATTTTTAATCAATTTCAGGGACAATTTTGTCTTCTCTTCATCGATGGCTGTGTGTACGATTAACGCTTTATCATACTTCTGATAGAAAGTAGACACATTATAACATAGGCCGTTCTCCCCTCGCAGGGATTTATAGAGCTTGCTCTCGAGAGAGCCCGAACCGAATATCATATTAAAAAGAGGCATGACATAATTCATTTCTCTCTCCGTGAGAGAGTTGAGCGAATAGATTTGAACCAAATTTGTCTGGGTGAGTTCACTATCTTTTACGACATTTTTAGATACTTTTTGGTCGAATTCGCCCAAAAATATTTCGTCTTTCGAAGTAGGGATGCTGTTAAATTTTGCAAACCTCCTAGTAATCTTATCGACCTCTTTCATGTCTAAGTCACCGATAATATAGACATCTCTTGGACTTTTCTCCAAGAACTCTTCATAGAACTTAAATAACTTTCGAGGCGTGATAGAATCCAAGACCAACACGTCGCCGTTCGCATTAAAACTTCTCACATCGTTTGCGTTCAAGGCCTTGAATGCATCGAGAATACTCGCTTGCTTTGGGTCTTCCTTTATGGCATCTATATCTAAATTGATACGTCTCTTGATTCGTTCAAATGTGCTCTCATCGAATTCGCCATCGGAAGCATTAGGATGAAAAATCATCTCGAAGAGCAGTTCGATAGAAGCTTCCATAGTCTCTTTATCCGTATACCTCGGGTTCAGAAAATCCAAGACGAAATTCGTAATAATCGTCCCACCGACCCGCGAGTTGACAGTGTAGACGTTCGCGTTGTACAAGTCACACATCTTTCGCGCGAGGAGTTTTCGCGTCGGGTACTTTTTAGAATTCTCCATGAGCATGGACGCTAAGAGAGAGAGATATGTGATGTTCTCTTTGGTCGCAGGCGTCCTAAAAATGACTTCCATATGTGCGCTTTTAAACTTCGCCGTCTCGATAGTATATAAGTTGTAAGTATCGTTTTCGAATATGTCGTATTTCATAGTTTCCCCTTTCTAAATCTTATTATGGAACTAAATTCCATTTTTATAATTATATTTCTTTAAGTAATCGATTTAATTCTACGGCGTACTCCATCGGAAGTTCTCTTTTGAACTCGGAGATGAACCCCGCGACGACGAGTTCTTTGGCTTCTTCTTCGCCGAGTCCCTTGCTCATGAGGTAGAATAGCTTATCCTCGCTCAACTTAGAGACAGATGCCTCGTGTTCCAAAGTAGATGTATTGTTCGATACAATATTCAAAGGATACGTATCGCTTTTGCTCTTCTCGTCTAAAATGATGGTATCGCATTTTACAGTAGAACTGGCTCCTCTGGCTCCTTTCGTAATTTTTACTTCGCCTCGGTAATTGGCTATGCCTCCACCGGATGCAATCGATTTCGAAATAATTTTACTTTTGGTATTCTTCCCCAAATGTATCATTTTCGCCCCTGCATCTAAAATTTGACTTTCTTTGGCATAGGCGATGCTTATCGAATTCCCTTTTGCATTGTCGCCCTTGAGTACGCAGCATGGATATTTCATCGTCACACCACTGCCGATGTTTCCATCGACCCATTCCATGAGACCCCCTTCTTCGACGATAGCTCTCTTCGTGACCAAATTGTAGACATCTTTGCTCCAATTTTGAATCGTCGAATAGCGGACCTTGGCATTCTTTCCAACATAGATTTCGACCACGCCTGCATGTAGAGAATTGACAGAATAGCTCATCGCCGTGCACCCTTCGATATAAGAGAGTTCGGCTTCGTCGTCTACGATGATTATCGTCCTTTCAAACTGTCCTAGAGCCATAGAATCTATTCTAAAATAGCTCTGCAAAGGCCTATCCAACTTTGTCTTCGGTGGAATATAGATGAAAGAGCCTCCACTCCAAAGGGCCCCATTTAATGCGGTAAACTTGTTCTCATCGTACTTGACCAAATTGTTAAAATATTTATAAAACAAATCGGGATACTTCTTTAACGCATCGTCCGTCGACAAAAAGATGATACCCTTCTCTTCTAATTCCTTCCCGAGTTTATGATAGACCACTTCACTCTCGTATTGATTGGTGACTCCATCTAAGTATTTATTCTCCGCTTCGATGACTCCCAAGTCGTCAAACGTCTTCTTTATAGAACAATGCACCTTATCCCAATTAGAGACATTCTCGCCCGCTTTCTTATAATAATTTATCGATGAGAAATCGATATCCAACGTAGGCCCAAATCTCGGCATATCCAAATTAAAAAATTTATCCATCGATTTGAGACGGAATTCCAACATCCAAGCTGGTTCTCCTTTTTTGGTACTAATCTCTCGAATCATCGTTTCATTCAATTCTGTATACATGGTCATCACCCTTAATGACAATTATACCACTAATCTCGATTTAGTGGTACTTCTTATTACTTTGAATTTAGGTATTTTCAGAAAAATAAAAGAAAAAATAGTCACTAGAACCAAATAATGATAAATAATACTAAAAAAACATAAATTAAAACATGCCAAAATTGGACACTTAGAACAAGTTATACAGAGACGTCAAAATAAAGTATTTTACTATTGTGAAAGGAAAACGAGCTAGAAAGTATTCTATCTTTCGAGTGGGTTATATCTTGTTTAAGAGAGCCTTCGGCTCCAAGAAGAAGATACATTTACCATTTAATTTTATTCTTACAGACGTCTAGCTTGTATAGACAACTTAAATTTTTTAAATTGCCCTCTTTGGTTTTTTCGTCATGGAAAAATAGGCTGAATCGGCCTATTTACCAGTGTTTCTTTTAGTTTTTCATGAACTGGAGACACTCTTTTTTGTGTTTTTCTCCCTATTTTAACGCTCTCAATGAAAACTGTCCTCAGCTAAGAAAATATGGATTATCGATAGTTCCAGTTCCTCGAAACTGATTTAAGGTTTCAGCTTTTATATTGATGACAGGAGCGATAGCTCCGGCTTGAAAAGGTAGCGTTCCAACCAAATATCCTAAACTTCCGTCAGCATAAGAAGCAAAAATGTTAGGATAATTATTAAAATTCAGTGGAGACATAGTATAATAAGCCTTCCCCTTATTTAAATAATACACCGTATTTCCTGTACCATATTTGCCACTTCCAGCTGTGACAATTTCATCTGCTGTTATAAGACCTATTGGATATTTTAAAGAGCCATTCCCCTTATCGAAATCATTCACAGTAAATGCGTCATTTTGTTGTAAACAATGAAACGAAGGAATCGGATTCAATTTAGGAATGATGATACCATTTAGAAAACGTGAAAAGCTTCCATAAGCTGTGGGGTTCACTCCATAGCCTAACTTAGTATCCTCGACCCAACCAGTCACATTTGAACCAGGGGTACTTCTATCATTACAGAAGATTGTATCAGCCACGTAACCACTATAACCTGTATCCACTATATTTGTTTTATACCATTCATCTATTTTTGTCTTGATTAATGAATCTGTCT
>CAJTZC010000017.1 GCA_910583745.1 uncultured Bacilli bacterium
TGTTCTATCCGGACCTTGTGTTCTATCCGGACCTTGTGTTCTATCCGGACCTTGTTTACTCTTAAATTTTCTCATTTTTACTGGCCGTCTGTCAATGTTTTTTCTTCTGCTTTACAATTATTTTGTTCTTTTAGAAAATTAAAAACAGACTTATTTGTACAGTCTCTTCACTCCACTCATAAGTGTTTTTATCACTATTTTTACCTATCAATCAGTATAAAGTATATTTATTGTTTTTTTCAATCTAAACCTGCAGAAAATATGGATTATTAATAGTGCCGTTTCCTTGAAGCTTATCTAGATATTCAGCTTTCAGATTGATGACCAATGCAACCTCAGTATCTCCACGCACTCTTCTGATACCCCAATCACTATCGATCATACTAGCAAAACCGTAGCGATCCACACTACTAGGCGAGAACGACCAGTAATCCCTATCTTTTTTTAAGTAATAGCTACTATTTGCTGTTCCGTACTTTCCGCTTCCGGCTGCTACGATTTCATCTGCTGTGATTAACCCTACTGGATAAGTCAAAGCCCCGTTTCCTCCATTTTCTGCTTCCACTGTGAATTTATCGTTCTCCTGTGGACACGTGAAACGCGGTTGTGTCACTGTTGTTTGCCATGGGCCTCCTACTCTTGCCGTTGCTCCATATCCTGTTCCTTTTGGTCCATAGCCTAACCCTGTATCATCTGTCAATCCTGTTATACTCTTTCCTGGTGTACTTCTGTCATTACAGAAAATACTGTCTGACACATAATTTCCATATCCTGTATCGACTATATTTGTCTTGTACCATTCGTCTACTTTTGTCTTTATCAGCGAATCTGTCTCATTTTTTTGCGCTTCTTCTTTACTTGTACTTCGATTTCCGTCCGTTCCTCCGAACATCCACCCTACATATTTGGCATCATCATCATTCGGATTCCATACTTGATTAGTTAATGCAAAGCCTCTCGTGTAACTATTCGTTCCGCTTGTCCCGGCTCCATCGTATTGCATTCTCACTGTTCCATCTCCGTTGAATCGGATGATTCTCCACCACATATCTTGGCCTTCTGCATCTTGTCCAAATTTTACGTAGTTATTCGGCGCTGTTCCTCTAAAATAGTAACTCGTTCCATAGTCATCTGCCATGCTGAACAATCCGTTTGCCGTTTCATCTGTAGTCGCAGGATTTGCAAAGTCTGTCGGATTTGTGTCACTTATCTTTATGTTCAAATTCGCAAGTTTATCTTCTGTAGTCTGTTTCTTTGTGCTTTCAGTTAATGTGAACTTTGTTATAAACTTCGCATTCAAGTCTGCCGTTTGGTCTACATTCTCTAAATCTTCGAATGTGATTCTCAATCTATATGTATAGGTGTGTCCCGCTGGGACAGATAAGTGGTCTGCTAAAACCATTGTTGATGCAGTTTCACTTCTCGGCACATTCGAACTTACCGTTTCTATTTGCTTCCATACTGCTCCTGATTCATCACTTTTTTCTTCCAATGTATAAGTTAATGACCCTGCTAAGTATGTATTTATCAAGTTGTCCCAGCTTATCTTCGCATATCCATCTCTCGTTCCCGTGTTTTCGATAACCAATTCTTTCTCGATTGTATCCCCAAAATTCCATGTTCTCTCGGTATTTTCTACCGTTTCATCGTTATCTCTAAACGTCAATGCCAAATCACCACTTCTAATAGTGATTTTTTCTTGCTCATTCGTTCCCACCTGAGATACAAAGTATGCATACGTCAAAGATGTCGTCAAGGCGACTATCGATACACATAATACTATCAATGATATTGCATTCTTCTTGTTTCTTTTTTCTTCCATAAAGATTGTTTCCTTTCTTTCTACTCAGTCTATCATACATGTTTTGAAAATTGTGTCGATTCGTAATCATGTGATTTGAAACGTTGTACTTATTTTGTGAGTATTGTCTATGCTATAAGTTTATAACAAATGCGTCTTAAAAGCAAGCATATTGCTCGCATTTACATCAAATTTATAATGCAATAAAAAAAGACTCTCGAATTTCATTGAGCCTTTTCCCACGATTAATACGCATCGACATACTTCCAATTGACAAAATCGATAGTATGTCCAGATTCAAATTCGACCTTAAAATTGTTGTTTTCCTTAGAATACCTCAAAACTTTCGTGTCTCGATACAATTCGACTTTCAATTGATTATCCACATTTTTCAAAGTATAAAGATAATTTAAATGGTCGATGATGTAGGCACTCGAATCATTTCTAAATATCTCCTTAATCACCAAATCGCTGGAATACCTGTTTTTTAAAGCCCAACCATCTTTATCTACAGCTTTACCATTTTCGTAAATGGTCATATAAATGTTAAATGGACCACCACAAATCTCGGACTTTTCCAAGCTTTCGATTTCCTTCATCGAATCATAGATTCTAAATTTTCCGTCCTCCGTATAGACGACGAGATCACCTTTCCCGCATGACTTACAAGAACTGTTGTGGTAATATTCCGTGATAGCTAAAACTCTCTTGTCTTTATTTACCTTGTACATACCCAAATTGACGTTACTGTTCTTCTTGAGTGTATTTAGAACCGAAGTACTGAACCTCTGATTGGCGTTCATCGAACCACTTAGGAGATACAAATCACCTTTGTTCGTCAATATCAATATGTTTTGTTTTGCAGTCGTACAATCGTTATTCGCGTTTTTAATCATGACGACTTCGTCAGTAATATCGGACACGAGACTTTTGTAACTGCCTGTCGACAAATAAACCTTTCCACTCTCGAGTAATAAATCGATTCGAGCACCCGTGCTTGGGTCGTTATCTACATGTAATTTACTTTCGACGGATACGTTGATTTTCATATCGCTGGTTTTCGCGAGTTCTTTGATACTATCGATAGAGACGAGAGTCTCCTCTTTCACATCGGGAGTTGTCCCAGGAATATTTGGCTTCTCTCCCTTTAACATCGGTAAAACAAAATAATACGCCCCTGCTAAGACGGCAACGATGACGATAAAACTGATAATAACTTTCGGTTTTCTTCCCATCATAAATATCCTCTCCTAACTATTTTCTTGCATTTGCTCTTGCAATTTGAGCTTGCTCTCACTCTCAACCGAGACGCGCAACGTTAAAAATATCATAATCAAAGTGTTCAATGTGACACTTCCTCCGTACGACATCAAAGGTAATGGCACCCCTGTCAAAGGGATAAGTGCTAAAATACCTCCGAAATTGACGATTAAGTGCAACAAAATCACGGTAAAAGTTCCGTAAGCAATCAATGAACCCGTTAAATCTTTCGCATTCTTCGCAATCTTCAATATCCTATATAACATGTAAATGTACAGAAGGATGATAAAGGCACTGGCGATACTTCCGAGCTCCTCGACGACAATAGGAAAAATGAAGTCGGTATGAGCTTCTGGAAGATACAGATATTTCTGTGTGCTGTTCCCGAGACCCACCCCGAATAGGCCTCCGTTGTTCATCGCAATCATTCCATTGCATACTTGATAACCTGTTTTCTCTTGGTATCGAGTACAGGGAGCTCGGTATGTCAAACGGCTCGCCTGCTCTTTATTTAAAAGTTCTCCGCCGAACAACATGACACCTGCAACAGCCAAGATGCCGACGGTTCCGATAATCTTAAAAATCTTGACATCCTTATCCTTTTTAGAGAATGGAACGGCCATAAAAATCATAAAGACACTCAAGCCGATGATAGCCGCAGTCCCCAAATCTGGCTGTAAAAATATCAATCCTGCAATGATAGCACAGGCGATAACTGGCCGTAAAAAGAAAAATCGTCGCGAGCAGTTAATGTTTTTTCCAAAATAACAACCCAAATAGATGATAATCGCAGTTTTTGCAAATTCACTCGGCTGCAAAGAGAAAAAAACCAACTTATACCAACTGTACACGCTATTTGTAAGGGCTCCATAGAAGAAAAGCCCCGCTAGACCAGCCGTTATTCCCAACATCATTAAACTGCTCAAATATTTATATTTACTAATCGGAAAACGAAGCAAAAAGAAAATTCCGACTGCAAAGCCCCCTATCATCGCTAACAATTGTTTCTTAAAAAAGTGATAGGTGCTAACTTTGTATTGGAGGACTGCTGATATACTCGAAGCGCTAAAGACCATGACGAGACCGATTATACACAGTACAACCGTCACGAAAAATAAAGGTTTATCCATTCTCTTCAATATCTTTCCCATAGTCTCCACCATATTCAATATATCACACATTGTGCTTTAATTAAAGAAAAAAGACAAAATGCATGTCTTCTTTACACCCTAAAGTTGAAAGAAATTTAATATGAAAAAATGAAAAAAGCACCGATAAAAGTGCCCACAATCATGCTTTTCAACATGACAAGATATGATTGTTCTTTTTTTACGATTCCCGCTTCTTCCAAACCGGTTACCAATTTTTTATTGAACATACCAGTTATCTTATACGTCGTACCATTTTTTAGTGCTAAAGAAAGGGCCTATTAAATACAAATGTTAATATCAAAATATTAAAAAAATGACATCACACTGTCACTTTTACGACTTTATAACCATATACTCCGAGGATTTGTACTACTCGTCGACTACGTG
The DNA here is from genome assembly GCA_910583745.1 of uncultured Bacilli bacterium. Lineage (GTDB taxonomy): Bacteria > Bacillota_I > Bacilli_A > RF39 > UBA660 > RUG11867. Next base: position 4,600 of record CAJTZC010000017.1, read on the forward strand.
TCCCCCTTCTGCAATAAAAGTAATACGTCTTATTCTTGTCCAAATATTTACTAGGATTCGACGTGATTTTATCGGCATCCATGTTGATGCTTCCATTCATAGAGACGAAGTCTTCTTTATCTTCTAAACTGACGAGTATGCCCAAACTGGGATTATATTCACTCATATTAATACTTTTCATACTTTATTGTATGTTTAAATTCGTATAAAGTTCGTACAAAATAATCGAGGTGGCCACACCGACATTCAAAGACTCACATTGAGAAGACATCTCGATATAGAGGTATTCATCGCATATCGCTTTGATTTCTTCTCGCACGCCCGCGCCTTCGTTACCCATGACGACAGCCGTTCTCGATGAAAAAGTTGTATTTTTTAAGGTTGTACCTCGTCGAACGTCGGTCGCATAGATTTTATAGCCTCTCTCTTGCAAAGTGGGTATCGCTTCTTCAAGAGGTCTTTCTACGATGTTGACATGAAACAGCAATCCCTCTGAAGCTCTCACTACTTTTGGATTATAGAGGCTGACGCATCCCGTCCCGAGAACCAATGTATCGACTCCAAAGGCCACACAACTTCGGATGATGGTCCCGAGGTTACCTGGGTCACTCACTGCATCTAATAGGACGACCGAACCCGAAATTTCACGACTTTTGAGAATTTCGACGACTCCCACTATCCTCGGAGGACTTTTGAGAGGCGTAATCTTTTTCATGACATTTTCACTGACTATAGTCCTATTTTCATACTCGAAGTCGTTTCCTTCGAGCACGATGACTTCTTTTAGAAGTCCTGTCTTTTCCGCTTCGATGACGATATGTTCTCCTTCGACCAAAAACAAACCTTCTTCTCTTTGGTATTTCTTGTCGTTGAGTTTAGTCCAATGTTTCACTCTTTCGTTGTTGACACTCTCAATCATTTTGACTTTCCCTCAGCATCTTTCTAGCCATCTTATGATAAGGATAGTACTTTTCGACTTCGCGCCAAAACTCTATCGAATGGTTCATATGTTTAAAATGACACAATTCGTGTATGATGACATAGTCGATCAAAGAGACATCTTTTTTTATGAGCTCGGAGTTCAACGTCACCGTCATACTTTTGGTATTGCAGACACCCCATCGAGTCGTCATATGCCGCACACGCAGCCGGAAATCTGGTAAATCTTTAAATTGGACGCGCAATCTTTCTAAACGGCTCATGAAGATGACTGAACATTGATAATTCAAAAATTTATTGAGTTCGTTCGCATCCTTGCTTATGATTTTATTCCCATCCAAATAGGTCTTACTCACCCCGTCGTATTCGATGGTATGCTTCTCACCCAAAAAGTACATCTCGTTGCTCTTCAAATCGCTTCGAGGCGTCCTCTTCTTCAGATTGGTCAAACTCTTCGCATTCGTCTTTATCAGTCGCTCTATCTCTTTTCCCGTCAGATAATTGTTACATGTGACCAAGAGATTGTCGTCAATCCATTTAAAATAGATATTTTTAATCGGTTTTCTTTTCACTAGAACTTTCGTAGGATTTCCATCTATATTTACATACACGTCCGTGCACCTCCGCTTAAGAAAATTATACCATGCTCTTTGCAGAAAAGCATTAAAAAAAGTTTACCCAAACCGATAAACCTTTTATTTCTGTCGATCGACTTCCTGCATAATGTGCTTTTTTGCAATGGCAATTTCGTCATCTTCATAACCAGCTTTTCTACAAGAATCTTGTTCGTCGAAAGGTTCAAAAAATTTTAATAAACTCTCTCTCCAATACATTAAGTTCATGAGTCGCTCCGTTTTCTCATCGATAGATTGACTGCATTCGGAATTGAACTCGACAAAGTCGACATAGTCCCCTTCCTGTGCGGGCAAAACGGCTCTCTTTTCTTCGCTGCATTTGTTCAACGTCTCTGATACTTTAGTCAAACTATTCTTTAAACAGTCGATTGTAATTTGACAACTTAAGCTTTCCTGCGCCCTTTCGCTTTCCAAAGACCAAACGATTTTTTCACATAAAAACTGAAGAAGTAATCCAGTGCTCTCGCTGACAACACACACTCCAAAAACTAAAGAATCTGCCCCTTGTAACAAGTGTCCCAAGACGTTCACATCGCCGTGGAAAACGAGACTAAACAACACGCCCATCAACCCGACAAAGCCAGTTAAACCGAGGGTTCTCAAGAAAATCCCTAGAATTCTTTGCGAAGTGCTCTTTCTCGGCTTCGCATCCAAAGTTTTTTGCCTCTCCTCGATTTCCTCTATCTTTTTTAAGAGCAAATCTCTCTGGTTCTCGAGTTTGATGAGTTGAGTGAGATTTTCTGTATAAGTACGCTCTTGAAGACCCTTGTCTCCGTTTACAATCACCCTACCGTTTATAATTCTACATTCGTCTGTCATCAGTTTCTCCCCTTTTTCCTAGGTTGCATCGTAAAAGGTCGCCCTTGCTCTTCTTGGGCGGTTTCACTTTCCAATTCTTGTAAGGTACTTGCAGAACTCGATGCCCGCGCAATGAATAGTTGTCTATCTAAAATGTGCTGTATCTCTTTATTATAAGTTTCTAAGCTCACCGCAGGAGCTCTTTCAATAGTAGATTGCTGACTGTTCTGTTTTACTAATTCCAAATCGCTTCGAGTCTCTTTTATCTTATTTCTCAAAAATTTTATCATCCCGCCACATTCGATTTTTTCTTCTTCCACTGCTTTATAGTTTTTCCAACAAAGTTGTACATAAAATCCGAATGCAGGAGCAGCGATGCTCTCACAACCGAGTACAGTAAACAAACTTCGACTGACTGGACCGAATGCGGTTTCCTGTATCCACTCGCTTCCGCCGAACTGTACGATATCTGCGACAAAGGCAAATAGAGCCACTCCGCCTATTCCCAATAAGACTTTGAAGATAATCTTTAAAACCGCTTTCCAGTTCGGCTCTATCACGAGCTTATCGTATTTTGCAGTGTTCTCTTCTAAAGATTTCTCTAATAACTCGATGTAGTTTTCCATTCGAAGTATTTCTTCGATATTGTCGACATTATCTCTAATAATTTCTCCTCGGCTATCTTTAACACGCACTCCAGTAGAATCGGCCTCGTATGAATGATTCATATGGTACACCTCTCTTTTGGAAAAATAGTATAACATAGAACCTCTCGAATGTCCATAAATACTTGACTTCAAAGAAGTCTTCCAGTAGAATAGGTAAAAATGAAATCAAAAAGGCAAAAAGGAAGAATTTTTATGAACGAAAACGAATTAGAACAGAGATGGCAACAATTTCATAAAGGAAGAGACGGGCTGCTTATCAAAGGCTTAGAAAGTGGCTCAATCACTCCCTATTCTGAAGAGGACATTGCGCATTTCCGCCAAAAAACGTATGGAGGACTTCCCATTTCGATTATTATTTTATCGGATGGTTTATGTAATGGTTTTTGTTATGATCGAGCATTATTATTGGCAAAAGCCCTCTTAGATATGGACGACATACGACTACTCTATGCCGATACGAACACGTTTAGACTCAACCCTCTCTATGCCAACAATCCAACATATTGGAGACATTGTATTCTCGAGAGAACACGCAAAGACGGCCGGAAGCTGATTTACGATACAGCCTATGGTCTAATCTTCGAAAAAGAGATATATTGGGAAATAGAAAGACCCCAAATCAGCCACGTCCGTACAAAGCAAGAGATAGCCGAATTCTTAGAAGAAGAGAACAGAATTCACCCAGAGAACGCGGAAGAAAACAAATGGTTGAACCTTATGACGATTGGTCTACTCGAAAAAACTTTCGACAGTCCCGACGAGATTTATGCCAGCAAAGGAGTAGAACTGCTCCAGCGGGAGATATCCCTTTATAAAGAAAGCATCCATTACGACGATTTTTCACGTCAAGTCGAAAGCGACATAGCCGACAGTACGATGGGAGAAAAGAGATTTTTTCTTCAATGTTTAGACCAAGACAAAAAACCTAATTGCTAGGTTTTTTAATTGGTTTTTTCGCGGTTCCATGTTCTGCCCCGTCTTTTAAAGATTTTCCAAAAGCTCTCAATTCGTTTTCGCCACCCTCGCAAGCCTCAAAAGCTTGGGCGAGGAGATGAAATTTCTCGTCCTTTTTCTCGACACATACGCTTAAGACTCCTGTAAAGAACGCTTCCAACTGAGGCTTCTCTACCTCCTGAAGATACGTTCTCAAAGCAAAAAGCATTCTATCCAAATTTCTCTCTGCAAATCCGCTGACCATATCGTAAAAAGCAAACATAGCTTTACAAGAGAGAACAGGTCTTGTCCCGTCATCTTCGCCTATCATGCGCAACAACTCGTCCACAGTTGTAGAACCCAACTTATCTTTCTTTTTCATCGTTCTACAACAACTTTGAAAGTATTCGAATTTGCCAGTGGCTATCGCTTCAGGTAAAGGTCCCCCTTCTAGAGGAGATGTCTTAGGCAGGATGTCGTATCTTTGCATCACTAGACAGAGCTTTGCAAGCCTCAAAAGCGAAGCTTCCATTGGCCGAAGAGGCCATTCCATCTCGAGATAACACAAGATATCAATTAACTTTTTATATTCTCCATCGATTTCTAACTCTATACATTTTGAATAAAACAAATTTTGTTTCTCTAAAGCTTTTTCTATGATATTTAGACACAAGACATCATAGGCTACATCTTCACCTTCGCTACGGTAAGTACCTTTAAATATGGCCCTCGCTTCGAAAAATTCGCGCGAAAATACAGTTTCTCTCTTGTGAACGCTGAAAGGTTTTTGCGAGTTTAGAATATCCTTCACCGTTAAACTTCGAATCTGTTCTCTAAATTCTTCTGGAGTGATAGTCACAAATCCAAAACAGAGGAGTAAAAAGTTGTAGTCTGGGGCACTGGTGACCCCGACGAGATGTTTTAAAGTTATCCATACCATCTCAAAGTCTTGCTGCAAAAAATAATGCAAAAGCTTCTTCAATACGCTTTCCTCATAGGAGACCCTGCTCACTTCTCTAGCCACTTGGTACTTCCCTTTCGTATCGGGAACTCGAACCAACTTGCCTTTTTGTAATAGATTTGGCAGAGTTTGGGGATAGATGTTATAACATTCTTTTAATTCTTTCGTACTGAACGTTCTATCGGGGTAACCGTCACAAAACAATTCTTCCAACTTACTTTTTCGTTGCATATTCCTCATTCCTTCCAATCTAATTGCAAGTATTATAACACTTTTTGTCACTTAATCAATGCTAAACTTTTAAGGTAGACTGTTCCAACGACTCTTCCTGTGTCGATAGAGTCGTCTCCATCTTTTTCAAATAATTCTCTAGAGCATAACACATTTTGAAGTAGCCTGTTTCACTCATATTATAGATAAAATTGTCGTGCAAATCTTGCTTGCGTTCTATTCCGAAGTGGTTCTCACCGAAATCCCAAATATCGTACGTTTCTAAAAATTGGTAATAATTCAATCCTTCCGATGCTTCGACAAACGACTTGGCAGCGTCATAAAACGAACCGCCGTGTTGCAACACCCAATTTTCGATGCCGACTCCACCGAGCCCCCCTTCTGGACGTGTTCCTCGATTCGGTTTGTAGACGCCAGCTTCTTTTAAAAGACTCTTTGCGGCGACTATATTTTCGAGTACTTTGTTATATTTTCCCTCATCGAGGTTTTTCAACGTCGCAAGACGGTCTTCGAGACACATATCCGTAGAATAACTTATTTTGTTCGTCTTTCTCACAAAGGACATGTCCACATCGACCCTCATGCCATCGACGATACCATTCTTAATGCGAAAGTCTCCATTATACAAGACAGTTGTATCGTTAGGGTCGGGCCGATAAGCTTCTCTCAACTTCTCTTGCATCTCTTTAAACTTTGTGCTGTCAAAAAAAGCAGTATCGACGCGAACGACAAAGTCGAAATCGTAGTTGCCCAAAACACTCGTTCCTCTCTTACTCGAACCTGTCTCGATGAGTTCGACCATATCATTGTCGAGTTTTCCCGTTATTTCCGTTTCTACGCCGAGATGGTATTCTTTCAAAACACGGCGAGCGACCTCCAATATTTTAGAACGCAATACGGCTATGCTCTCTCGCTGTGCACGCAAACGCTCACTTTGGCCTTCACCTAGAGATAAATCTAAATTCGGTGAAAAATCGTAAGACGTTTCGTTGTAATAGCGGAGCCCACACATCTTCTCCCGTAGCGCATCATAGTCTTTCGGAGAGAACAACAGTGTACGCTGGGTATCGAACACGGGGATATAAAAGCCGTTCATCGCAATTTCGAGCCCGATTCTCTTGTCGTACTTTTTCACTAAGAAGTAATCGATTTCACTCGAAGCAAAACCAGTTCTGATGCCCCCGTGCTCCCCATTGTTCCAAGTCCTATGATACAGTTCGAATTTGTTGAAATCCATCTTGTCGCTCGGCTGGTCATCGTATGTATCTGCAAAACGGTCATCTTTTTTTAGTACAAGCCATATAGGTCCAAAATCGTTTGCAATGAACTTAGATAAATCGATTTCTTCTGATTCTATATCATCTAAAACGATAGATACATCAGTGTCGAAGGGAGTTAAATCCGAACTCGCCGCGTCGTTTAAAAATTCCTTGGCAAGAATTCCGTTTTGGAGTAGATACGGGAGATAGTCGAGTTTTCCGATACCTTTAATCATATCTCCTCTCTTAATGACAAACTCTTCCGTTGCACGTCTTCTGTTTCTCGCGTCCGCGCTTTCCCGTTTTTTAGCTATGTATTCTTTGGCGCCTTGGAGAGTGTCGATACCACTGAAGTGACAGAACATGCGGACGATTCTATCCGGCAAATCATAATCGACGGTTCCGTCCTTTGAAAACGACACTTTCAGTTTCATAATGTCTTCGACAGGATGGCCTTCAAAGTGCACATCCGTAGATTTACTGCCTTGCATTGTAGAGCTATAGAGTTTTTTTAAATGCTCACAGAACAAATCCAGAGTATTTCTCTCTTCTGTCGTCAAACTTTCGTAAGTTGTGTCGCCATTGCTCACTTTGTTGAAAAGCCCATATCCCTTTTCGATATTCTCTAAATATTCGATGAGAGACCGATTATTAGAACCGAACGACGCTTTCAACAAGTCGGCAAAAACGACCGTGTGCAAACTCTTCTGACTGCATCTTTTAAAAGAAGGCAAATCGCCATGAAATACGGGATACAACTGTTCGACAACTTTAAATATCTTCCCTACAAAAGGCAAATTGTTTTGTAGAAAAATGTTCTCTATGTCTACAAGACACTTCAAGGGGTCTTTGTGATGCAAAACATATTGTAAAAAGAAGTTTTTATGATTTCTAAACTCACTCGAACTCGAATTCGCCATTCGAGTAAATATTTCTTCAGATATGTCAAAAAATCTGAGGATTTCACTTTTACTGAGCTTATCCTCATTCGATAGCACGAACTCTTTCGCCAAAGTGATATAATACAATGCTCCATTATAAGGTTTTATCTGTCGCAGAAAATGGATAAAATGGTCTTTACTAAAATCTTCAAAAAAACTTTTGTAATATTTAAAATCGACAGATAAGTCCCTACTGTTTACCCCCCTTTCGAGGAATCGTTTAAACGACGGATTTTCTTCGCTTGACAATCTATCTAATACTTCGTTCGGCATTTCAAGAGCGAAAAAACTGTAGTTCAAATCGTTGAGTCTAGAAGCGATAGGATTAATCAAAAAATCTATTTTTTCTTCCCTAGAAAACGATTTAAAATCGACACGGTTTAGCAAATTTTCAGGAAGGGTATCTAGAAAGGCTATGTAATCTTTGAAATCCATCTCTTCTTTTTTTGATTGACTATAGACCCCGAACAGGTACGAGTTTTCTGATGCGATGAAATTCATCGTTTCAAAATCCCTCTCAGAATAAACTTTATCTAATAGATGAATCACCAATTTTTCCCGAACTTGCCAATCCTCCCACAAATGTCTGTTCGTCATTACAATAGTTGCGATTTGCAGATTGCTTTCACATTTTCCAAAAAAGAGGCTCGAAAGAAAGTCGAGTTTTCTGAATACGTCGTATTTTATAGATTGTAAAAAGGCCAACAGTTCTTCTTGGGATTTTTCTTCAAATCCATCGCGAAAAATCCAACTCGGCCCAAGAAAACATTTTTTCTCGAAAGCCTCTTGTTTCCAAGATAAAAATTTGGCATCGCCACTTTTCTCATAAGCTTCCAAAAAGCGTTTATCGTTTTTTTCGATTTCTGCGATAAGCCGAGAATAAGCGATAAAATCGAGCCTCTTTACTAAAGGACTCGTGAGCAAGGCCATCGCTTCCTGTCCGTTGGCATACAAGCTAAAATATTGGAGAAGATTCTCGGAGATATGAGACAAAATGGCAAAGTATTCCTCGATATCGATTCTCTCTTTCATCGTTCTAGACACATCCTGCAAAGAGCAAATAGAGTTTCCCTGACTGACATAGTCGTTTACCGCGTCGTAAGCTTTTTTATACAGCATAGATTCGATATAGAAGTTTGGAAAGTTTACAGACAGAAATTCTTTTGGAAAGGCATCGATAAAACTTGTAAAATCGACTCGATTCATTTCACTACAACACTGTTCAAAAGCATATTTTGCCGTATTCACACTGTCAATTAAAAGCATGATACTCGCACAATCTCTTCGTGCGACTGCATTTTTTGTTAAATGGAATACCGTCTCTTGTCGACTATCTGTTTGTCTATAGAAATAAACATCTGGAAGAAGGTCATTTATAGATGTGTCTTTTGGAAATTTTGTCAAATCCACCTCAGGCGAAGAGAGCAACTCTTTTTTGTCACTGTTGTCTAACTGGGCAATTAAATGAGGATACCGATAGAATTGTTCATCGACCAAAAGGGCCTGAAGTAAAAATCCGGAATGCACTCTAAAAGGAATGACTTTCGACTCCAGCCACGAAAAATCGTCGAGTAAAAACCGCTGTTCGACCTCGGGAGGTACTAACCTATAATTATCCCATTCGATAACTTCGATGGGTGATATGCCCAAGAAGGCGGAAAGATTCTGAATGATTTCTATACTATAAGAACCTCTTAGGAATCGGTCCTTCAAAAAGTCATAGACTTCCTGATAATTCGTCTCCATACGACGTTTTAACTCTCTTTCCAAAATAGTTCTGTCACAATACCGACGTGTCCACTCTAAAGAGTTCTTTTTCGCTTTTCTAGAAAATATAAATTTTTCTATAAAATTCTCAGCCATAAATATCATTCCTACTATAAAAAGTATAACATTTGTCACTCTAAAAGTAAACAAAAACTCCTGAATTTATAAAAAAGAACGCCTCTTCGACGTTCATAAACCTCTCGCTTTATTTTACTTTCTCGAGTGTTTTTATCGTAGAGACTTCGCCTTCGACATAAGAGATTTTATAGGTCTCCCCACTTGTCATAAAAGGCAAAATGTTCTTTCCGATTTGAATGCTCGCAGAGTAGCGATTTTTGTTCTCATCTTCGATGTAGTAAACCGTATTGCCGTCGATGAGGACAGGATTGATTTTCATAATCTTGATGTTCTTCTCTAAAGCGACGTCTCCGTTTTCAAGGCTATAGGAGTTGAGATAGTTCTCCGCGGACTTCTCTATTCCCAAAGAGGAATCGGTCACTGTAACTTTTTGGTAATCTTGTACATCGATGAATGCGTACTTTTTGACCAATCCAGCCGCATCCTTGAGGCTGACCAAATAAGTCGGTCTTCCGTTCAAATTGATGAGAAGTGGGAAAGTCGAATTGTACTTCATCTCTTGCACTTGCCCTTCTGCACTGGCCATCGCACTGTATTCTTCGGCTCCCGGTGCAGAATAGAACACGGTCTCTTTTGTCCTCATATTGGAAAGGATAAAGCCCAAATTTGACTCATCGCTTTGAATCGACGTGATACCCGTATAGAGGTAGATGTCGTTATCCATCGCGAGATAATTGTATCCGTCTGTCGTATTGACGACGTTTTTCTGTGCGAAGACAGAGTTCCAGAAACCGCCTTTATAGATACCCCAGTCGTCGGTCTGACTGATAATCAGGTCTGCCTCATAGACGTGGTCGATCCAATTCGGAATTTCGCCCACTTCGTATTTTGTCGCTTCGCCGCTGACTGGATCGAGTACGATGACTCCTGAGATATCTTTCCGTAAGCCGACGAGAGAATATCGAATCGTAGGTACGATGAAGAAAGGATTGCCCTCGTCGTCGATTTCGAAACTGTATGTGCCGAATACCTCTGTCGGGAATTTGAACCGCAGATGGCGCAACATATCCTCGTTGAACATCGCACTCGGTACATACCGCATGCCCTTTTCGTGTCGTACAATTTTAGAACTGCCATCGACAGAATTTACCAATATATATCCTTTTATTCCGTCCTTTCGGTTGGCGATATATTTGATGATATCGGCGTATTCCAAAGGAGTCACGCGGACGATTTCGTCTCTATAATTGATTTGGGTATAGAGGTCGCTGACGTAGTATTGACTGACGAAATCGCTCATTTCGCCCATGACCCTGTCGCCTAATTTTTGGCTCGATTCTTTGTCCAAAAGGGGCACTTTTTTAAAATCGACTTGTTCGATGTCGCGAGAAAAATCCCCCGTCTCGTCGATGACGATTCGGTTCGCATAAGCCTTAGAATTGAATATCGGCGAAGACACAAAGTTGACGACGACGATGGCTAAAATGACGATGGGTACCAAAAGAAGTGTATTGAACTTAAATTTAGGCATTCTTCTTTTTTGGAGACTCACGACCGTCGTGAGACCTAAGTCCAATAGGCCATAGACGATCAAAGTTGTGACCATAAATGCATAGAATTCTGGACTCGTTAAGTTGATAGGTGGTATAAAAATGTAATAGTACACAAACACATATACCAAAGTTATTAAAATGTTTATTAAAATCTTTTTCATAAAATCTCTTTTCTATTTTATCACGAATATTCTGTCGATCACGCCACTCGTGAGGCTAACGATGAACACTGCTAAAATTGCAGCGGTATACGGTGTCACAAAACTCAAGGCATACGCGAGAATGCCGATGAATACACCAGAGAGTATCTGCCCTTTCTCGGTATAACAGGAACTGACGACATTCGGAGCGATGAAGACCAGTGTGAACAGTATATTATATCCAAACAGGAACGGAAATATTTCAGTGTATGCTCCCTTAAGCATCGAAACGACGACGGCCAAGATGCCCAAAGTTCCTAAACTCGAGAACACCAGCTCTCTTTTATAAAGTTTGTTGAAGGAGAGAAACAGCACTCCCACAGTGACAAACAATATGCTCGTAGAAAATATTCCCCCTGGTCCCATTCCTAAAAAGAAATCTAAACCGTCGTAATTCAAAACGGTGCTCGCCTCGTACGGGTTATAAAAAGAATTTGTGCCGAGGACGACATTTACTCCTTCGATAGCCAAATACATCAAGGCGATTCTGTTGAACTTCACCTTATTTAAGAGTAAACTGCTCAAGAGAGGAATGACCGTCACGGCTATCCAATTTGTATGGATGGGAAGGATGCACGATATCAGAATCGACTCTACAAAATCTCCCTTGCATTTCAAGAGTGTTTTCGCAGACACTTTTTTATCGCGATGCCACTCTCTCAACACGGCTCCAGCTATTCCACCGAGAAGAGCCAAGAACAACAACACAAGCGGCGTGAACATAGGAAGAAAATCTACATAGTCCGAGATATACAGCCGCAAGCCGTTTTTATAGAAGCCGAAGAGTACCAAAGGCAAGAGAGCCATTACATACATGACATAGATTCTCGTATTCAATCCTCTTTTCATCGGTCTCGTCCTTTCATCACGCTTTTCAAATCGATATGGGATGGACACAGATAATTGCACAGTCCACAACCGATGCACGGCGAGTAGTACTCTTTTTTCACTCTGCCCTCGTGATCATAGACATATTTTGGATTTAACCCCATCGGGCAATTCTTAGAACACAATCCGCATTTTATACACGGTTCCACCTCTTCGATCGTCCTCTTCATTACGAGAACCCCTTCGATATGGGAGTCGATGACGACTTTTAAACTGCTTACGAGAGTACCGCTCATCATGCCGTTTAAATACACGTCGACTTGCTCTTCTGTAAAGTTAAATTTTGTCACGAAGACTTCCGATAAGAGGGCTCCCATCTTTACTTTCACTGCCGCCTTCGGTTCTACGGCATTTCCCGTAATCGTGATAATTCGCTCGGTCACAGGGACCTCTCGCTTGATTGCTTCGTAAATCAAAGCGATTTCGTTGATGTCGAAGACGATGGCCTCTTTGACTTTAAACTTTTTCTTCAAGACTTCAGCCATGCCATTTGGATAAGCGTCGTTCACCAGTTTCAATTTTATTCTCGGATACGTTCCCAACAGACTCACTAGATTTTCGATGAGTTCTTCCTCGACATTTTTGACGACGAGAAGAATCGACTGGACTTCCATACAGTTTCCCAATAAATCGATGGTCTCGAGCAGTTCATCTAAATTGTCTTTGAAGATAAAATTTTTGTTCCCAAAATAGGGTTCATTTTCGACGCCGTTTATGAATAAAACTTCTGCTTTTTCACGCACTTTCTCATACATAAAGGCATCTTTATATGTAATTGAAGCATCGATCAAGACATTCAAAAGGTCTTGCTTTGTATAATTGTTTATATATTTTCTTGCGCTTTTTCTAACCCGGATATTCTCTTTGAAGTCATTTTCTACTACGAGGCTCGAGACCATTTCGCCACCATAATAGGGCATATCTTTCACACCCAAAACTCTCCCACTTACACTGGAGTGTACGATATGACCTTTTGAATCCATGGCGACAATATCGTTTTTATATACATATTCATTATCGCGAACTTTGAGTTTAAATCCTTTTCTTAAAGGAAGAAAGACGAACTTGGGATTTAAGAATTCATACAGTTCACGAACCAACTTTATATTGGCGTCCTTTTTTATGGTAACTTCCTGCATAGCATTCACCAACCTAATTATAGCAGAAAACCGCGAAAATGTATATAAATTTAGTGTACTTCGACCAAAGTCATGGAATCTTTTTAAAACATACAAAAAGAGAAAATGACTCGTTGTACACTTTCTCTCAAAATGATTTCTTGACTCAACTCTCGATTAAAAATTTATACAGTTTCAAATTCTTATCTATGGAAGCACTTTCTATGGATTTCAAAAGCTTATCTTTAGAAAAACCGTCGATTTCCCCCTCACAGAGATAATAGAGATACTTTTCTAAATATTCGTTCTTACTCTTTTTTATAGAATGGATAATGTAATCCCTCATCTCTTTTTCTACGGCTAAATCATGAGAATACACCACTTCAGTGCCGTTGGGGACGAATTCGATAGAGCTCACTTTTAGATTGGAAGCATATTCACACACATCCAAAGATTTGTCGAACTCGAGAAAACTTCGTCCCTTAATCTCTCCCTCTTTGTTCAATCGTAAGGCGACGGCATTCTTCGTATCCGACAGAAGCACAGTCCCTACCCTTTCCTTTATCGTTCCCCCTTTTAAGAGAACCGATTTTAGTAAATCCGAAGACACTCTTTCGACTTTTTGATGCATCAAATTAGTAGAGTTCGACCATTCATAAGCTTGTGAAGGACTCTCACTAAAAGAAACTCTTAGGTTAAAACTGTTTTTCATATTATTTCTCCTTTTTGAAAGAATACATCACTAGAATTATACCCACAAACAAGAGTAAACATTCCACTTTTGTCATGATAAAACAAAAATATTCTAAAAATGTATATCCGAGTGTCAACAGATTAACATAAAACCACATGAAAGTCCCTCCGATACTAATCAAAAGGATACCTGTGATATAATATAAAAAGCGTAAAATGATATCAACTCCTCGAACATTTTATTTCTATTCATTCACGATTTATTATATAATGAATTAGGTGGTTATATGATAGAAATAATAAAATACTTCATTTTTGGCTTGGTTCAAGGGTTAACAGAACCTTTGCCTATCAGTTCGAGTGGACACTTGGTTCTCATTCGTTATTTGTTCAACACGAACGCTTTCGACGATTTGAACTTTGAAATCCTTTTGAACTTTGCATCGTTCTTAGCCATATTTTTCTTATTTAGAAAAGACATTTTTAAACTCATCTCGTCGTTCTTTCTCTATATATTTAAAAAAGAGAGTCGCAAGAAACCTGAGGTGAAAGACAATTTCAAATATTGTTGGCTCATCGTTTTAGGGTGTTTGCCCGCGGGCATCATCGGTGTCCTCTTTAAAGACAACATAGAAAGTGCCTTGTCGAACGTCAAGATATTGGGCATTGCCTTCTTATTTACAGCCCTTATGCTCTTCTTAGTTCGAAAAATTGATGGACAAAAGAAAGACAAAGACCTCACAGTGACAGATGCCTTGGTCATCGGACTTTTCCAGATGATTGCCCTCATCCCAGGAATAAGCCGAAGCGGCGCAGTATTAGTCGGCTGTCTATTTAGAAATTTGAACCGAGATGCATCATTAAAATACGCGTTCATGCTCTACTTACCCGTATCCATCGGTTCTTTCCTATTGAGTATCACGGATTTACTAGAGACGAGTTCCCATCTCTATCTACCTTATGGAATCGGCTTTCTAGTGACTGCTGGAATGACTTATCTCGCCTCTTTATGGTTCTTCGACATCGTAAAAAAAGGAAAACTGTGGAAGTTCTCCATATACTTGATAATACTAGGTCTGTTTATACTGCTGTTTGTCTAAACGCGTTCCTAGTTTTTTCTTTTGCTAAAATTTACTTCTCAATTTTGACGACAAGAAAAAAATGGACCCACTTCTATTTTTATTCTACATTCACGCCTCTTTGAAATAAATGAATATCTGCGAGGAAAAAGCCAATCATGACGACGAGATAGAAACCGATACCCATATAGAGAATGGATTTTACCGTTTCGATATGGACGAGACTGCTCATCGTAAACATCTGCATGACATCTTCTCTAAAGAGCCCAAAGATGTACAGGGCGAGAAGTGCCAATCCCATCGTCGAGAGATAGAAAATGAATCCATAGACGATAGACCGAATCATCTTGCCGTTGTTAGCTCTATGTCCCAAGATGATTCCCGTATACCCCGCTTGAAGTACGACGAGGAACTCTAAAGCGAACACGGCAAATACAGTAAGGATAAAGTTGATGATAGACGTGTCGTACAATGCGGCAACCGCACTGAGTAAAGACTTCAAAGCTTCCATATTTTCTTTCGAGTAATACGCGAGGAAGAGGACGAGCAAGACGACCAAGATGCTCGTCACAGTGCTCAGCACGGCGCTTAAAAATGCCGAAGTGTAGATAGCCGATTTCTCGACGGGCAAGGTATGTGTCAAATAAGATTCATCTCCATAGAGATTTTTCACAAACCGTGCCCACAGACGCATCAAATTGTTGATGAGAATGCTGAACAGCAAAGCAATGGTGATTCCACTCGAGATGAAGGTGAAAGTTTGTAAGATAACCGATTGGTCGAACAAACCGAAAAGTCGCGTCAATCCCGCAAAGGCAATCGCCAAGAGATAGAAGACAATCACGACCTTATAGACATATCTCAAATCGTATTTTAACAATTTTCCTAACATTTGAACATCCTCCTAAATATTTCGTCGATGGAACCTTTTTCTTTTTCTCTTAAAGCATCTGTCTCGGCGACCAAAGCGATTTCTCCTCTATCGATAAAGATAACTTCATCTAAGATTCTCTCTATATCGGAGATGAGATGCGTCGAAATGATGACGCTCGCTCCCTCGTTGAAGTTGTTGAGTATCGTATCGAGAATGTAGTCCCTCGTCGCAGGGTCCACGCCTCCGAGCGGCTCGTCCAATATATACAGCTCTGCATTTCGACTGATGACCAAGATGAGCTGGAGCTTTTCCTGCATTCCCTTACTCATCTTAGAAATCCTCTGGTTTTCATCCAAATCCAAGTCTTTTAAAAGTCTCCTCGCCTTTTCGACATCGAAATCGTCATAGAAATCCTCGAAGAAGCGAAACGCCTGTCGAATGGTCATCGACTTATCCAAATACGTCCTCTCTGGCAAATAAGAGATAACTTTTTTGCTTTCGATGCCCACTTTTTTGCCATTTACGAACACTTCACCTTCACTAGGGACCAACAAGTCATTGATAATTTTTAAAAGCGTCGTCTTTCCCATTCCGTTTTTTCCTAAAAGGCCCACTATTTTGCCACGAGGTATCTTCAAATTTACATTTTTTAAGACCTCTTTTTCTCCATAACTTTTATAAAGATGTTTACATTCCAACAATTCCATCATTGTTCTCCTCCAATTTTCTCTAAATAATCTCTTGTCTCACTATCTTCGAACCCGAGTTGTCTCATATACTCGAGATATTTCATCGTCTTCTCTCGTGCATACTTTTCTCGATATTTTTTTATTAAATTCTTGTCTTTGGTGACGAACCTTCCATTCGTTCTTTCTGTGTACAACAATTTCTCATTTTCGAGTTCTTGCATCGCTTTCTGCATCGTGTTCGGATTGACCTTCATTTGACTCGCGAGCTCTCGAACCGAGTCGACTTTCTCGCCCGAGACGAGCTGCCCAGAAGCGATTTTTATTTCAAACTGTTCGACGATTTGAGAATATATCGGTCGTTCGTTGTCAAATTCAAAACCCATATTCTTCACCCCACAGTGTATTACATGACTAATACAATAGTACATCATAAAATTGAAAAAGTCAACAAAAAAAGAAGAACAATTTTCTTCTTATACAAATCCAACTTTTCATAGGTCGTGTTCTTTGAGATAATCGACTATAGCCATAAAGTTGTCGTCATCTCTGTATTTTTTCCGGTCGAATTCTATCCAAGCATTCGAAATAGACTTCTCTGCTTCCAAAACTTTTTTTACCTCAGGATTTGCCAAAATAGGATTATTGGACTGTCTTTCTAAGTCGAAACACCCTTCTTGGTCGTAAAGCTTCATCTGTAAATTGCATTCCAACTTGTCGCAGTGGTAGGCAAATTTCGCTTCCTCGGTCTCACGAGCATTGTACTCCTCTAAAAGTTTAGCTATCTCCTCTTTGCCGAGTATGTCTTTTAAAATATAATCGGTCGCTTTTCTTCCCTCGATGCGCTTGTTTTCTTCCGTGATTTGAAAAAATGCCAAGTCTCCGATTTCTATCTCCTCGAGCTCGTGAACGGCCAACATATAGAGAACCTTACCTAAATCGAACATATACCCGAATTGATAGTAGATTCCTATGGCCAACATCTGTACTCCGTAGATGTGCTCTGCGACACTTTCAATCCTATGCCTTAAGGCGTTCCAAACGATGGGGCCCGTTCGAATCGTATCCTTTAATTTTGTACATAGAGTGTAATATTTCAAAGTCGTCTCTATTTTATTGTTCATCTCTTACACTCGCCTTTCATTTTTTCGCGCACGATGTCTGAAAATTCTGGATACACCTCGAGTAAATCGCTGACCACACCAGTACAACCTTTTCTTTCCATAGAGATATATTCATCGATTAAGTCAGAATTATCTAGAGGCATTTGCAATGGTCGGTCCGGATAACGATAAACTTTCAACGCTCCATTTTGTTCTTGTTCCTGAATCGCCTCCAATATATTTGGAATGAGAATGCACCTTAAAGGCGCCAATTCGGACTCGAAAGAGATGACTTCCCGAGACCAAAGATAGTCGTAATATTCGAATGTGCGACCATCTAGCTCATAGAGAAATCCACTTTTATCGTAAAGCTGCTTTAGAATGCCCGGTCTTCTTTCGACCAACGACAGCATTCCATCGATAGTCGCAATCATGACGTCCAAATCGCCTCGACCTTTGCCCATAAATAAAAGAGCCACGGCTTCCGAATCCGTCGCATAGATGCATTCCTTTTGATGTGTCCCCTTGCGGGCCTTAAGTACTGGCAAATCTCCCTGAGGACTTCCATGATAAACGAATCTTTCCATTCCTACCTACAAACTTTCTATCAAATCACAGTCGATATCTTCCACTTTTTCGATGATTGCGCAGTCCAATCCCTCTGTCGGTACTTTTTTCGTATTCACAAGAATAGTCTTTAAACCACACCGAGAAGCACCTTTGATATCCAAATCGATATCGTCTCCTATCATGACACACTCCTCTGGAAGGTGTGCACCACATGCTTTCAAATAGATTTCTCTATTCGGTTTGATGAGTTCTTCTCCAAAATATTCGCTAAAATATTTCCCAATTCCCATGGTATTTAGTCGATTCATTTGGGATTGCTCAAAAAAGTTGGTCAGCAGGACCATCTCATAGTGTTCGGAAAGTCCATCGATGGCGTCGATCAATCTCTGGTTTTTAGACGGTACACAGTTCTTTAGTTCTTCAAAAAATGCATCGAGCCACGTCTCTTCGACTTCAAAGCCCAAACACTTATTCAAATGTGTAAGATAGTTTTCTCTCGTATAACTAGAGTACTCCGATTCATAGGTAGCAATCATCGAAGAGACACCTTCGATATTCTTTTGTGTGAGCAAGTCAATCTCTTTAAAGTCTTCTCTATAAAAGGCAAAAAGTTGACTCCCACAATTAAAGTACTGTCTACATCAAATATTAATCTCTTTATCATTATTTTATTCCATCCATTCTATTCTCTTCGACAATTTTGTCAATTTTATTTTCATTTAATTTTTTGACATCGTAAGTAATCTCGATATTGACACATTCTCTCAAAGCGACTTCTTCCATATCAGCCGTCACTTTTTCGATACCGTCTATCGCGTATAAATTTTCGATAAAACCGGCATAACAGAATTCACAACAGAGATGTTTTACGGTCACTGTACGCTTGGCGACTTTCATCTCGGGATGCTTGTCGAAATAGACCATAACCGGAATATGTCCAACTTTTAGGAAAGTGTATATCTCATATTTTAAAATATCATCGTTCATTCGAGCACTATCGTATTGAACATGTATTGTCCAATAGTAGTCCGAATCGATTACGACATTTGTAACACCTTTTAAAGAGCGCAAATACGCCTCGAGTTCCTCATGCATGCTCCAATCGATTACTAGGGTAATTTCTTTCATTTCGTTTCATCCCTGTCTCAAATTATTTTATAACCAAAAAATGGAGAAAACTCTCCAAATCTTCATCTACATTTTCTTGTTTTTACTATTTTTAAGAAGATGTTTTTTCAGTGCCATAGCCGCTACTAAAGCAGCCATTGTCACTCCGACGCCGACTCCGGCCATTGTAGTGGTCTGTGCTTCGCTGGCAACAGGCTCTTCTACTGGTACTTCTTGCCCTTCTTGTATATTTTCATCACTTCTTACAAACTCTCCATCTTCAGCAAGAGTAACCTCTCCGCTTTCAAGTTTCTCTACAGCATTATTCAAAGATGTCATATAATTTTGAATATACTCTTCTGGATAATCAGTATTTGTTCTTATTTCATCAGCGATTTGTTCTTTAATGGTCGCAAGCTCTTCTTCTGACCTTGCATCTAAAATAGCGTGACAATATTCTACTGTCATCTCAATTAATTCATCTGTATTTACATCGTATGTCGTTTCTCTCATAATTTTCTCTCCTTTATTTCTGTAAATTATACTATAACTTAGGGAAAAATGCAAGAAAATTCCTTTCAGTTCGTTTTAAAGTAAACGGAAGTATTTCAGTTTAAATGGAGAGCTCCCTCATTTTTTATTTTAACTGTCTTTTTTAAATTCTTGGTTTTATGCAATTTGTTTTTGTTATCATCTAAGAACAGATAATTGCTTCCCTTCGCGAGAATATTTCTCTTGATGGCTATAATACTCGCGGTGAGAAAAACGACAAATATTCCTATAAAGATGGTCCAGATGTTGACGACATGAGAAGCCGTAAAATCGAAAAAGCCTTCCGCAGGAGGGACAACTCCATATTGTGTCAAATTGCTAATCGATGCAAACGCCTCATATCCCCATCGACCGATGACAAAATACGATATATTCTTCGTAAATTCTATGAAAGGAATGAACATTCCGGAAAAAAGCATTTGAATCATCATGTACAAAGGGGACAAAATGAGTGTCGTCTTCGTCTCTTTTACGATGGAAGAAATAAAGATTCCGATTATGCTCGTCGAAAACGATACCAAGAAGAAATTGATGATTAAATCGAGAAGCGTGTTCGTCAACAAAATCTCTTCAGGTCGCGGACTCAAATGAAAATAGACGATGGAAACACAAGTGGACGCTTGGTATAACGACAACAAGGAAAAGACGATGATTTTAGAGAACATATAAGAAGTAAAGTTCAATCCACTCATATACTCTTTCTTTAACATATCCTTTTCTTTGACGATTTCTTGAATCGTATTGAAGAGTCCCAACCAAAGGGCTGCCATCGTAAAGGCGACGCAGACCATGGATGCTGTGACTGGATTTTGTAAACAATCTTTCTCCGTCGCCAAACAGATTAAAAATCCCATGAGTACAGACTGCCCTAAAAGCAAAGCCATCATAAGGCATCCATAATTATAATTTCAATCCACTAATTATCTCTTTATATTTTAAGTTGTGTTAAACAAAATGACTGAAAAAAGCAAAAGTATGATATAATATAAATG
>CAJTZC010000018.1 GCA_910583745.1 uncultured Bacilli bacterium
TGAGAATGCAATACGATGGAGCAGGGCCAAGCGGAACGAACAGTTACACGAGAGGCTTTGCACTGACGAATCAACAATGGAATGGAACATATAATGATGCAAAATATGTAGGGTGGATGTTCGGAGGAGCAAATGGAAGTGCAAGTACGAGCAAAGAGCAAGCGCAAAGAAATGAAACAGACTCACCAATAAAGACAAAAGTAGATGAATGGTATAAAACAAATATAGTAGACACGGGATATGGAAATTATGTCGCAGATAGTATCTTTTGTAACGATAGAAGTACGCCAGGAAAGAGTGCTACGGGATGGAGTAGTGATACAGGGATAGGATATGGAAGTAACATAACAGCATATGGAGCAACGGCAAGAGTAGGAGGTCCATGGCAAACAACAGTAACACAACCGCAATTTACATGTCCAGAGGAAAATGACAAATTCACAGTGGAAGAGACAAGTGGAGGAAACGGGAAATCGACGTATCCAGTAGGATTAATCACAGCAGATGAAATTGTAGCCGCAGGAAGCGGAAAGTACGGAACAACAAATAGTAGTTATTACTTAAATAAAGGAAGTTGGTACTGGTCGTTCTCGCCTAGCAATACACCGAGCGCCGGTGTGTTCCATGTCGATAGCGCTGGCCAGTTGTACCACTACCATGTTGGCAGCGGCGGTGCGGTCGCTCCAGTAATCAATCTGAAAGCTGAATACTTAAGTCAATTGAGAGGAACAGGCACAGCGACAGATCCGTTCCGAATCGGGTAATCGAAGATTAGCCGAGAGGAAAAACGCCAAAAAAAGAGAAGAGAGTTTAAGGAATACGAAAGTATTCCTTAAACCGACTTTTCCACAGTTTATTTGATTAAAGTCACATATTATAAGGATAGGCCATAGTAAAAGGCTTATTTTTTCATATATGGAAAAACACTGTTTTTTCCAATTATCTATTTAAATAGTTTTTAAAAGGTGGTACAATTCTTTTATTGAGGAGTGTGATGGTTATGACTACAGTTTTAGATGAAGGCGTTATCGTTCCCGTTTTAGAGACTGAAATGATTAGAAAAGCATTTACGTTTGCCTATCGATTGCACCAAGGACAATTTAGGACGACTGGCGAACCGTTCATCAACCATCCTATCCGAGTCGCGAACTATGTCTGTGAGTTTAAATTGAACTCAAAAAACTTAGAGGTTCTCAAAGCTGCTGCGCTTTTGCACGATACTGTCGAGAATACTGCTTTGAACTATTATGATTTGGTAGAATTTTTTGGGCCGACCATAGCCGCACTGGTCATGGAATTGACGACCGATGAAGACATGAAACGTGAAATCGGTAAGACGAAATATTTAGAGATAAGACTTAAAAATATGACGAGTTGGGCTCTCACTATCAAGTTGTGCGATCGTCTCGACAATTGTTCCGATTTGCACCTGTGTGACGAGGCTTTTAGAATAAAATATAGAAATGAAACCATCGATATCTTGGAGTACCTTTTAAATAATAGGGAATTGACAGGAACACAGAAGAAAATTGTGCTTGCCATATTGAGAAAACTGGAAGACTATATCGAACCAGCAGAAGCTCTTTTAGCTGCTCGTGTGGCTGAATTAAAAGCAAGAGTCTCTATGCAAAAAGATAAGACATTCGATTTTGGCAGAGTGGTCAATCGCAATTGGATGATGATAGAGAGAATGTGACTTTACATTGGAAACTGTCTATCTGGTGGAAAAGAAGCCAGCTTTGTGCTATAATTTAGGATAGAACAGGGATACATTATTCTAGTCAACACGCGGATTACGAAGATGAAAGTAAAAGGTCATCAAAGAGCATACCTGTGAAACTTCTGGTGTCTGCTTCTTGCGCCCAGCTCGGGGTGGATGCTGGAAATGAAGAAATTATGGGCGATCGTAATGGCATACGGCAACCGTACCATCTTTTCGCGGAGACCCAACTTTGTGAGACATGTCTTACGAACTGGGATTAGAACCTATCTTTGGCTAATCGTCAGGATAGTGTAGCTTGACTTGAGTGAAGTTGTGGGGATTAATGACAGCTCCTTTTAAAGGTGTACATCTTTGGGAAGAGTATAGCTTTATGAAACCAACTTTGCAAAAGAGCCTAAGTAATCAGTATGTTGTGTTGGGGGGAAAACTTCTAGAGTGGTCATTGTTGCGAGATTGCAGTGGTATCTAAGTGGCAATCAGGTAAGATACTCGGTAACGACGTCTTTCGATTATGAAAAGGGAACTGCTCATCTAGTAATAGACGAGTTAATCGAAGGGAAATCCAACCTGACCTAAGAGCCAAAGTTTATCGCAATAATCTCCCTGTTTTTATTTTTGATTTAAAAAGGTGAAGTTATGAAGAGAGTACATCCTTACGACAGTAAGACTAAAAAAGATAATAAGTTGATACATTTAAATAAAGATGTCATTTGGATAATGGAGATTACACTGTTGGCATTTACTTTATCGTTCGTCTTGTCGATGTTTTCTGATACAGTGGTGTCCGGTTCGACGGCAATCGTGAGTGTAATCGTATTATTAGTATTCATCTTTTTGGGAATACTATTCGATATGATTGGTGTCGCCGTGACTGTCGCCGATGAGAAAGTTTTCAATTCGATGGCCGCTAAAAAAATTAGAGGGGCGAAAAGAGCACTGAGGCTGTTGAAGAGCAAATCCAAAGTGTCCAGTTTTTGTAACGACGTCGTCGGTGATGTGTGTGGTATCCTATCGGGAAGTGCTGGAGTGACATTAGGGCTTGCCATTGCAAATGAGTTTTCGTTGAATCTGGCACTCGTCAATCTCGTTCTCACGAGTTTCATCGCAGCTTTCACGATTGGAGGGAAAGCCGTCGGGAAAAGTGTCGCTATCAATAAATCGAATCGAATCTTGTATTTATTTGCAAAGACTTTAGACATGGTTACTTTTAAAAAGAGTTAAAATAAAAATTATTTGCATTTGGTAAAGATTTTGTTTTGAGTGGAAATAGTATAGAAAAATAGGCTATTTCCATTTTTTGTGGCATTTTGTTTCCACTTTTTGTGGTGTTTCACTTCCATTTTTTGTGGTAGAAGAAACATTGTGTTTTAGAAATTGAAATTGTAGATATATAGATTTTATTTTGGGAATTCAGAAATTTTGCAGATACTTTTAGAAATCTTTACAAATTACTGATAAATAGGATATAATATGTTTATGAGAAAGTAGGTCGAGAAATGAAGTTGTATCATGGAAGCAATGTTACTGTAAAAAATCCTAGAATTATAGAGAGTAAGAGAGCTTTAGATTTTGGTAACGGTTTTTATTTAACTATGTTGTGATAATTTTTGCAATATTAACTGAAAAAATTTGTATTTTATAAAAATAAGTGTTATAATTTTATTATTAAACAGAAAGGAAGTGGGCAAGCAAAACCCACTTTTATATTTATTAAAATTGGTGGTGTAATCTATGGAAGAAAAATTAAAAAAAATTAGGGAGTCTATTACAGAACCTATGAAAAAACTGGGTATCATCGTAGACGAGGTAGTATACGAAAAGGAGAATGGATACAACTTTTTGAAAATCACGTTGGATAAAGTAAATGGGCTCGATATGGATGCTATCGTCGAAGCGACGAATGTCATCAATCCTATCATCGACGAACTCGATTTAATCGATGAAGAATATGTTCTAGATATTTCTAGTAAAGAAAGAGGTAATTAAAAAATGGAAGCGAAAGATTTTATAAAGAATGTACGTTTGGTTGCAGAGGAAAAATGTATCGATGAGGAAATCATTTTCGATGCGATGGAACAGGCACTCATCACAGCCTATAAAAGAAACTATAATGCTAAAACGAATGTAAAGCCTAAAATAGATAGGAAGACTGGCGAAATAAAAATATTTACTTATTATGTCGTCATGAGCGATTATGAAGACCCAGAAGTTACCATAGACGAGGAAGGAAATGAAATCGTCACAGAACCGAGTGTCCCTGTCGATGCACAGATATTGCTCGAAGATGCCCGAAAGAAAGTACCTGATATCGAAGTGGGAGAAACTATCGAAGAAGAGGTGACACCTGACGACTTCGGTCGTGTCGCTGTACAGACTGCTAAACAAGTCTTAATACAGAAGATAAGGACGGCTGAAAGAGAATCTATCATGAGCGACTTCGACGGCAAATCGGGAGAAATGATGCTCGGAATGCTCGCGATGGAAGATGAAAGAAACTATTATGTTGACTTAGGTCGTGCGAGAGGAATTCTTCCTAAAGGCGAGATGATTCCTGGAGAAACGGTTAAGATGGGCAATAGCATAAGAGTCTATATTCAAAAGATAGAGGAAACTCCAAAAGGACCGCTTATTCTCTGTTCTAGAAAACATTACAATTTCGTAAGAAGACTTTTCGAGAGCGAAATACCAGAGCTTATCGATGGAACGGTTCTTCTATACGGCGTCGCGAGAGAACCCGGTGTTAGAAGTAAAGTTGCCGTCTATTCGAATGACGAGAGAGTCGATGCGAGAGGAGCTTGTATCGGTGAGAAGGGCACGAGAATTGGAAGCATATTGAAAGAATTGAACGGCGAGAAAGTCGATTTGGTGCTCTATTCCGAGGATCCAGCCGTATTCATCAAAGAAGCTTTGAGTCCTGCTAAAAACGTCTATGTCTCTATAGACGAGAATGCCGAGAGGAATGAGGCTTTCGTAGTCGTATCTGACGACGAGTTGTCTTTGGCTATCGGTAAGAAGGGCGCAAACATTAAGCTAGCGAGTAAGCTCACAAAGTACCACTTGACCATCAAGTCGATGAGCCAAGTCAACGAAGAGGGCAACAAATAATATGGGCGTCAAGAAGATACCTATGAGAATGTGCGTGGTTACGAGAGAAAAGTATCCGAAGCAAGAACTCTTAAGAATCGTCAAATTTGAAGACGAAGTCAGTGTAGACCCGACTGGCAAGAAAAATGGGAAGGGTTGTTATATAAAGAAAAGTAGAGAAGTGGTCGATAAGGCTCGTAGGAATAAGGCAATCGACAGAGCACTTGAGACTACTGTTCTAGAAAGTCTATATGATGAAATACTGAAATATATCGATTAGAAAGGTGTGGTTTTATGTTTAGCGTAAAAGATTATGCAAATGAAATGGGAATAACCGTACAAGAAGTATTGAAGAAATGTGCATTTTTAGGAATTAAAGCTGAGAATGCAAAGGATATGTTGGAAGAAGATGACGTCATCATGCTCGACAATGCGATAGATATCATGGATTCTGTCGAGGAAGCAGAGGACGGATACATAATAGAGAGCGAAGTCGAAGAAGAAGACATCGTAAGCGAACACGAGAAGAAAGATACGAAGAGGTTCAACGATAAAGCTAAGAAGACAGCGACAAATACAGAAGCGAAAAATAACTACGCGAAGAAGCGTAAGGAAATGTATAAACACAAAGAGAAATTGCAAACTGTCACAAATACCGATGAGAATATCGTTCTATATAAGGACGACATGACCGTCGGAAACTTAGCAGAAGTTTTGGGCGTAAGTGGAAACGAAATCATCGTAAAACTCATGTCTATGGGATTGATGATCAGTTTGAATCAATCTGTCGATTTTGAAAACGCGGAGATTATCGCTTTGGAATACGGCAAGACTTTGAAACGTGAAGCTACACAAGATGTGTCTAACTTCGAAGAATTAGAGATAATCGACAACGAGGAAGATTTGGTTTCTAGACCTCCTGTCGTCACGATTATGGGACACGTCGACCACGGAAAGACCACACTTCTCGATTACATCCGAAATTCAAATGTCGTCGACAAAGAGTTCGGTGGTATCACACAACATATCGGTGCATACCAAATTGAATACAACGAGAAGAAGATTACTTTCATCGATACACCCGGACATGCTGCGTTTACAGAGATGAGAGCGAGAGGTGCTTCCATTACGGACATCGTCATCATCATCGTCGCGGCAGACGACGGGGTCATGCCTCAAACAGAGGAAGCCATTGACCACGCCTTGTCGGCTAATGTACCGATTATCGTCGCAGTAAACAAAATAGATAAACCAGAAGCGAACATCGAAAGAATCTATACGGAGATGGCTACACACAATATCACTCCAGAGAGTTGGGGAGGGAATATACCGTTCGTCAACATCAGTGCTAAAAATGGCGATAACGTAAGCGAAATATTAGAGACGATTTTGGCAATTTCGATGGTCAGTGAATACAAAGCGAATCCAAACCGATACGCGAGTGGTACTGTCATCGAATCGAGAATCGATAAGACGAGTGGCGGTGTATCAAGCCTCTTGATACAAAACGGTACTCTACGTCTCGGTGACCCTATCGTCGTCGGTACGGCATTCGGTAAGGTGCGTACGATTAAGAACGACTTGGGACAACCTATCGTCGAAGCAGGACCTTCTACACCGGTCGAGATTACCGGGTTGAATGCCAATCCTAGTGCAGGAGATAAGTTCATGGCTTTCGAGTCTGAAAAACAGGCGAAAGAAGTGGCGACAAAGAGACAGAATAACGCGAAGAAGACGAAGTACAAGACAGACGTCGTGACGTTTGAAGACCTCTTTAACCAAATTCAGTCTGGTGTAAAAGAAATCAACATCGTTCTTAAAACAGACGTTCGGGGAAGCGAAGAGGCTGTAAAGAATGCTCTTTTAAAAATCGATGTCGAAGGCGTCAAAGTCAAGGTCATTCGCAGTGGAATCGGAGCCATTACGGAATCGGACATCGTCCTTGCCAATGCGTCCAATGCCATCGTCATCGGCTTCAATGTCGTCGCAGGTGGCTCGACCAAGGAAGCGGCAAAGGAATACAGCGTAGAGATAAGACAATATACGATTATCTATAAATTGGTAGAAGACATCGAAGCTGCGATGAAAGGTATGTTGGACCCAGAATTTGAAGAGAAGACTGTCGGAACGGCAGAAGTAAGACAGTTGTTCAAATTCAGCAAGGTCGGTACGATTGCAGGGGTCAAAGTTCTTAAAGATGTCATGAAAAACAATTCGAAAGTGCGCATCATCAGAGATGGTACGATTATATACGACGGAAGTATTTCGTCGATTCAAAGAGAAAAGGACTCTGTAAAAGAGGTCAAAGAAGGATACGAATGTGGTATCACGATAGAGAACTTCAACGACATCAAAGTCGGCGATGTATTCGAAGCATATGAGATGGTCGAGGTGAAGAGATGAGTAGTCTAAAACTCAAGAGAATCGCCTCTTCAATTTCTCGTGAAATCAGTGCTATCTTGAACGAGGAGGCACGAAATGAGATTTTAAAAATGGTCAGCATCACCGACGTCACCGTCGATTCGGATTTGACTTTTGCTAAAGTCTACTTTATGACGAGATTGGAAGATACAGAACTCGTAGAGAACGAACTCAACAAGGCGGCTGGCTTCATCAGAACAGAGTTGGCTCATCGCTTGGATTTGAGAAGTACGCCTGAGTTGAAATTCGTATACGACAAGTCGTTAGATTATGGAGAAAGAATAGAAAGCATTATCGATAAAATTAACGAAGGAGAATAACAGTGACTATAAAAAACGCTAGCGAATTGGATTTCGATGAGAGAAGTGCATTTCGCTTAGCTTACATCAATTATTTCGAGGCTTCGGCCTCAGCACTTTCTGACTATTCTTTTGAATACAAAGATATGCTAAAAAGATGGCTATTTTCTAGAAGCGAAGGATATGCCAAAAAAATGCTCAGACGTATCGAATACGGACAGCGCGATGCGGTCATCGGCTTTGATAAAACAAATCGTGTCATCGGCTTTGTCGTCGGCAGTATCGACAGTGTTGGAGGCGAAATATCGCATCTCTATAGCACGGGAGAAAGTTTTTTAAGAAAGAGAAGTAACGAGCTCAAATTGTTGCGAGCTTTTTCTGATTTAGTCTCTCAAAAAGGCGGGATTTTACTTACGGCGAGCACTTCTCTTCGCGATGAGGAGTTGAGTGAAACTTTGGTCGCCTTGGGATTTGAAGTCAATTACACTTTGGGTGATACCGCTTATTATTCGAGAACGACAGATGAGCAAAAGAGAATTTAGAGGGCAAAAAGGAGAATCACAATGATTAAGAATACAAAAGAATTTACACCTAAGGAATGGATTCAATTTAGGGATGTATTTCTAAAATATTTTAACGAATCGAGTTTAATCGGTACTGGAAAAAAATCGAATTTTTTAGAGTCTTTTATGACGATGGCCCAAAATAAAAAGTGCGTCAAAACGATATTGCAAATGTTGAAAGAGGGTTCAAAGCAAGGTTTTGTCAGTTTAGACGATGCCGAAGAATCGATAAGCGGCTTTTTAGTAGGTAGTATAGAGAACGGGACAGGAGCCATTTCTCATTTCTTCGTAGATGTAAAATGCCCTATGGGAAGAAGAATACAATCTTTGGAGTTGTTTAAAGCTTTTTCTAAGGAATTGGCTATTCAAGGTGTCGACCAAGTCGTTGCAAAGAGCGATTTGAGCGATGTGGAATTGAACGATACTCTGAGTTCTTTAGGCTTTGAGGTCTTAAAGAAGGACGATGTATCGAACGAATACGGGCGAAATATTGCTTGATGAAAAGTAACGTATTACAAATCAATTCTATAAAATCAAACGATACATTGACTTTAGAAGATTTAAAGAAATTACAGATTATGTTCGTAAAATATTACTTGGATAGGTTCTGTTCCTCTATCCATTTGTGTGGTCAAACTACAGAGTTCTTAAGCGCGACCAAACTCCTTTTTAATAGGAGAGCGAAGAGAGATATCGATCGAATTCGCGATGGAAAGAGTTTTGTCGTCGTGAAATATCAAGGCAGTGCCATTAAAGGATTCATCTTGGGCGACGCCGAAGGTTGGAAAGAGGCAAAATTAACTCAATACTATGTCGAGGAAGAGAACCGACTCGAAGCGAAGAGTATCACTTTAGAACTTTACAGAAACTTTTTGAAAATACTCAAAAATAGAGGGATACAAAGTGTCGTCGCTTCGGCGCACTTCAGCGAAAATAGATTGATCGATGCCTTAGAGACTCTGCATTTTGAGTGTATAAGTGAGACCAGTACTTCAGTGAAATATGGATATAAAATAAGTCCACTCCAATAACAATAAAAAAGAATAAAGATGGTTGGCAGTGTAAATGGGAGGTTTTAAAATGATTAAAAGTTCACGAGAGTTTACGGATAAAGACTATCGTTATTTGAGTAAAAGTTTAGAAATATATTTTTTGGAAAGATATAACCGCATATCTCGTTTTAGGAAATTTGACAATGGACAAGGCGACATGAAATATCCGATTATTGCGAGGTTAAGAGCAAAAATGTTTGCCAAAGAATGTGTAGAGGAAGTCAAAGCAGGCAAAAGATTCTGCGTCGCGAATTTGCAGGTCTCTGGAACACTCGGTTTTATGGTAGGTAAGGTATCGAAAAAGAAAGTTGCTCTTTTGATGAACTGGTTTATCGACGGGGCCGATATGACCGATGGCTCTCGAAGAATATCTTTGGAATTGGAAAAAAGATTTTTGTCGGAGTGCGAACGATTGGGAGCTGTAAGAGTGCTGGCAGTGAGTAATGAAAGAGATAATCTCTTCGTGAATGCTCTCGAAACTTTAGATTTTGAAGAGGTCGGTTGGAAACGTGGAAATGTGTATTATGGAAAGAGGATGAGTTTAAATGGTAGTAAAAAACGCTAAGATGTTAGATGAAAAAGAGGTTAAAGATTTAGAAGGATTGTATGAGGAATATATTTTAGGTCATTACTTGAGAATGACCAACAATCCGAGAGAGTCTAGAATGTCACAGTTCAATTTGGATAGAAGTTGTAAAGACTTTGCTGCTTGGAAGATTTCTGAAATTAATGATGCGGGAAGAATCGTCTTTGTCGCTTCGAATCAAGGGTTCATCGACTGCCAACTGGAATTTGGAATGGCTGTCGTCCGACACGTCTATGTGTCCTATAATGAACACCATCAAAAGAGAAGGATTACTCTAGCACTTTACAAAGCTTTGACCGACTTTTTAGTCAACCAATATGGCATGACAAAGATTTGTGCAAGAAGTTATAGAGGAGACGAAGAGTTAAATAGAACTTTATGCTCTTTAGGCTTTGAAATCGACGAGATGGGAACTTCTACTATCGCGAGTGGAAGACAGATATAATTTGAACGGCATTTTAGTTGTAAATAAAGATAGCGGTCCTACGAGTCGCGATGTCGTCAGTCGAGTATCGCGCATACTCGGTACCAAAAAGATTGGGCACACAGGGACTTTGGGCCCGATGGCTCGTGGCGTCCTCGTCTTGAAGATGTACGAAATTGTCTGAGTTTTTGACATGTAAGTATAAGACTTATGTCGCAGGGTTCGATTTGGGCTATGAAACCGACACGTTGGATTCGACAGGAGTAGTTCTCAATATTGGAAAAAAAGATTTTTGTCGGAGTGCGAGCGATTGGGAGCCGTAAGAGTGCTGACAGTGAGTAATGAAAGAGATAATCTCTTCGTGAATGCTCTCGAAACTTTAGATTTTGAAGAGGTCGGTTGGAAACGTGGAAATGTATATTATGGAAAGAGGATGAGTTTAAATGGTAGTAAAAAATGCTAAGATGTTAGATGAGAAAGAGGTTAAAGATTTAGAAGGATTGTATGAGGAATATATTTTAGACCACTACTTGAGAATGACCAACAATCCGAGGGAACCTAGAGTTTCACAGTTCGCTTTGGATAAAAGATGTAAAGACTATGCGGCTTGGAAGATTTCTGAAATTTACGATGAGGGAAGACTCGTCTTTGTTGCTTCGGATCAAGGTTTCATCGATGGTTTCATCGGCGGTTTCATCGACTGTCATTTGGAAGGTGGATTGGCTGTCGTCGACCATATCTATGTGTCCTATAGTGAACACCTTCAAAAGAGAAGGATTACTCTAGCTCTTTACAAAGCTTTGACCGACGTTTTAGTCAACCAATATGGTATGACAAAGATTTGTGCAAGAACTTATAGAGAAGACGAAGAGTTAAATAGAACTTTATGCTCTTTAGGCTTTGAAATCGACGAGCTGGAATCTGGAGCTTCTACTATCGCGAGTGAAAGACAGATATAATTTGAACGGCATTTTAGTTGTAAATAAAGACATCGGTCCTACGAGCCGTGATGTCGTCAACCAGGTATCACGCATACTTGGGACCAAAAAGATTGGACACACAGGGACTTTGGACCCGATGGCTCGTGGCGTCCTCGTCTTGACGATAGGGAGATGTACGAAATTGTCTGAGTTTCTGACATGTAAGTATAAGACTTATGTCGCAGAGTTCGATTTGGGTTATGAAACCAACACGCTGGATTCGACAGGAGTAGTTCTCAATACTGGAAAAAAAGAGTTCTCAAAAGAGACGATAGAACAATGCATCATGCGATTCGAGGGAAAATACTTGCAAGAAGTTCCCAAATATTCTGCCGTAAAAATAGAGGGCAGAAGGCTCTACGATATCGCAAGAGCAGGAGAGAATGTGGAATTGCCGAGTCGTGAGGTCGAAATTTCTTACATAAAAATATTGCGAATAGAGGGTAACCATGTCGAAATAGAGTGTCGCGTGTCGAAAGGAACTTACATCAGAAGTTTGATACGAGACATAGGGGTTCAGTTGGGCTCCTATGCGACGATGACGGCTCTACTTAGGAAAAAACAAGGAAAATTCCAGTTGGAAGACGCCTATACCGTCGATAGAATCGAAGCAGGAGAATATGCCATTCTTTCGGTCGAGGACGTCCTCGAGGATATCGAAGCAGTCGAAGTCGATGAGGCTATTTTAAAAAAAGTTTCCAACGGCTGCAAGATTGCGTGCAATAAAAATTGTGAGTTTTTAAAGTTTACTTCGCATGGAAAAGTGATTGCCCTCTATAAAAAAGAAGAAGACATCTATCGAATGTATTTTAAAAATATCGAGGAGTAAGGAGAAATAATTTATGCAAGATAATACTTATGATGTTCCCAGTTATAAATTCGGGTTTATATTGCCAAATCATCCTATAGAGTTTGAAGATGATGCGAATTATAGACGAGAATTTGATGAAGTTTTTAGAATTGGTAGTTTTTTCATCGTTCCCTTTGAAAGCTTTGATGGATTGACTGTAGAGGAGATGCTTAAGGCGATTCGTTCTCACGGTATTCAATTTACTTGCTATTCTGAATATTTTAATCCTGTGATTCATAGTAATGTTATTACCCTTTACTATACTTTATTGCTTCAACCTTCTTTCTTAAGAAAGATAAGATATGAAAGAATAGATGAAGTGGTAGAATCGGAACTACTGAATGAATATACAAAAAATAATTTTCAACATCGTAAAGTTGTGGAGTGCTATCTAGAGAGATATATGTGTGGAAGCTATAAAGAGACTGATAACAAGATTTTTAAACTTAATCCCCTAGAACAAAATACCTAGAACAAAATCCTTCGTAAAAGTATTGACATTGTTTTTAGTAATGATTATAATTTTATATATAAAGCAAATGACGAAGACGGCATTTCAAAAGTAAGTTTCAAGAGAAGTCGTGGTTGGTGGAAACGATTAAACCGAAATGAGATGCATATCACTTCCGATGCGCTCGTCTGATATGTAAGAGGAGACGGTTCGCTCACGTTAAGAGTTTTGAGGTGAATTGGATAGTTCGCAAAGTTAGGTGGTACCACGGGTATAGCTCGTCCTTTCGTTTGTGAGCTTTTTATTTTTGGAATTTTTCAAAAAGTTTGCCTTAGGTTAGAAAAATAGAATAGAATATAGTTTAGAAAGAAGGAAAATGAAATGGATTATAAAGATACATTGAAGATGCCGAATACAGAATTTCCGATGAGAGGGAATTTACCTGAAAATGAGGTATTACAAAGAGAAAAATGGGAACAGATGGACTTATACAATAAGATGAAGGAAAAAAACAAAGAGGGAAAACCTTTTGTCCTTCACGATGGGCCTCCTTATGCGAATGGAGATATCCACGTTGGACATGCTCTCAATAAGACGATCAAGGACTTTATCAATCGTCATAAATTTATGATGGGATATGATGTTACCTATATCCCTGGCTGGGATACGCATGGACTTCCTACGGAGCAAGCGGTTACAAACAGCGGTGTCGACAGAAAAAGCATGAGTAAAGCTGAATTTAGAAAGCTCTGTTTGGAATTTGCAGAAAAACAAGTCGCAAGGCAGATGGACGGATTTAAACGTCTCAATGTCCTCGCCGATTGGGAGCATCCTTATATTACGTACCAAAAAGAGTTCGAAGCAGCGCAGATTCGCGTATTCGGAGAGATGGTCAAGAACGGTTTGATTTTTAAGGGGATGAAACCAGTCTATTGGAGTCCAAGTTCTGAGTCTGCTCTTGCAGAAGCTGAAATCGAGTACAAAGATAGGAAAGATGCCTCTATCTATGTCGCTTTCCCTGTCAAAGAAGGGAATGACGTCTTGGATGCAGGAGATAACTTGGTCATCTGGACAACAACTCCTTGGACCATCCCAGGAAATACGGGAATATGTGTCAATGAGACTTACGAATATGTCAAAGTCAAAGTCGGCGAAAAGAAATACGTCGTCGCGAAGGAACTCTTGGAGAGTTTGACGGAGCTCTTCGAATGGACTGACGTCGAAGAAATTTCGACTTTTAAGGGATGTGACATCGTCGGCTTGGAATACGATCACGTATTCAAGAACCGCGTAGGTAAAGTCGTCTGTGGCGACCACGTCACTTTGGATAGTGGTACAGGTCTCGTCCACACAGCTCCAAGTTATGGTGCCGACGATTTCGAAGTCGGTAAAAAGTTCGGCCTCGATATGGTGTTCGGGGTCGACGACGACGGAAAGCTAAACGAAGAATCTGGAAAAGAGTTCGCGGGCATGTATTTCGAAGATGCAAACAAAGCGATTACGATGAAGCTGGATGAGATGGGTGCATTACTCAAGTTAAAATGGATTACACACAGCTATCCACACGACTGGAGAACGAAGAAACCGGTCATCTTCAGAGCGACATCACAATGGTTCTGCTCTATCGATAAGATAAGAGAAGACATTTTAAAAGAAATCGAAGGCAATATCACTTGGCATCCTGAATGGGGTCAAACGAGACTCTATAACATGATTCGAGACAGAGGAGACTGGTGTATCTCTCGTCAAAGAGCATGGGGTGTACCATTGCCAATCTTCTATAACGAGGACGGTTCTGAGATTTTGGATTACGATGTCATCATGCACGTCGCCGACCTTTTTGAGAAAGAAGGAAGCAACGTTTGGTTCGAAAGAGAGGCAAAAGATTTGCTTCCGGAAGGTTATACGAATCCTCAAAGTCCAAATGGTAAGTTCAAAAAAGAAGAAGACATCATGGACGTCTGGTTCGACTCTGGTTCTAGTCATACAGCCGTCATGGTCCAAAGAGGACTTTCCTATCCTGCAGATATCTATTTCGAAGGTTCTGATCAGTACCGCGGTTGGTTCAACTCGTCTTTGATTACAGGTGTCGCCGTGTATGGCAAAGCGCCTTATAAGACGGTTATCTCTCACGGATTTACGATGGACGGGAACGGGCAGAAGATGAGTAAGAGCTTAGGAAATTCTATCGACCCACTAAAATTGATCGAGTTGCACGGTGCCGATATCTTGAGATTGTGGTGTGCAAGTATCGATTATACAGAAGATATGAGAATCAGCGACGACCTCATCAAGCAAGTAAAAGAATCGTATCGAAAGATAAGAAATACGTATAAGTTCTTGTTGGGAAATCTGAGCGATTTCGATTACGAGAAAGATGCCGTCGAATTTAAAGACATGCTTCCTTATGACAAATACATGATGGTTCGATTGAACGAATATACAGAAGATGTCCTAGAGGCCTATGAGAAGTATAACTATCAAGAAGTGTACAAGTTGACAAACTATTTTGTTTCGTTCGATTTGTCGAATTTCTATCTAGATTTTACAAAGGATATTCTCTATATCGAAAAAGAAGATGCTCTCTCTAGAAGAAGTGTGCAGACGGTTCTATACAACGTCGTCAACCATTTAATAAGACTTTTAGCGCCTATCTTGCCTTATACTTCTGAAGAGGTGTATGGATATATGAAGAACAGTGGAGAAAGTGTCCATCTAGAGCACATGCCATCGGTCGTCAAATTTGAAGGCGAAGAGAAAATCAAGAAAGATTTTGCTTTGTTCTTCCAAATAAAAGAAGATGTAAATAAAGCATTGGAAGATGCGAGAAACGAAAAGCTAATCGGTTCGAGTTTGGAAGCAGAAGTATTTATCGACGCGAAAGATGAATACAAAAAAGTATTAGACGATTTAAGACCTTATCTAAAACAGTTGTTCATCGTTTCTGAGGTCAAGTTTGCAGACGAAGCATTGCCTGTCGTTGGCAAAGTAGGAGTTCAAGTCGTCAAGTCGACTGGTGAAAAGTGTGAACGTTGCTGGAACTATGTCGGACATACGGAAGACGGTCTTTGTCCGAGATGCAAAAACATTTTAAAGTAGTTTTTGAGAACTATTCGAAGGAAAACATCGAATAGTTTTTAATTTGCAACACAATGAAGAATAATAAAAGAGGAATAGATGAAACATTAAAACAATATTACCTAATCAGAGAACTGAATAAAGTATTAGTAGATGAATTCGTTGACAAAGTTTATGTTGGAAATTATGATAAAGCTACAAAAACAAGAGATGTAGAAATTGTATGAAACTTATAAGAGGAAGGCGAATCTTTTTTTATAGATGTGAAAAATCAGGAGGTAACAATGAACGAACTAAAAAAATACAGTGAAGAAATATTTGAAAGTATCAAACATAACGATGAATATGGGCATGAGTATTGGTTTGCAAGAGAATTGCAAAAAGTACTAGAGTATAAAAGATGGATAAATTTTGTAACGTAATTAAGAATGCTCAAAAAGCATGTGAGAATAGTAATTATGAAATGTTTGAACATTTTTCCCAAGTGGGAAAAACATCAAAAATGCCTAATGGAGGAGTAAAAAAATTATTAGATTACAAATTATCAAGATATGCCTGTTATTTAATAGTACAAAACGCAGACCCAAGAAAAGAAGTCGTCGCTTTAGGACAGACATAGAAACTTAACTAAAAAAGGGAACTATTCTTTAAATCAAACCGCCAAAAAATCGGGTGTTAAAAACTTTGACCAATTTCACAATGCGGGTTATAAGGGATTATACAATGCTGAAACCGCGGACGATATTGCTAAAAGAAAAGGTTTGAGATATAGAGAAGATATTTTAGACAATATGGGTAGTGATGAATTAATCGCTAACCTATTTAGAATTTCTCAAACAGAACAAAAATTAAAAAGAGACAACATTCAAGGAGAAGGTAAGGCCAAAGAGGAGGGATAGAGTGGAAGACATCGGTGACGGAATCTTCGAAATCTACAAAGTAGAAAAAGTGACTTTGGTGGTTTTCATAGGGGGTATATAAAGTACGAGTACATAGACGGGGCAATCGTAAACTTTCTCTGGAGAAAAAGAGAAGAATAACTTTGGAGTCTACTAGGATAGCTCTTAGAGGACAAAGAAGAATGCTAAATAAACCTTTTCGCGGTCGAAACTTGGTGACAAGTGTGTAAGTCTAGGGCTCGGTTAAAGTAGCACAAATCCGCGACGGCTCGATACCGTACATGGTAATGAACATTCCTAATGTGTGTGAAATTTGGTGGTGCAAGTCCACTTTAGTATTTGTAGGTAGATGCGATATGAAGTCGCTCTTCATAGAGGACATCTACTGGCTAGTGACTGAAATAAAAAATGTATTTTCTGTGAGAATCAATGTGAGGAACATCGAAATCTAATTTTTAAAAAATCCAATTCGTGATGAAGAAGGTTACGACTGAAAATTGTAACAGAGAAGACACTAAGATGAACGGGTGTTTTTTATTTTGTTACATATTTGTGTAATGATAATGTAATGAAAAGCGATTGAATTATACGTGCAGGAACTTTGTATGATTTTACCGTTGAAATAGAAATTATTTCGATATTGTGATATAATCCTTTTTAGGAGGAGTTTGTATGGAAAAAGTGTATATCGGTTATGTACAAGGCTTGCATGGTCTCCGTGGCGATTTAAAGGTAAAATGTCGCTTTGAAAATCCAGAGGAGGTCTTTCAAAAAGGAAATAAAATTCTTTTAAACGACGAGGAACATGTTGTGACCAACGCAAAGTTTTATAAGGGTTTCTACCTCGTCACTATCGACAATCTTAAAGATATAAACTTGGTCGAAAAATATAAAGGATACGATGTCTTCTTCGATCGAGACGATTTGAAATTGGAGAAAGGGTATATTCTCGAGGATTTGTACGGTCTCAAGATAACCGATGGGAATAATGAATTCGGTAAGGTAAAGGAAATTTTAGACAATGGAGTCTATAAGATTTTGGTCGTCGACTATGACAAAGAGTATATGATACCTCTCATCGACGAATACGTCAAAAAGGTAGACTTGTCACGCGGCGTGGTCGAGGTCGAAAATGTCAGGAGTCTCATTCTATGAGAATCGATATATTGACACTTTTTCCAGGCATGTTCGATGGATTTTTAAATGAATCGATCATAAAAAGAGCTCTTGAAAAGGGTATGGTCGAGATAAACTTAGTCAACTTTAGAGAGTATTCTAAGTTGAATAACAAACAGGTGGACGATACGATTTATGGAGGAGGTCCAGGAATGCTTCTTCGTTGTGAACCCATATTCGATTGTATCGACGACATCAAGACGAGCGAGGCAAAAGTCGTAATGTTGACTCCAGATGGAGAGCCTTTCTGTCAAGATAAGGCACGCGAATGGAAAGAGTTAAAACACATCATATTGCTGTGTGGCCACTACGAAGGATTCGACGAGAGAATTAAGAGCATCGTCGATTATGAGATTTCGATGGGAGATTTCGTCTTGACTGGAGGAGAAGTTCCAGCGATGGCGATTGTCGATGCCGTCACTAGGCTTCTGCCTGGGGTTATCAATGGCGACAGTCTCGAGAGCGAAACGTTCGAAGATGGTCTATTGGATTATCCGTGTTATACGAAACCCGCGGAGTTTAGAGGAATGAAAGTCCCCGAGGTGCTCTTAAGTGGGGACCACGCGAAAATCGATGCTTGGAGAAAAAACGCGAGAGTGGAAAAGACAAAAGCAAAGAGACCGGATTTGTTAGATTTAGAAAAATAGATTTGTAAGAATTCAGGGAGGTATTTATGGAAAAATTATCAAATCAATTTAAAGAGTTAGAGTGTAAAGGGAAAGTAGGGGACGACGAAACCTATTCTTTCTTATATCGTTTTATAGGGACAGATGGAAAAAAAGGTAGCTTCGAGACTCCATATAAACATCGACAAGAAGAGTTGTGTAAAGGACAATATTTTACTAAAAGACGAGCTCTTGTCACAGAAGAATTTCATTGAGATAGAGCTATATGGGACAAAGTCAAAGGAGAATTTGAAGTCATAGAAGACGACAGTAGAGATTTTGTCCGTGGCTATAAAGTGGTCACTATGAAAGACGGAAGTTTCGCTTATTTGAGAGAAGAGGATGGAAAGCTATTGCCTTATAGATTTGACATCGCGAGCGACTTTAATGAACTCGGCTTTGCTATGGTGGGCCTAGGTCGAGGAGTAACTTGGTTAAACAAAAAGTTTGAAATATTGACAGGAACATATTGGGAGCCGTATACAGACCTAGGTATTCATGAAGCTCCAAACTGGTGTGGAGTAAGAGAGTTTTCTGGAAGTCCAGAAACTAAGCTTTCAGCGCTATTTCAACCCGTGTTTGGTGGAAATGTGTTAATGGGTTGCTATATGAATTCTTTTGGGGAATTACAGCATTTTTCTCGTTTTAATGGAGAACTGAAGCCTGAAAAAACTGACTCCATCGTCATCCCTCAAAAGTCAATCTTATTTCGTGGAACGGTGGCTTTGAATTTAAAAGATTACGATTTCGACGACAACGGTTATCTGCGTTTTGAAGATAGAATATATTTTGCACGTGGATTCTTTATCACTTTAGAAGATTTATTTAAGTTGTCTAAACAAAGAGGTTTGTTGGAAAATCTCGATAGAGAAGTGAAGCACTTGCAAATGCATCCAGTCGATTCTACAGAGAAGTAGGGAAATTTATGGAAAAATATACATTTGATTCTTTAAGAGGAAAGAATTTTTAAATCACCTTACAAGTTCGACGAGACCGCGTTTTGGGAGAATGACTCGAATTTAATTATAGTGTCGAGAATTGTAGAGGAACTTTTGTACAAAACGCAAAGCAAGATAAGTATTCCAATATCATCGAGAAGACAAGTGGAGAATTTGTAAGTGTCTTTATGTTGGTTCGAATGGGAAACGGCGAGTTTGCTTATATTCAAGAGAGTGACAATCAATTGCTTCCTTATCGGTTCGCTTTTGAAAATGGAAGTTTTGAGAAAACTGCTACAGAGAGCATGAAATTTTCTTTGGCGCCTGTAGATGAAAAAAAATAAGTTTTAAAGTCGCAATAAACGTGCTATAATACGGTTAATCGGAGTGATTTATATGAATTATTACCTAATAAGTAAAACAGATAAAGCATTCAAATGCAAAAACTTTTTTGAAGCTACTGGAGGGTTTAGCTTCCATCAGAAGATAGCTATCACTGTCTACAATGCAGAGATGATTAATTATATTCTGAACAAAAAGTTGACGAATTCGCTTAAAAATATCATCAACTTATATCTATTTTATGAAGGGGAAGACGATGGGGATGGCTGTGCAGATAATCTGTTACCTAGAATCGAGCTTTTGAGAAGAGTATTGATTGAGAGTTATGCTTTTTATCTCTCTGAAAGTGAGATAGAGTCCTATCTTACAAAGTTCGATAAGTTGGAAGCGAAAATTGGCAATTTAGGTCAGAAAAAAAGTAGAAGTATGTGACATGGAATGACACGATATTCCGTGTCTTTTTTATATAATGAAGTCGAGGATGCGATAAATATGGTCATATATCTCGATTTGATATTTTTGGTAAATTTTATATTCGACGTCTCTTTGTTGTTGACTGTCGATTTGCTGTTAAAGCGAAAAGCGAAGATGTGGAGGGTCGTCTTGGGCGCACTCGTCGGCGAGACGAGTATGCTCACCCTGTTTGTCAACTTTGACAATACTTTTATGTTTTTATTTAAGATAGGGTTAAATTTGGCCATGGTTGTCGCCACTTTTTCGTTCAAAGAAATTCGATATACTTTCTACAATGCGATTTATCTCTATTTGGTCGGAATGATTTTAGGTGGCTTCGAGTACTACCTCTATAATGAATTTCAAGTCGGAGGGCAATTCGGGATAAAGTATTTGATCGTTCTCGTCTTATCTCCTATCGCATTAATCGTCTATTATAAGCTATCGAAAAAATTTAAAAATGACTACAACAATCGGCATTCCTTGAAAGTGGTCTACGATGAATGCGTATTCGAAGGTGTAGGCTATCTCGACAGTGGGAACAAATTGGTAAATCCTATAAACGGTAAAATTATCGTTTTAATCGAAAAAGAATATATCCATTATCATAAGTTAAAACTCATCCCGGTTCCTTACAATGCCTTGAATCATCACGGTCTTCTGTACTGCTTCAGTCCTAAGGAACTCTATGTCGACGGACGAGAATATAAAGACATTATGATAGGGCTTTCGGAAGTGAAGTTTAATATAGAAGGTTGTAATGCACTTTTAAATGCTAGAATGGAGAATATATGATTTTTAAGAAAATAATAGAGTTTCTCAAGAAGAAATACAACGACTGTTTCTTCGTCGGCAGTACCGATGCTCTTCCACCTCCTTTGGATAAGGATAAAGAGTTCGAACTTCTTTTGAAGTGCAAGGAAGGCGATATGGAAGCGAGAAATGTGCTCATCGAACACAATCTCCGTT
This sequence comes from uncultured Bacilli bacterium, assembly GCA_910583745.1. Taxonomy (GTDB): domain Bacteria; phylum Bacillota_I; class Bacilli_A; order RF39; family UBA660; genus RUG11867. The sequence continues at coordinate 20,954 of CAJTZC010000018.1, forward strand.
TGGTCGTCTTTTTGGCTAAGAAGTTCGATACATCTGGATATGACCTCGAGGATTTGGTCTCCATCGGTTCTTTAGGACTCATCAAAGGTATCATGACGTATAAGCCGGATAAGAACATCAAACTCGCGACGTATGCTTCGCGATGTATCACGAACGAGATTCTCATGTATTTGAGGAAGAATAAGAATAGAAAAGGCGAGGTCAGTTTTGAAGATGCCTTGAATTTCGATGCCGAAGGGAACGAACTTCGATTAGAAGATATCATGGGTACCGAGGCCGATGTCGTGCACGAAGAGATAGAGACGAAACTCTCTAAAGTAAAGCTGCAAGAATGTCTCGAGGATTTGCCGGATAGAGACAAGGAAATCATGACTTTACGCTATGGGCTCAACAATACGGAGGAATACACCCAGAAAGAAGTTGCCGACATGCTCGGGATAAGTCAGTCTTACATCTCGAGGATAGAGAAAAAAGTGATAAAGCGCTTGCAAAGTGTCATGAAAGCGTAAAGTATGAATAATTGCTGAAGAAATCTCCCAAAACGTCTGTGAAGGGGGATTTTAGTTTGAGTAAATTTAAAGTTGACATTACAGGCATAGATACGAACAGTTTGAAGGTTTTGACGAATGAAGAGATGGTGACACTTTTTGAAGAGGTCAAAAAAGGAAATGAACTAGCGAAGGAGGAGATTGTAAACGGCAACTTGAAACTGGTCTTGAGTATCATATCGAAATTTAGAAATAAGGACATGGATATGAACGACCTCTTCCAGGTCGGATGTATCGGTTTAATCAAAGCTGTCGACAACTTCGACACTTCGTATGGGGTCATGTTTTCTACTTATGCCGTTCCTCTCATTTTAGGAGAAGTCAAAAGATTGATACGTTCTAATTCGAGCGTTCGCATCGCTAGAAGTATAAGGGATACGGCGTATAGGATTTTAAAGTTCAAGGAAGAGTATTCGAATATCTACGGTATCGATCCGACCAATAAGGTCATTGCAAAGGAACTCGGCATCGAGGAGTATGAAATAAGAGATGCTTTGGAATCTTTACAGGAGCCGATGAGTATATTTGAGCCGATTTATAACGATGGAGAAGATACAATTTTTCTCTTAGACCAAATAGGCGATACCAAAAAGAACAATACAGATAAGGAGATGCTATTGGCTATGAGAGATGCCCTTTCTAAGATAAAGAAAAGAGAAAGAGATATTTTGGTCGGTCGATATATCATCGGAAAAACTCAAAGTGAAATCGCGGATGAACTCGGTGTCAGTCAGGCTCAGGTTTCTCGAATTGAGTCGAATGCGATGAAAAGTATCCGCAAGTTGATGGAGTAAATTTTTCTTCAGATAACGCAAGCAAAGTGCTTGCTTTTATAGTTGAATAATTATATACTTGTATTATAGATAATACTCATAAAATAAGTACGAAGGTATGAATGATGTAAGTACAAATTGACAAGATTTTCAGCGTATTTATGGTAGACTGAGTTAAAAGGTAGGTACAAAAACATGACTGAAAAAAATGATAAGAAAAAGGTAATTTCATTGATTGTATTATGTGTGTCGTTAGTCGCTTTGACGACATCGCTGACTTATGCTTACTTTGTATCTCAAGTGGGAGCAAACGAGCAAGAGAAGATTACGATAAGAAGTGGAGATTTAGCCTTGACGTTTAGAGATATCGATGAGACAGTAGAAAACATAGAGGGCACATGGAGCTTAGGAGACAGTATCGAGAAAGAATTGGTCATCGAGAATACGGGAACGAGAGATGCGTATGCAAAGATAAGTTGGGACAACTTGATAAACACTTATTTGACAGAATCTCTAACGTATACTTTAGAAGAAAAAAATGATGAGTCAGGTGCAGTGTGGAAGCAAGCAGAAACTGTAAGTACAAATGTACCGAGAAGTGAAAGTGCATCGACTCAACTATTGGCTGATCATCTACTTATCCCAGCAGGACATACTTATACTTATAGAGTAAAAATCACATTTGAAGATTTGCCAGATATAGACCAAACACCAGATTTAAATGCTAAATTTATAACAAAGTTCACATTAAATGAAGGCATAAAGAAACTGACGACTGAAGATAAACTTGCAAATTTGAATATAAAAATAAATCCAAATAATCCAACAGATTTTGCAAATCCTGCCACGACAGATGAGACAAAGAATGGGCTGTTCAGTCTAGAAGACGACTATGGGACGAGTTATTACTATAGAGGAACAGCACCAAACAACTACATAAAGTTTGGACAAGATGCAAATGGTCAAGACATGTGGTGGAGAATCATTCGTTTCAATGGTAATGGAACAGTGCGAATACAGTATGATGGAGTGGGGATATCAGGAGATAATACTTATACAAGAGGATTTGTTTTATCTGCTCAAACATGGAATACAAGTAAGAATGATGCCAAATATGTAGGGTGGATGTACGGAGGAGCAAACGGAAGTGCAAGTACAAGCAGAGAACAGGCGCAAAGAAATGAGACGGATTCAGAGATAAAGATAAAAGTAGATGAGTGGTACAAGGAGAACATAGTCGATACAGGATATGGAAATTATGTAGCAGATGTAATTTTTTGTAACGACAGAAGCACTCCAGGAGAGATTGGAACAGGCTTTATAGGAGATACAGGACTAGGTTATGGAAATAATATAACAGTTTATGGAGCTTATGCAAGAAGTGTAGGGCAATCAGTAACTTATGATAAAGTACAGCCACAATTCACATGTCCACAAGAAAATGACAAATTCACTGTAGAAAAGACAAGTGAAGGAAATGGAAATCTGATGTATCCAGTAGGGTTAATAACAGCAGATGAAATCGTAGCCGCCGGAAGCGGTAAACATGGACCAAATATGGGTAATAGTAAATATTATTTATATAAAGAAAGTATATATTGGTCATTTTCTCCTGACAGGTTTGGTGAATCTTTTGCAGTTTTATTTGACGTCAGCAGTGGGGGTTACTTAGGAAATAGGAATGTACATAACAGCAGTGCGGTTGCCCCGGTCATCAATCTTAAGGCTGAATACCTAGATAAACTCCAAGGTGATGGTACTATCGATAATCCATATTATCTGCAGGTTTAGATTGAAAAAAATAAAAATATAATATATAATCATAAATAAGAGAACGCGAATTATTCTAGTCGTGTTTCTCCTGAGTTGGAAAACACGGCTAAGAACATTAAGGAACTTAGTCGTGTTATTTTTTTGTTTCTTCACTATTTTAATAAAATAATGATAATGGCAAGTGCTATGAGCACCCAAAACAAACCATTAAAATCTACTTTAATACTAATAGACACACCTCCAATCGTTAAAAAATTCAAAGCTGAAATTCAAAGGTGACCAAAACCCTCTTCCTTAATTAGAATAGATTGGAGAAAC
>CAJTZC010000019.1 GCA_910583745.1 uncultured Bacilli bacterium
TTAAATATTGCTTATGCTGAATATATTAATCAGTCTTAATGTTTAACACAACTTTACAAAAAGAAAAATAATGACAGTTCGTATTTGCCATTATTTTGAGAAAATCTATTGACAATAGGCACTTATAATTCGTAATACTTATGTGCTAAAGCAAAAATATTTTTTACTTTAGCACATTTCAAAAAAAGAATTGTAAGTGGGTTCCTATTGTCCAATAGAGGAATTAAAATAATTGTTAGTTAGTGATTTGAATCTTTAAATTATTTTTTAACACTTAAAAATCAACTTCTTTTTAGAAAGTTGATTTTATGCTTAAATTCAAACCTTTTTCAAAGTTCGAATGTATCCGCTTCTGGTGCCCGAGAGAAAGGAGTACAATAACTCTTTGAGCAAAAGAAATAGTTAGTAATAACATTAACTGATATAATTCTAACACAATTTTATTATTTAATATAGTCAAATCTTGATTTTATTCGTTCTTTTCCTAACAATTTCATAATTTCATATAAATCTGGTGTCATTGATTTTGTTGTTAAGGCTACTCTTAAAACCATGCTTATATCAACAATACTTCCTTTATAATTATCTGGATTTTCTTTGTACTCTTTAATATTTGAACAATATCCATATTTTTCTGATAATTCCTTCATTCTATTAAACCAAGAATCTTTATCATCATTATCATCATAATAATTATCAATATAATCAAGTAGAATAGTTTTTATTTCTTCTGTATTATTAACATTTTGCCATTCATAATGGACATTGGTAAACAACTCATCATACATATACCAAATATATGATTTTATTTCAGAATAGCAACTAAAGTCTTTACGTGGTTTCTTTTGTTCTCTTTCAATATTCAAAATACCTATAGTATAGTCTTTATATCTTGTAATAAGATTAGCAAAATCAGTATCAAATTCCTTTGCCCAAATTAATAAATTGTCATATACTCCTATGGCTGATAATCTTGATAAATAATTTTTAGAAATATTTATCACTTTTTCTAAATCAAATAATGGTCCACTTTTACTCATTTTATTAAATGAAAACTCAAAATCTCTATATGATTTATTAGGATTTTGTAAATACCATCCTTCAAAGTTAGAATTCATTATTGTTGCAAAATATAATTTAATTGCTTCTACTGGAATACCTTTTTCATGATAAAATGATACAGCCGCTGTTGGATCTTTCCTTTTACTTATCTTTCGGATTGTATTTCCTTCTTTTATATTAAGAGGAAGTAAATGTGCAAATTTTGGAGTTTTAAAACCACAGGCATTCCACAATTCCAAGTGATAAGGAACTGAAGAAATATATGAATCATCTCTTGTAACAGTAGTAACTCTCATAAAATGATCATCACATACATGAGCTAAAGCATAAGGTGGTATTCCATCAGATTTAATTAAAACTTGATCTATATCGTTTTCTGGCATTTCAATAATACCTTTAACTAAATCTTTAAATATTATTTTTTTATCAAAATCTCCCATAGACTTTAATCTTAGTACCCATTTATCTCCATTATCAATATGTTTTTTTATTTCTTCATAACTTAGATTTCTACATTTTGCATAATGCCCATAATATCCAATTCTATCTTTTTTCTTTTCTTGATGTTCTCTCATTTCTGTTAAATCTTCTTCAGAGCAAAAACAAGGATAAGCTCTACCTATGGACACTAAATATTTAGCAACTATATGATAAATTTCTTTTCTTTCAGTTTGAATGTATGGTCCATAATCTCCACCTTTGATTGGGTGCTCATTAACAATATAATTATAATGCTCTAAATCATCAATGATTAATTGAACACCATTTTCAATAGCTCTTTTGTTATCTGTATCTTCAATTCGTAACATAAAAACTCCATTGGTTTGTTTGGCAATAACCTCTGGAATAAATGAAGCATATAAATTTCCCATGTGCATTCTACCTGTTGGGCTAGGAGCAAATCTGCATACTTCAGCATTATCTGGTAAATTTCTAGTTGGATACATAATTTCTAAATCATCAATAGTTTTTGTAATATTTGGATATAATAAATCAGCTAAATCTTTATTTGTCATTTCAATCATTCCTTTCTTTAAACTGAAAAAAGCAATCCATCCATAAAGGACGAATTGCTCGTGGTACCACCTTAATTCGTAATAAATTACTTATTACCTTAAAATCTTAACGCGATTAACGAAATAGCTTGTATACACTATTCAACTCCAAAGCTTCATTCAAATAATTCAAATGTTAATTCACACCAACCATTAACTCTCTATGCATTGAAATTATTTTACTCTTCTTCTTCATTGCTTTCAAAATATGAGTATATTCTAACATATTTTATGTTGTTTGTCAAAAAAATGATGGGTACCCCAGGCGAGATGAATGCTCACATACTAAGTATGCTTACTGGCTTTGCCAACACATCGTTATTCCCTCACAAGTATCCCATCTACATATATAGTATAACATAAAATTATAAATTATTCACATTTTTTAATTATTTTTAAATTCTTCAATGTAAACTTGACTAACATACTCAATAGTTATATCACTATATTTATAAATATTATTTTTTGAATATGGAAATTGATAACAATAATCTTGATTACTCTTTATTCCTTTTCTTTTGCATATATCTTGGAATTTATTTGAGGTAAATCCATTATCTGGTCCAAGAGATAATTCTAATGTCTCTTTTACCTTTTTTATAACTTCATTTGTGGTGTATGGATGTGTTTTATCAATATCCTTAGGTACACTAATAACTGTAGCTTTTTCTTCACTATCTTTAACTATTGCATATTTAATATCTGCTTCTGATTCTTTTTTTGTAGCTACTAATCTTAAAGTTTGTCCTAATGATTCATCTGAATCTAGTTCATTCTTTACTTTTTCAAGTAACAACAAATTATTGGGATTTAATATTAATGATGAAATATCTTTATCATTGCCTGGATTTACTAGTGCAATATATGGAGTTACTTTTTCATTTAAATTATAATTTGGAAATTGTTTTTTAAAAAATCTGTTGTAATTAGTAAGGCATCTTTGAAATGCTGGAGATAAGATATAGTCATATTCAGGTAGAATCAAATGTGTAGCTTTATTTCTCATATTTCTAATAAATGAAATATTATTTTTTGTTTTATCTGTTGTACTTGTAAAAACTCTTTCTACACATTCATCAAGTCCAATAGTTCTATTAGAGTCATCCTTGTAGTTAATGACATTAATATCTTTTGCCTTATTAATTAAATATGCTTTTAACAACAATTCCCAAGCATTACATATAAAGAAACAAAAACCTTCTGTTCTATAATTTATGGTTGGCTTATTAATGATTTCAATAGACATTAAGTATGCTTCTTCTGATTTATTTAAAAGAGCATTAACATAATCATTTAATTCATCTGTTGACATAGGTATCATCTCCTTTTAATTTATTATTATAACATACTTTTTGCCTAATTAATCAAAACAATTTATTGTTTTCACACGTTCATTGACGATGTCAATGTACAAGTGTGTTTACTAAATTGACACCATTTAGTATTTATGGACTACGATTTTAAAAATAATCGTAGTCCTTTTCTTCGATATAATCTGCTAATTCTACCTCTTTTGATGTATCTTTAACAATATCATTAATATCAGATTCACTATATAAATGATTATCATAACATTCTTTTAATTGCTCACTAACTAAATCTTTTTCTTTATCTTTTCCAAATAACAGTATATTTCTAAATACTTCTTTTAATGCTTGTAAAACTTGCATAATAAAGTTTTTAAATGAATTATTGTCATGTTCTAATTTCTCGATTTTATTATTTAGATAATTGATTTGATTATCCTTTTCATCATTGACCGCTAAAAATGCTTTGTAATATTTAATTTCTTTTTCTAACTCTTTATAAAGTCCTTCACTTTTAGCCACCTTATTAACTGCTTCATTTGCTTGTTTTAAATAATTCATTAGTTCTAAATAGGTATCATAATCAAATACTATTTTCTTATTTAAGATACCTTTGGTTTTACTCTCCATTTTACTAATAAGTGTTCTATATTTTCTGTTGAGTTCCCATTTGGTATTATCTAAATCTTTATTAAAAATTCTTGTTACTTGTTTTAGTTGTTTTGGAGTAAGATTTTTTACACCTGTATTTTTTTGTCCTCTTTCCAATTTAAATCCATTTTTATTTAATCGATTACAATATTTATCTTGTAATTCGCTTAGATGAATACTATTTTTGATATATGCCTTTTTAGAAATAGAATATCTCTCTTTATTAACTCGTTTATCAAACTTTTTAACAAGAGGTACTACAACTAAATGGATATGAGGTGTTTTCTCATCCATGTGTAGTGTTGCATGAATAATTTGTTCTTTTTTATAACCCATATCCTCATAAACAAAATCTAATACAGTATTTGCCCATTTCATTAATTCTTCTTCCGATAAACTATCAAAGAATATCTTATCACTGGTAAAAAGTATTTCATCTGCAACAACACTTTTTGAATCATTTACCATTTGATAAAAAGATTTTTTTCGATCAAGTCTTTCTTTTTTCATTCTTTCATTAAATTCTAAACGATAATCTTTCGTTATTTCATAAAATTTTTCAATATATTTCTTATCACATTTAATAAGTTCAATGTTTTTATGACTATCTTCTATTCTAATGTCGGGGTTTGTTTTATAAGATTCTTTTTCTCTTTTGTTGTGTTTTCCTCTATTAGATAAATCACTTAATGATTTTACGCCTTCACATCTAAATATGGCATAACTCATTAGAAGCCTCCTTTGTCTTACTAATACGACTTAAGATAGCACTTTCCATATCTAGAGTAATAACACCTAATCTTAATGTTTTATCATTGTATTTTTTACTATCTGATAAAACGATTAGCCTTAATACTTTCTCATAATCTCCATTAAGAATAAAACCAACATCTTCTAGTTGTTCATCTGCTTCAATTTCATAGTAGTTTAGTTTTAACTTATCATTTTTAATCGTATCTTGAAGTTTATCAAAATATTCTTGTGCTTCTTTACTTGTTTTTCCTTCGTGATTCATAGCAATTTTAGAACCACTGTCGTCTTCAAAGATACTCCAATTACATGGAACACCATATTCATTATGAAAGTTCACTAAATCAGCTAAAAAACTCTTTCTATATTCGATATATTTTAGTTCTGTTTGTTCTCCAACTTTACTTACTTCAATATTATCAATATAAGTTGCAATGATTCTTTTCATTTCTTCTCTTGGAGAATTTGTTAGACTTAAAATATTTTCCATGATTTTATCAGGATAGATAAGCTCATCAATCTTCTTGGTATCTTCTAAAACTAATAAATCATTAGTAGTAAAATTAAAATTCTCATATTGTTTTTGTTCTTTGATTTTCTTATTCAATTCTTCTATATTAAACTCAATAGATTTTAATTCATTACCAAACTCATCCATTTTAACAATACCTTGCATATAAGCACTTTTGATTCTATCTTTTTGTTTTTCTAACTCTTTAATCTTTTTAGTGTATTCTTCGGTATTATTATCTAATTTAGACTTGATAAAAGGGGTATAGTATTTATTAATTAAGTTATCTTTTTGAATTAATTCATAAAGCTCTATTAATAATCCATTTTTAATTTCTTCTTCTTTGTAGTTTGTTTTACATTTTTTGCATCTATAGTAATAATATTTCTTGCCATTTGGCTTTGTAGTAGCACATCCACCTAGAAAATGCCCACAAGTAGAACACTTTAATTTATTTGTAAATAGATAAGTGGCTGTTCTTTCATAATGTCTAGCATTTCTTTTCTTTTGATATTGGCAATTATCCCATTTTTCTTTAGATACAATGGGTTCAACTACATTTTCATAATAAGTAGGATTTTTTGTTTTCTTACCGTGAAGATAATCTCCTTTATAAAGTTCATTTGTCATTATCTTCCCAATAGTAGAGTCTTTCCAATTTGTTTTACCTAAAACCTCTTCTTTATTATAGATATTAGCTATTGCTTGATAACTTTTACCTTCTAAATATAAATCATACATCCTAACAACAATATCTTTGGTCATTGGATCAGGCACTAATTTCTTGTTATCTCTTTTAAATCCTAGAGGAGTATGATTGGGAATATGCCCTGCTTGTATTGCTCCCACCATACCAAATTTTGTTCTTTCTGAACATTTTTCTATTTCATTTTGAGATACACTTGTCATAATTCTTAAAGTTAATCTTCCAGTAGAGGTAGTAGTATTTGATGAATCATTTAAACAATCTATATCACATCCTGCATTATCAACTACTGCCATTAGTTTTTCTACATCAAATACACTACGAGTAAGCCTATCCATTTTAAATGCCACAATAACATTAATTGTACCGTTTTTTACATCTCTTAACATTTCTCTATATGCTGGTCTTTTATCGTTTTTAGCACTAATTCCTTCATCAGCATATACTTTGTAAATCTCATATCCTTTTCGCTCACAAAAGGCTTTTAATTGTTCTTCTTGTTGTCCTAAACTAAAGCCTTCACGAGCTTGATCGAGTGTACTCACTCTAATGTAAATCCCTGCAATTTTCTTTACTTCGTTCATTCTTTCATCTCTCCTTTTTCTTATTTTTTAGAGAGATTAAAAGTACAAAAAGACCATACTTTTAACCTCAAGTATTGTACTTCCTTTTTGCACGCCTAGTTTTAAAACAATTAATTTGTTTTAATATGAACTTCTAAATCCTTTAATTTAATACTTTTAGAATAATCATTTACAAATAGAGTATCACTTCCATTGAATATTAAATAATTATTCTTCTTGATTATTATAATATGTGGACTCACATAAGCAATGTTAGTTCCTTTAATATTGATAATACTTCCTTGTCTAATAATAGGCTTAACACAAGCAAATCTACATATCATTTCAATCCTTTTTAAAACTTCCTTATCAAACTCTAATTCCTTAACAACATCCATACTCATCACTTCCATTCTCAAATAACAAAAAAACTAGACGGTACTTCTAGTTAATATTTATTACTCTCGAATTAAAAGTTCGAGTTTCCTATCAATCTGGTGGGCCTGGGGGGACTTGAACCTCCGACCTCACGCTTATCAGGCGTGCGCTCTAACCACCTGAGCTACAGGCCCATCAAAATAAATGGTGTCCCCTCGGGGATTCGAACCCCGGACCCACTGATTAAGAGTCAGTTGCTCTACCAGCTGAGCTAAGGAGACATAATTGCCAACTGCTATTTAATTATAGCATAAACGACTTTTTTTTCAAGTACTTTTTAAATAAAAAAATAAAAAAGGCGATATTTTGCCTTTCTGTACACTATTATTTCGATATCTTTTGGACTTCCAAAGGGACAACGATATTGATTTCTTTGTCTTTTTCGTCGTAACCTTTAACTCGAAACACCAAGTTTTCTATGTTTTCTACATTTTTCTTCGATAAATATAAGGTATCGCTGTTGTGCGTTTCTGTAAAGCTAAAATCGGTCGATGAGAGAATCTCTACGAGACTAGCTCCCAGTTTTTCTCCCTCGTCATCTTTCACGTCGTAACCGCTCATAATCGATATCTCCCTGTATACACTTCCATCTTTGATATAGAAGCCGACTTCGAAGTTGTAAAGTTTGATGTCCTTGCCGGTATATTTGACTTTCGAATCGCCAAAGTAATTTAAATCTCTTCCGATAAAAATCGTCCCATTCGAAAACCAAAAGCCCTCTTCTATTCCTGAGAAAGAATACAAAACCGTACTTTTTATCAGAAATCTGCTGTAAACCATGAGCCCGACAGAGAATAAAATCAACACGACGATAATGGGAACAGGACTATTAAAAAACTTGTACACCTTAGACTTCCCGCGGTCAGGTTTCTTCGCTTGGTTCTCCTTCTTCACTTACATCACTCTCTTTTCTCTCGTCTTTTCTGTTCAAAGTAAAATCGATAATCGAACTCGAATCGACCACCGTTCCTGCCGGCACACTTTGATTCGCTACGCGTCCATAACCACTTATATTATAATTGATTCCTACCAAATTGCAATAGTTTCCAACCTCGTTAGAAGTCCAGTTTGTCATCGACGGCAAGACGATATTCGTAGAATTCGTAAGAAGAAAGACTTTGCTCTCTTTGACGACCGTCGTCCCTTTGCTAGGATATTGGTCTATGACGCGTGAACCGTCTCCTAAAACGACGACATCTAAGCCCAAGTTTTTGAGTTCTTCCTTGCTACTCGAAGCATCTTTGTTGATATAGTTCTTGATATCTACGATTTTAGAAGTATCTTGTTCTACGACGAGCTGGTCTAAATTTTTATACTTAGCGATAGATTCTACAATCGATTTGACCGGTTTAGCGATGGCGCTGGAAGTCGCCTGTAGACGCTTTACAGAGAAATAGATGATATATTGTGGGTCATCGTAAGGGAACAATCCTGCGAAACTCCTGATGTTCTGGTAATTGCTCGAAATGTACCCACCACTTTCCGATACGATTTGAGCAGTCCCTGTCTTCCCGACCAAAACGGTAGAAGCAGTCTGATATACTTTACCGGTAGCTGCCCCATCTTCCCCATTCACAGTCTTGTACATCAATTCCAACATCTTATCGACGGTTGCCTCACTGACGATTTGGTCGATTTCAGTCCTACTCGATTTATAGACTTCTTCTCCCGTATTCGAGTTGATGACTTTATCTACGATGAAAGGCTTAAGCATTTTTCCTCCATTCGCGAGACTTGTCAATGCTTGGATATGTTGAACCGGTGTCGTCGTAATACCTTGTCCGAAGGCGGCATTCGCGACCTCGATGTCGTAGCGTGGTTTGATGATACCGGTGTATTCATCCGCGAGCTCGATGCCCGTCTTACGGCCGAATCCGAACTTTTTATAGTATTCTATCAACCTATCTTTGCCGAGTTCCAACCCTAAGTTTGCTGCAGCGACGTTTGACGAATAAGTAAATCCTGTGTCATAAGAGATGGTACCCCAACCGTATTTATTCCAGTCTGGAACTTTGTCCTTTCCGACCATCAAAGACCCCGATAAGAACTCTTTCTCGCCGTCATAGATGCCTTCTTCCATCGCAGCCATGAAGCTGAAAATTTTCATCGTCGAACCCGGCTCATACGAATAACTTACGAGTGGGTTATTGTAGTTCGTGATATTCAATTTATTGGGATCAAAACTAGGTGTATTGGCACTTCCCAAGATAGCACCCGTCTTCGCATTCGCGACTGTCACGGTGACCCATTCGAATTCTCTTTCATTCGCCATGTCGTTTATGGCATTCTCTAAGTACATCTGTATATTCGAATCGATAGTCAGATAGATATCCAACCCATTCTCAGCATCCTCTGTGATGACAGGTGTATCGGCAATTTGGTATCCATAGGCATCCTGCTGATAGGTGATGGACCCATTCTTGCCCGTGAGCTCGTTGTTATAGTACCCTTCTACTCCGAGTTCGCCTTTGATTATTCCGTCGATTTTCTTCGTATATCCGATGGTATAGGAAGCAAAATCTCCATAAGGATAGTAACGCTTTGTCCCACGGATGAAACCTATCCCTGGCAAATCGAGCGCTTCGATATCTTTCTTCTGCTTTTCACTTATATCTCTACCGCCCGGTCCCAACTCGACTTGGTAGCCTTTCAAATTCAACAAGTTTAAAATGGCTTCGGGTGTCATATTTAAGTATTCGCTCAGAACGTTCGCCGTATATTCCTTATCGACCACGTGACGCGGTTTCTTAGGATTGGTGGTTCGACCTTCGTCCAAGAATGCGATGACAGTATACGAGTTGACGTCCTTGGCGAGAGCCTCCCCATTCGCACTGAAAATCGTCCCACGCGACGCTGTGATGTTCGTCTTCGTACTGTTTCTTCCATTCGCATAGGCTTGAATGTCCATCCCGTCGACGACCTTCGAATAACTCACATAAAAAAGCTTGGCGATGATGATTCCAAATAAAAGAACAATACAGAGTATCCCATAGTAACTTATGCGAATTGTATTGTTCTTTTTTTTCATGTGCTTCCTCCTAATTGTTAATTACGATTATATTATCATTATTATAACTTAAACCGTAAGATTTGGCAATATCTTGAATGTTAGAAAGACTTGCCAACTCGTCAACTTGCATGGAGAGACTTTGGTTCGAATTCACTTGCTTCTCCACCTTGCTCTTGAGTTTCTCCACTTCTATATTTGATTTCGACAATGTAGCTTGAGAGAACACTATCGAAACAGGTACAAATATACCCAGTAAAAACAGGGTGACCAACAAGAACCTCTCTCTACCACTCATATTTGTACTTTTTCTCTTTTTCATCGTTTTACACCCTTTCTATTATTCTCAGTTTTGCACTTTTACTTCGCGAATTCTTTTCCATCTCTTCTTCACTCGGAAGAATCGGTTTTTTATTGACGAGTTTTATCTTCGGTTTAAACTCATCAGGTATAGTCGGCAATCCCTTGACTAGGACATCGACTTCACTGTACTTTTTAAAAATTTGTTTTGTTATCCTGTCTTCGAGCGAGTGGAACGTGATAACGGATATCCTTCCTCCCGGATTCAACATATCGATGGCATCGGGAAGAACGCTCTCTAAGACGTTTAACTCTCTATTGACTTCTATTCGTATCGCTTGAAAAATCTGTCTCTCTGGATGATGCGTCAAGTAATACTTAGTAGGCACATTCGTCTTAATCACTTCGACGAGTCCCAACGTCGTCTCTATAGGACGATTTCGAAGGATACCTTTAGCAATCTCTCGACTGTATCTCTCTTCCCCATAGCGGAAAAAGATATCGACCAATCGTGCATAATCGTATTCGTTCACGACCGTCATTGCGCTCATCTCGCGCGTTTTGTCCATTCTCATATCCAACGGAGCATCTTTCATGAAGCTAAAACCTCTCGATGCATCGTCGATTTGAGGACTAGATAGACCAAGGTCGAAGAGAATACCATCTACTTTCGTCACACCTAATTTTGAAAGTTCTTCTTTCATATTTACGAAGTTAGAATGGATGATAGTCACATTCTCGGAATCTTGAAAAAGCTTCTTAGAATGTTCGATGGCAGTCTCATCTTGGTCGAAGGCGAATAGAAAACCCCTTTTCAATCGCTTATGGATTTCACTAGAGTGTCCTCCATATCCCAAAGTAGCATCTACATATGTCTTTCCCTCTTGTATGTTTAGTCCATCTACAGCTTCGTTGAGTAATACACTTATATGTTCCATTTTTCTGACAACTCCCTAATCGTATATGTTTTCTGCAATCTCTGCGAACGCATCGAGATTTTCGTCGAGGAACGTCTGATAAGCCTCCTCACTCCACAGCTCCAAATGGTCGTCTAAACCCAATATGACAGTTTCTTTCGTGATACCGGCATAGGTTTTCAAGACGGCTGGAATGTTGATTCTATTTTGAGAATCTATTTTACAGGAAGTAGCACCAGATAGAAGTATTCTCATGAATTTGCGGGTATCGGCCTTCGTAATCGAAAGTTCCGAAAATTTGGCGATGATTGCGTCCCACTTTTCTAGAGGATAGACCATCAAGCATTTCTCGAATCCACGGGCAACGATGACTTCGTCTCCGAGACTTTCGAGAACTTTGCTAGGCATAGCGAGGCGGTTTTTATCGTCTAAATTATGATGAAACTCTCCAATTAGCATAGAAGTCCCCCACTTTCTACCACATTGTACCACTTTCTACATCAATAGTACAATACAATAATTTCCTTTTCAATAAAAAAAAGGCCGTTTTGGCCTTCTTTACGTTTCTTTTGTAAATATATTTTATCCTAACACATAAGGATTTTCTTGGCTTCCATCTCCAGAAACTATTTTGATAGTAGATTTGAGATAGACTGTTGGATGAATTCCTTCATTCTGATTCAAAGTATTACCACCAATATGACCATCGCCAGTTATACCAGATATATCATAAGCGGTATATGAATTATAAGCGGTAGGAGAAATTGTCCAAAATCCATAACCATAAGGACTCGAATCTATATTATACATCCATCCTTTATTTGGATTACCACCTCGGCTAGTTTCACAATTAAAACTATTTGTGTAACACATATAATCTATTCCTTTACTATAAGTAAATGCGTAATCACTAGGATATAACAACCCTACATTAGCAAATATATTTTTCATTCT
This sequence comes from uncultured Bacilli bacterium, assembly GCA_910583745.1. Classification (GTDB taxonomy): domain Bacteria; phylum Bacillota_I; class Bacilli_A; order RF39; family UBA660; genus RUG11867. The sequence continues at coordinate 12,222 of CAJTZC010000019.1, forward strand.
ACCTGTATATACTGTTTCTCCTCTCTCAAAAGCATAATAATTTATAGCACCTAAATTTTGATAATTTTTAGAACCTCCTAAATACCATTTTACTTTTTCTATTTGTTCACGAGCAATTTGATTTAATCCTTTTGCTATTGTAACAGTAGTACTTGTATTATATATTGATGTGTATTCATATTTAAAACTATTTTCTGTTACATAATAATCTCCATTTAATAATATATTTAAGCTACTTTGTGACCAATCATTTACTCCGTTTTGAACTGAAGCAGTCCTCATATCCCATGGTAGAGCTGCTATTTTGCTATTCCGAATAAGTTTTATTAACTGTTCTTTTTTCCCAGCTGACGTCTCAACTGTGAATACTCCAATTATTCTCCAATTCTCATCGTTAAATTTTACCCAATTATTTGGACTTGCCCCAATATATCTGTAGTCTTTTCTATCCTCGTTGCTCCAACTGGTCGTTTGTTTTGCTTCTGGATGGTCGAAAATATACATTTCGGTTGCACTACATTCGCTATACTGTGTCGCACTTTCATCATATGCTTTTAAACCATTGGACAAAGTTATTGTTTTATATATTGAAGATTTCGGACATTCTTCAATAGAAAAATACAAATTGCATGAGTCTGTATGTGAAAAATTTGCACTTATCTCTTTAGTGTCTGGATTCTGAGTAACTGTTCCTCCTCTCAAACATTCTACATGGTCTAACACATACCCGTCTTTTGGAAATTCTTTTGATGTATTTGAATTATATTCTCCGCTTTCATCTTGAACAAAAAATGCAATTCTATTCCTGTTTTTAACAGTTTGCTCAGGCTCTGCATTAAACAAACTATATAGACTTACTCCCATCATCAAAATTGTCAATATGAAGCACGTTGCTACTAGTTTTTTCTTAAATTTTCCCATGTTAAAAGGTCCCTCTTTCTATATATCCGGACCTTGTTCTTATCCGGACCTTGTTCTTATCCGGACCTTGTCTACTCTTAAATTTTCTCATTTTCCTTGCTTGCTGTCAAGCCTTTTTTTATAATTTACAATCAATTTTTGTAACAGGTTACATTGCTAACTAGCCATAGAAAAAGAAGAAAATCAAGCCTTTTTAATTTTCTTCCGCTTTCTTCACATAAACCTTAGAAGTGTCTAACTGGCGATTTACTAAATCGATGTAAATGCTCTCATTTGGAACATTGCCCTGTTCGATGTAAGCTTTAATCACATTCAATCTCTCGACAAAATCCTCGTTAGATACCATTCTTAAAGCTCGCCTAAATGCGTCTTGTCCTCTAAAGACATCTAGAACGACGACGACATCCTTCACAACGGCATAGAACACCTTATAGTCTTTACCTTTAAACCAAATTTTACATGGAAGGCGGTCACCTTTCAGTTCAGTGTCGCCATGAGTAAAATCGACCCCGCCGAATAATCGATTCAAAATGGCACTTATCTGTTTTAAATCACCTTTAGGAGCTTTGGTTACACTATTGAGAATTTTAGGGACTTCGTAATCGTGTTCTTCTCCCGCAACCGTTTCAGTTAAAAACATCACTCTAGGAGCAACAACTTCTTTACTCTCTAAAACTTCAGCCAAGTGTCTCATTGGAGACATCAATTCCTCCATCAATAGAGCTATTTCTTCGTCCGTTTCGGCAGTCAACATCATTTCTATGACATCGTCGATAAATTTAGCGTCCTTACTAGTTTCTTCGTTACTCCAAGCCATCGTATAAAGCTTGAGTTCCCTATCCGATAAGACTCTTTTTCTCATCTTGTCCATTTTTTCATCGAATGCTTTTTGAGTCTGACGATTAAGCAAATTTGTCATCTGTGAAAGATATTCTTGTTTTCTTTCTGGAGATAAATCTGTCTCGTCCAAAAGATGCTCAAATCGCTGCAATTCACAAGGTGTCACGACGGCACCTTTTTCGATATAATTATAAACCTCAAATTGCATAGGAAGCTTCACTGCAGAATATTCCCGAGAAGGCTCTTTAGGTTTTACTTTTGCATTTCTATCCTCTATGATGCTGATAAGAGATTTACATGCTTTTTCTAAAGCTACTCCTGGATATCCTGTATTATCCAATATATCAATATAGATTTTGTTAAAAGTTTCGATGTCTTCGCCATTCAATCGGTAATGAGTATGTGCATAGATGAGATAGATGCACATATTAATCATTATCGTATTTAATCTACAATTAAAAGTAAAATCGTCATCTTTTTCTGTTTCAGATGAATTGTATTGATAAGTATATAAGTAGTTCATCAAAAGATTTATAAATTTTGCGACATTATCCGGTGCTACATGCAAGTCATCGTCTATCAATTTACTCAGTTGCATTTCATAATCGAGTAAAGCAATCTCTAATTCATTCTGCATCATCTCAGAGCCTAAAGTTTTAAACTTAGCATTTTTCTTTATTCCAGACAATAGAAGATAAGAATATCCTATTTCGGCGCCATAATGCGTAAGAATATAAGCCGGCAGTGAATAAGTAATCCCCGTAAATCCGGTGGACGAGAGATGATTTAAGATAGACTCTGAAGCAATGATAATCCGATTGAGAGAATCAATCGCGATTGCTATCGAAGTCTCTAAAAAACGCCAATCAGCCGTTACTGGCAATTTTAAATCCATTTCCGTTATAACTCTGCTTTTAGCGATATTTCTGATAGTAACATCCTTGGCTGTCTGGGCGATATGCGCACGTTTTAAGCATGCCAAAGCTAAACCTTTCTGTTCTCTAGATTCCTCTATCCTTTTTTTAAAACCGAGACGAATCATGTTTAAAGTTGTTTTATTTATTGTCATTTCTATTTCCCCTTTCAATTAGCAATATGTATTATAGATATTGTAGAGGTGCTTGTCAAGTTTTTACTGCACAGGAAAGGTAGAACAAAAAGTTCTACCCTAGCAATTTATTTACACTCTTTGCGATAATGGTCGTATAATTCTTTAAATCTGTGGAAATGGACGATTTCTCTTTGTCTCAAGAACAACAGAGGATTGATCAAATCCGGGTCGTCGGTCAAATCGATAAGTCTCTCATAAGTAGCACGTGCTTTTTGTTCTGCGGCCATATCTTCTGAGATATCGGCGAGGATGTCGCCTGTCGAAGCAAATGTCAAAGCGGAGAAGGGAACGCCATTCGCGTCGCTCGGATAGATTCCCTTGCCATGCTCCGTGAAAGAACTCTCTAACCCAGCAGCCTGTAATTCTTCTAATGTGGCATCCTTCGTGAGCATGTGGACCATACTGGCAATCATTTCAGCATGACCGAATTCTTCTGTACTGATGTCACTCAAAAGTGCTCTTCCCATGTCGTCGGGCATAGAGAATTTCTGACTGAAATAGCGAAGCGCTGCTCCTAATTCTCCAGCATAACCGCCCAATTGAGTTATAATCAATTTTGCCATCCTTACATCCTTCTTCTTAATATTGAGAGGATAAGGAGTCATTTTAGAATATTTATACATTATAAACCTCTACCTTCCCAAGGCCAAACGCCTTTGGACCATTCCCATTCTTCTGTCAAATCGTCTAAACAGAGCGGTCCATACACAGCCGTGTACTCTTCTTTTTTCTTTTTACATTCTCTGACATACTTTTTGAAAAGGTCATAGCTGCCTCTGTCCTCTGGATGCATATCCAGATATAGATTTAAATCGGCAATCGCGAATTCCAATCTCTGGATATCGAGAAGACATTTCTCACGGTTCGTCTGCACTCGTATAGGAGCAGGGTCATAGTTCTTATAGAGATTGTAAAGTTTTGGAAAAAGATTTCCTAATCGTAAAGCTTCTTCAACACTATAAGTATTGACCTCTTTTTCTACAGGTGGCAACCCGTTGATGATGTCGATTGCAAAATCATAGTTCGATTCTTGATTGTTAGATGGTATCAAGTAATAACCATTTTTGTCGAATAACATATTTAATCACCCTACAATAACCTATGACGTTAGGTAAAATGTGTATGGGTAAATGCACCAGAGGAAGCACTTTTGTTGGAATATCCTCTCTGTTTGTGATATGATAGGACTCATACGAAGAAAGAAGCGAGGTCTATGGAATCGATAGAAATAATCAATGCTAAAAAACTCACGAAACATCAAATCGATTTTATCAAATCGATTGTAAAAAGTCGTCCTATGGAAGAAAGAGGTTTTGACAGTTACAAATTAGACATGCGACACCTAAGTAGTCGCCGCTTTTGTGTCTTAGGACCCGATTGGTATCTGTATTATAAGATTTCATTTCATAAGATAATCGAAGTAGAACTACTAGAAACCAAAAAAGAGAACATTCGCCTCGGAGAAAGAACGGTCGAACTGCTCGCGACGTTAAAAGAAATGTTGAGAGCCTACCCCGAATATGTCTTTTGTGCATCGATAAACGCCAAAAGTAAAGTGCTGTACGACTTCGCGAAACGTTCAGGCTTCATCGAAGAGATTTCTTTCAAAACCGAAGAAGGTGGTCTCTTTCATCGCGTTACCTTCCGACCATCCCCTCTTTTTATCGAACAGAATAAAGAGAAAGAAAAGCGCTTGGACTTTAAAAGAATTTAAACTGTTCAATCGATGTAATGTACATGCTTAAATGTTGACAACCGTCCCTATTTTGCTTTAACATTACAGTAGATGATAAATCAATCATGAAGGAAAGAGGTGCCCTATGGCCACAATAGTTTATAAGGTAAGCGAAAACTTAAAAAAAGAGATAATCGAACATTACAAAGAGACAGCAAAGGAAAAAAAACCGCCCTATTCGGTTTTTCAAAGTGAAGACTGCGGGACAGTCGTCACACTTTATGAATCGGGAAAAATCATGTTCCAAGGTGTCAGTGCCGACATCGATTATGCGTTATGGCGCGACCGTGAAGCTTTTTTAAACAAAAGAAACATCGACAAAGAACTTCAAGCGAAAGAGACAAAAGAAAAGAAGAAAAAAGAAGAGATGAACGACACGACCTATAAATATGTCAGTACGATAGGTTCTGATGAAGTCGGCACGGGAGACTATTTTGGTCCAATCATCGTCACTGCGTCTTATGTAAGTAGAGAAAACATGAGTAAAATCGAAGCTCTTGGGGTTAGAGATTCTAAAAAGGTGACCGATGAAAAGATTCTGGAGATTGCTCCCAAACTGAAGGACTTCGTTCCTTATGTCTCCTATACCTTATCTCCAGAAGAATACAACCGAGTCGGCATCACGAACATGAACAAAGTAAAAGCCATTCTGCACAATAAGGTTCTATCGAACATTCTCAAAAAAGACACCTACGAATACAGTTACATCGTGGTCGATCAGTTCGCCCTCGTCTCGAAGTATTTTGAACACATCAAAGACGTACCTGAGAAAGTGACAAACATAGCATTTACGCCTCATGCTGAAGATAAATGCTTAAGTGTCGCCGTCTCGAGCATCTTGAGTCGATATATATTTTTAAAAGAGATGAACAAGTTGAGTGAAAAATATGGAATGCAAATTCCTAAAGGCGCTGGCCCCGTCGTCGACGAATTTGGAAAAAAGTTCATAGAAAAATACGGTTTTGGCGAGTTGAAAAATGTCGCCAAAATGAACTTTAAAAACACCGAAAAAATAACATCAAATTGATGATGATATTTTTTTTATTGAGAAAATCCTACTAAAATGCCATTTCATCTAGTTTTTGTTACACTCACATTATAAGTATATTATAATGCCATTAGTAAATTTTATAAAATAGGTGGCATAGTTAGAAGACCGGAATATGAGTAAAATTTTATAAAGTTTTGTAAAAAAATTACTTATATTATAAGTAAAACCCGATACTTATTTTCTGAATATGGTACATTTTAAACGGTGGAAAACATGAACAGGATTAGAGAGCTAAGAGAAGACAATGATATATTGCAAAAAGAGATGTGTTCGATTTTAAACATATCTCAGCAACAATACTCCAGATACGAGTCGGGACTGAGTCAAATGACCTATGAACAACTCGGTACCCTCGCGAGATTTTATAATGTCTCTATCGATTATATACTGTATATGACAGATGTTCCTAAACCTTATCCCAGAAGTTTATTAGATAAAAATATCAAGCAAGATATCAAAAAAGAAGTCGTTGCTTGATATTTTTTTTATAATAGCAATAGAAACTTTCGGAGTTCATCGAATCCTAGATTGTCTTCGCTGACGATTTTTAAATCCAAATTGCACAGTTCGAGTATCAATCTTTCTAACTCGACCTCTGTGTATTTATTGCTCGCTTCTCTGAGCAACTTCACTCTGTAAGGGTGCATCTTATTTAACTCATTTCCGATTTGGTCGTTGGTAAGCCTACGCAGTGCGAGCAGTTTGATGTTGTAAAGCGTCTGAAACTCTTTAGCCAACATGACGACGATGGGTACGAGTTCCATCTTTGAAGCTTCCAAGTTGTCTAACATATCGGCTGCTAAGCTGATGTTTCTAGAGAGAACTGCATCCTTGAATGAGAAGAGATTGTCGGTATTGTAATTTGAGATATGCTCTTCGATGTCGGCAGTGGTGATTCGATAATCCTTTTTGATAGCTCCGAGTTTGTTGAACTCGTTGAGAGCGATATCGTAGTTGGAAACACACTTTTCACAAAACACGTCCAAATCGTTCGAACTGATGGTATATCCCGCTTTTCTTATCACTTCTCCAAAGATTTTTGACAACTCGTAAGGTTTTGTGATAATCGGAGTCTCTATGACTTTTAAGAGACTCAAGAGTTCTTTCAAAGCACCCTTCGATGGGATTTTTTCATAATTGATAAAGATAAGTGTGATGTGCTCATTAGGATTTCTGAGATAATCACAAAGTCTTGCCAGTCTCTCCTCGTTCTCTTTTTTTGCATTGACGATGCAAGACAGATTTTTTAAGACGATGATTTTATTCTCTACGAACATCGACTCATAACTCACATCTTCTAAAATTTCTTCGAGAGAAGTTTCATCCAGATTATAAACAGACTTCGGTTGGTCTTGGACAATCTTAGCTATCTCCTCGTCGATGAAATGGAAACTACTCCCGTAAATAAGATAATTCATGAACATCACACTCTCACAATAATGATATCAAAAATGAACCCCAACTGCAAGGGATTCATCATCGATAATTATCCTCTATATAAACACTACGGTAGTGGCTAATATATAATATGGTGGATTTGTCGATAAGGTGACTCGAGTACATCACTATGGCGGACAGGTTTCTACTTGTAATTCGCTATTCTTCATCTGAAACATTATACTTCCTTCTTGGTCGGTTCGAACTATTTTTGAATCTTCTAAATTGACTAATACCTCTTGGTTGGGATGCCTATATCGATTATTCTTTCCGACACTGATGATAGAGTATTTCGGTTTTACCGTATCGATGAAATCCTTGCTGGAGCTCGTCTTGCTACCGTGATGACCCACTTTTAAAACATCGATACCTTGTAACTCTCTTTTCTCTAGTAAGTCCTTCTCTACTCGTACCCCTGCGTCTCCCATAATTAAAAATTTATGCTGATCGAGTTCGGTATAGAGAACGCTCGAATTGTCATTTTCGTTTTCGTATTCTTTTTCATTCAAAAAGTACAACGTATCGCGAGCAAGAGTCAATTCTTTGATACAAGAAGTGTAGTCAATTCCCTTTTTATCGAGAACTTTGATGAGCTCTTGTTCCAACTCGTCGTGTTCGCCACAATTCAATAGAACTTGCTCGACCTTGATGTTTTCTACCAAGTAGAGGGCCTCACCCATGTGGTCGTAGTCGCCGTGAGTGAGAATCATCGCGTCGACTTTGTCTATTCCCAACGAATTCAGATAGACTACAGTCTTTTCGGACACATGATAGGGAGAAGAATTCGTTCCAAAGCTTTTTACCCCACCCGTATCCACTAAAATGACCTCTTTTCCATGGGAAGTTCGGATGAGAGCAGAATCGCCTTGCCCTACATCTAAAAATTCCACATAATAGTTTCCATCTAAAAAGGGTTTTATTTTATTCATGAGGACAAAGACGATTAAGAGAAGGGCACCTCTATAAAATCTTTTCTTCAAACCGAATAACAAAATGCCATAGTATAAGACAATCATGACCAAATGCATCTTAGGAACGACCATGTACAAAAAGTCGATGGAAGCCAAGACTCGGTTTACAGCCTCCAAAAAGAAGATACTCATTCTCAAAAATGGACTTAAAAATCGAAAAAGAAAAGTTAAAATGCACAAGGGATACACGATGAGGGACACGAAAGGGACGAATAAAATATTGAAAAAAGGACTCAGCAGATTTAGTTTAAAAAAATGATTGACCGTAATCGGCATACTAAAAAGTGTCGCGACCAAACTCGTACCCATTATTTTGTGTTTGCTGATTAAATTCGCATAATAAACTAAACCGAATGTCGTAACAAACGAATAGATGAATCCGATGTCCGACAGCAAGAAAGGATTGTACCAAAGTAATCCGCATCCTGCCAAAAGTAAAACGTTTAAAGTGCGCACTTCGAGCCGAAAGATTTTTACAATGCTCAACAAAGTAAAGAGTACACACGCGCGCAATACGCTTGGAGAAAAGCCTACTAAAAAAGCATACAACCAGATCAATGAGACGGTCAAAATATATCTTTTATTTTTTTTAAGACGCAATTTCTCCAACAGTTTTAATGATACACCCGCAAACAAACCGATGTGCATTCCAGAGATGGCAAATAGATGCGTAACCCCATTTTTCCTATATTCCTCGAAAGTCTCTTCATTTAAAAGTGACTTGTCTCCGATTAAAAGTGTAAACATATAATCTCTTTCATCGAAAGTCATCACTCTATCTATGACAAAATTTTTAATCTTATAAAAGAAACTAATCTTATTTTCTAGGATTTCTATCTCTTTAACAGTGCACGTGTAAAACATGCCGTGGTTATAGAGATACTCCTTATAGTTAAAAGTGTTCGGCACTGTATTGGCACTCGGTTCCTTTAAAGTACCTTCCATTTTCACCTTCTTCCCCAATTTAAATTTTTCTCGATACGGTTCGCCCGTCTCCCCTTCTTTTAAGTAATAGTTGCACAACAGTTTCTCCTTCCCATCGATAGTATAAGCTACTTTATTATCGCTTAGGACTATATTGGTCAATTCTCCTATAAAGATGTCGTCCTCTATATCATAAATCGACTGTTTCTCGCTATGAAAATGAATCCAGACATGGACTCCCGTGAAGAGAATCATCGCCACATAGAACCATCGATTCGCGAGGACGCTATTTACCCTTTTTCTTATCATTGAATGTGCAATTGAACGTCACGAACTCTGCTTCCATAATTCGCAAATTTTCACCTGAAAATGGTTCGCCATATTCCTTTTCCATCACATCCCCTAATTTATCGACAAAAACCTCGTATTTTTCTTCTCCAAAACGAATAAAATAATCGTATAAGAACTTGCCAACATCCATTCTCATTCTTTTAATATCTTTGTTTCTCAAATTCGTACCTCCTTACAAAGTTATTTTTTCTTTCAGCGCTTCAAAAGATTTCTCGCCAATTCCACTTACATTCATCAAATCTTCCAGTTTGAGAAAAGGTCCATTTTTCTCTCTGTATTCGATTATTGCTCGTGCTTTCGATTCGCCTATGCCATCCAAAAGAGACAGTTCTTCGGCCGTAGCTTTATTGATTGAGACTTTTTTCTCCGTACTTGTACTGCCACTGTTCCCGCTGTTTCCATTAATATCGGGACATTGGACGACTTCGACGGTCTCACATTCGCATTTTGGTATTTCGCATACGACTTCATTAGTACTCTCTTTTTTCTTAAGCTCATCTTTCGTAAACACATAGATGACCATCTCATCTGTCAATTTCTTTGAAAGATTGATGTTTTTTGTACTGCCTTTAGTCGTTATTCCACCTGCAAGAGCTAGAGCATCTTGAATATTAGAGCCCGTCTTAAGTTCATAAACGCCTGTCTTTTTGACTGCACCCTTGATGTCGACTTTGACGACTTCTTGTGCATCGTCGCTAGGTTCAGAATCGACTTCGTCTTCATACTTACAGAGCGTCTCTACCGCATTACAATCATCGCATTGATTGAGATACACATAGGCTCCACTTAACACGATGGAACATGCTCCGAACAAAATTGTAATTATGGCAATAAAATTTCGTTTCACGATATCTTTTACGCATTCTACATCGAACATATTTTTACCTCCTTCTACTATTATTATTCCGGAAAATTTTCATTTTTCTCATAATTTCTTAAAAATTTTTTCATCGATAAGAACATATGTTTTATTTTTGGCGTTTTTTCGACAATTATTACAATTCGCCAAATTTTAAGACAAATAAAAAAGAGAAAATGTTCTTTTTTCATTTTCTCAAAAAAGTTGTTTTTGTTTTCTCTAAACTTTTTTCAAAAGATATCGTTTTTTTCAATCTAAATCTGCAGAAAATATGGATGATCGATAGTACCATTTCCTTTGAATTTGTCTAAGTATTCTGCTTTGAGGTTGATAACTGGCGAAACGGCGACGACCATATCATCAACAAAACTACGCCACAAACTACCGTCCCGATAAATTAAAAAGGTATAAGCTCCATCATTAACATAATAAGGCGAGAACGACCAGTACAGTTGTTCTTTATGTAAGTAATACCTGGTATTTGCTACATCATATTTTCCACTTCCTGCTGCGACGATTTCATCTGCTGTGATTAATCCTACCGGATAGGTCAACGCTCCGTTTCCCCCATTTTCCTTTTCTACTGTGAATTTATCATTCTCTTGTGGGCATGTGAGTTGAGGGATTGGGCTTTTTGCTTTCACTGCTGCTCCATTATATCCCGATAGGAACCTTCCTAATGCACCATATCCTGTCATATTGTCTCCATACCCTAACTCTGTATCACGAGTCCATTTTGTTATGCTTTTTCCTGGGATACTTCTATCGTTACAGAAGATGCGATCTGCCACATAATCCCCGTATCCTGTATCGACTATATTCTTCTTGTACCATTCATCGACTTTAATCTTTATTGTCGAGTTTGTTTCATTTCTTTGTGCTTGCTCTTTACTTGTACTACTTTCTCCCTGATTTCCTCCAAACATCCAACCCGCATATTTTGCATCAACATATGTTTCATTCCATGCTTGATTTTCTAAAGCAAATCCTCTCGTGTATGTATTATAGCCGGTTGGACCTGCCCCATCATATTGCATTCTCACTGTTCCATCTCCGTTGAAACGAATAATCCTCCACCACATGTCTTGGTCACTTGCATCCTGCCCAAATTTTATATAGTTGTTTGAAACATTTCCTCTAAAATAATAACTTGTTCCGTAATCATCTTCCATACTAAATAATCCATCTGCAGTTTCACCTGTTGTTGCTGAACTGCCAAAGCTTGGAACATTGGTCTTTTTTGGTACTGTATCGTAATACTCCTTCAAAGTCGGCATTTCTTTATCAAAGTATAGTGCACACTGATCGTTTTTTTGAATTTTTAGACTTATCTTTTTTGTTTCACTATCTTGAGACAAGACACCACTATTTTTACAGGTACTTTTTTCTAGGTTTAGTACGTAACCCTCTTTAGGAAATGCTTTCGCATCACTTACGATGTAATTTCCATCATCACTTTGGACATACATTGCTAATTGTTCACGAGTAATTTCTTTTGGTTTAGTTTCTGGCTTTATATTTAAACTAAAACAGATACCAATTACTAAAACTAATGATACAAGACTTGAAATTAATAATCTATTCTTCTTAAATTTTTGCATGCAAAAAGGTCCCTCTTTCTATATATCCGGACCTT
>CAJTZC010000020.1 GCA_910583745.1 uncultured Bacilli bacterium
GAACAAGGTCCGGATACAGAACAAGGTCCGGATATATAGAAAGAGGGACCTTTTTGCATGGAAAAATTTAAGAAAAATAAGAAATTGCTACTCGTACTTTTGATATCAATAGTCGTGATTACAATCGCGACTTCGACAGCATACATGCTGATGAACATTCTGCCAAGTATAAATGACCCTCAAAGGATGGGAGTAACAACGGATAAATTGGTTCTCATTTATACAGACTGTGCAGACGATAATCGGTTTCACTGTGAAAACATCAATAAAAATTTAGGTCTTGGAGAAAATGTAGTAAAGACTTTCCAAATAAAGAATGAATCTAAAAGTAAAATGACTTACACCTTATATTTTAAACATCTTCAAAATACTTTTAAGAATGATGAACTAGTATACAAGATAGAAAACATCAATACAGGAGAAGTGCTTATAGATACGACGCCTGTACCGTATAGAGAAGTGAAGACTGCGAATGTGACTATTAGAGAAAATATAGAGATAGAAGGTAACACGAATCAGAATTATAGAATGACAGTAACTTTCTTGAATAAAGATTACAACCAAAACGAGAATCTAAATGCAAAATATTCGATAAAGCTATCGATTATACCATCAGACCATGAGCTAACTGAATCGATATCTAACGAATTAATGCAAGTTTCATGGAATTATAATGAAAAAATATGGCAATACAGAGCAGATATAAAAAAGATAGTTTTTGAAGATACATTAAATCCAAAAGAAAATGCAAGTTATGTCTATGACATCTCTAGTGCTCAAAACGAAAGTGTAATGAGTTACTTAGTACCAGATACAGAGGATGCAACCAAGTATATAGTCTATATACAATCCGATGGAGAAGTCGTAGCAAATAGAGATAGTTCATATCTATTCTCCAAGTTCTCATCATTAGAATCTATCAGTAATTTAAATATATTGAAAACGAGTAAAGTAACTTCTATGCGCAGTATGTTTAATGGTTGTAGTAGTTTAACAGAATTAAATTTGGATAAATTTGATACGAGTAAAGTTAATCATATGGGGGAAATGTTTTTAAACTGTAGGCGTTTAACTACACTAGATTTGAATAGTTTCGATACGAGCAACGTTACCAAAATGCACGATATGTTCTCTCAGTGTAGTAATTTAACAACATTAGATTTAAGCAACTTTAACACAAGTGCTGTTACTAGCATGACCCAAATGTTTTCTGGTTGTAACAGCTTGACTGAATTAAATGTAAGCAAACTTAATACAAGTAAAGTAGCTTCTATGCGCAGCATGTTTAGTGGTTGTAATAGTTTGACAGCTTTAGATGTAACTAATTTTGATACGAGAAACGTAATTGATATGTTTAGAATGTTTAGTGACTGCAGTAGTTTGACAACATTAGATGTAACTAACTTTGATACAAGCAATGTTATTACTATGAGCACAATGTTTGACGGATGCAGTAGTTTGACAACACTAGATGTAACTAATTTTGATACAAGTAATGTTGCTATTATGTATAGTATGTTTTCTAGATGTAATAACTTAACAACATTAGATTTAAGCAATTTTAATACTAGTAAAGTAACGAATATGGGTCGTATGTTTTATGGATGTAGTAATTTGACAAAATTAAATGTAAGCAACTTTGATACGAGCAATGTTACTAAGATGAGAAATATGTTTTATAATTGTAATAACTTAATAACATTAGATGTAAGCAATTTTGATATCAGTAATGTTACCGATAAAGAATGGATGTTTTCTTACATATCGTCAACAATAAATATAGTTGTACAAAATCAAGAATTAAAACAATGGATTATAGATGCATCAGATTTTCCAAAATTGACCGATTCTAATTTTACGATTATCTAAACAATATAAAAGATATAGAATATATTCATGACACGCCCAAAAACTTGAACTCCCGGACGTGTCATTTTTTCACGTAAATGGAACTGTAAAATTGAGCCAAAAAGAATGATATACTATGGGGCTTTATGATAAAATTACAATTGAATATACTGATAAGGAGAGACTATATTATGCAATACGTTTATTCATTTAAAGAAGGAAACAAAGATAAGAGAGATTTATTAGGAGGAAAAGGAGCAAACCTCGCAGAAATGTCCAATCTGGGCCTACCTATACCAGATGGTTTTACTGTGACGACAGAAGCTTGCCACGAATACTACAAGAACGACAAGAGCATTTCCTCTGACATTCAATTTCAAATACTTTCTAAGCTGAAGACATTAGAAGAAAATACTCAAAAGAAATTCGGAGACCCTCAAAATCCACTTTTGGTCTCAGTAAGAAGTGGGGCACCGATAAGCATGCCTGGAATGATGGATTCTATCATGAACCTAGGTATGAACGACGAAATATGTGAAGAGATGGCCAAACACAATCCGAGAATGGCTTACGATTCCTATAGAAGATTTATCGAGTTCTATTCGGAAGTCGTCATGAATTATCCTACCAATCTATTCGCAGGATACCTCGAGACGTTCAAAGAGACAAAGGGCTATACGAGTGATTTAGACCTCACGAGTGAAGACCTCCGCGGTATCGTCATCAAATACAAAGATAACTATCTCGAATACGGAGGGGAACATTTCCCAGAAGACCCTAAAAGACAATTGATGTCGACCATCGCAGCAGTCTTTGCTTCATGGAACAACGATAGAGCGATTAAATATAGACGTCACGAAGGAATAAGCGACGACATCGGCACAGCCGTAAACGTCCAAGAGATGGTCTACGGAAACATGAACGGTAGAAGTGGAACGGGTGTACTTTTCAGCAGAAATCCGAGCACTGGAGAAGACAAACTGACGGGAGAATACTTGTTGAATGCCCAAGGAGAAGACATCGTCTCAGGAATAAGAACTCCTTCAAACATCGACGAACTTAAAAATTTCTCTGAACCCCTTTACAACCAATTGTACGACATTGCAAAGAGAATGGAAAACCATTACAAAGACGTACAAGATATGGAATTCACGATTGAAAACGACAAGTTGTTCATTCTTCAAACGCGAAACGGCAAACGCACGCCGGAGGCAAACGTCAAATTTACTTTAGACTTCCTGAAAGAGGGCAAGATAGACGAAAAAGAAGCCCTCATGCGAATCAAACCGAACGACTTAGAAGCACTGCTGAGACCTTCATTCAGCGAAGAAGCAGTGAAAAATGCAGAACTTTTGACGACAGGTCTTCCTGCTAGCCCAGGAGTAGCCGTAGGACACATCGTGTTTAAAAGCGACGAAGCGAAAGCTCTCGATGACCACGATTCCATCTTAGTCCGAAACGAGACGAGCGCAGAAGACATCGACGGTATGATTTATGCAAACGGAATCTTGACCAAAAACGGAGGATTGACGAGCCACGCAGCGGTGGTCGCTCGCGGATTTGGAGAATGCTGTGTCTGTGGTGCCTCTGAACTAGAAATCGACTACGAAAAAGAGATGCTCAAAATCAACGGCCACGTATTCACGAAAAGCGATTATCTTTCTATAGACGGTTCGACAGGAAAAATCTATGCAGGCAAATTAGAATTGGCTGATACAGGTTCAAACCGAGAATTATTAGACGAAGTATTAGCTCTCGTAGAAAAATACGAAGGCATCAAAGTCAGAGCCAATGCAGATACGCCGGAAGCAGCAAAACAAGCTTTAGAATTCGGTGCGACGGGAATAGGACTGATAAGAACGGAGCACATGTTCTTCTCGGAAGAGAGAATCCTCGAGATGAGAAAGATGATACTCGCGAAGACGATAGAAGAAAGAGCGAAAGCTCTAGAGAACCTAGAAGCATTCCAAGAAGAAGACTTCTACGATATCCTAAAAGTCATGAAACATCGTCCAGTCATCGTGAGATACTTAGACCCACCTCTACACGAATTCTTGCCGAAAGAAGAAAAAGAGATTCGTGCTTTAGCAGAAGCGATAAACATAGATGCCACAGCAATATACGAGAGAATCGAAGAACTGAAAGAAATCAATCCGATGATGGGCTTCCGCGGTTGCCGTCTCGGAGTCAAATATCCTGAGATAAGCGTCATGCAGACGAGAGCCCTCGTCCTCGCCATGATAAGACTCAAAAACGAAGGCATCGCGACCAACGCGGAGATGATGGTGCCGCTCACGACAGATTTAAAAGAGTTCGTCTACATCAAAGAGATCATAGACAAGACAGCTAAAAAGTTAATGGAGAAGACAGGAGTGACGGTCAACTACAAAGTGGGAACGATGATAGAGACGCCTCGCGCGGCCATCATGAGCAACCAACTGAGCCAATACGCCGACTTCTATTCATTCGGTACGAACGATTTGACCCAATTGACATACGGATTCAGTCGTGACGACGCCGGTAAATTCTTAAACTACTATTACGAAAAGAAATTATACGACTTCGACCCATTCAAAACTTTAGACCAAAACGGAGTAGGAACCCTCATGGAAATCGCAGCAAAAAGTGTCGTAAGACCGATAGAGATGGGTATCTGTGGAGAGCACGGAGGAGACGAAACTTCGATAGAATTTGCCTACAATCTAGGTCTCCATTACGTTTCTTGCTCGCCATTCAGAGTACCGGGTGCTCGCCTGACCAGTGCCAAAGTAAAAATTAAAAATGAAAAGTAAATACTTCGAAGACCCGTTTTTAAACATTTTACCGAAGCTAGACTTGCATGGAGAGACGAGAGACGCCATAAGAGCATTGATATATGACTTCCTCAAAGTAAATGTCATTTTAAAAAAATACAAAGTGCAGATTATTCACGGAAGACATGGCATAGTGTTAAAAAAAGAAACACACGAAATCTTAAAGAGGTGTCCTCTCGTAGAGAAATACTATCTCTACTATCAAAACGATGGAATCACCATAGTCGAGTTAAAGAAATAGAGAAAAAACTAGTAAAAACCAAATATTTATGATAGAATAAATTGAATACTAAAATAATACAGAGAAAAGAGTGATGAACGATGGCATTCGATAAACTTAAAAAGATGCTTGGAGACGAAGACGACAGAGAAGAGACTGTCGACGAAGAAGTCTATTACACAGTCGACGAGACGAAAGAGAGACAGCCAAAAGAAGTGACGAATCAGATGATTCTGATTGAGCCACGCGCTTATTCTGAGAGCCAAACTATCGCAGACCATCTCAAAGCGAAAAATACAGTTGTCGTAAATTTGAAGAGAGTGACAGAAGCACAGGCGAAGAGAATCATTGATTTCTTGACAGGTACTCTCTACGCAATAGGAGGAGATTTGCAGAAAGTCGGACCTGGCATTTACCTTTGTGCACCTAAGAACGTTTCAGTACAAGGGAAAATAAGCGAATCCGACGACGGTAAATCGAAAAAAGGAGACGACGACGAGATAGACTGGTAGAGACAAAAGGGTGATGAACTATGGAAAGGTTTAATAGTTCTTTAAACGGATACAACATTGCAGAAGTCAATAAATTCGTAGACGAGATGACTCGTGAATATGGAGCGATAATCGATAAATTACGTAGTAAAGATGCCGAGATTGAACAGCTAAAAAGAGAGATTTCTACTCTCGAAAAGAGAGCAAATCAAAACACGCTCGGAAGCATTTACAGTACGAACGAAGATATGACGAGAACAGCCAAACAAGAAGCGCGAAATATTATAGACGAGGCAAAAAAGAATGCATCTCGAATTGTAAATGACGCACTTTTAGAAGCAGAGAAAATAGAGATAAAAGCAGAAACCTTGAGAAGAAATATGGTCGTCTTTAAAAGACGAATGCGTATCATAGTCAAATCACAGCTCGAGACAATCGACGATATAGAAGAGCTAAAACTAGAAGATTGAACGTAGTGTTCGACTCTAGTTTTTATTTTACAGTTTAACTTGCGAACCCATCGAGCTCCGTGATATAATGGAGTCGGTGGTAAAGATGTTTATTAAATACAAAGAGGTAACGAAGAACTTTAACTTTTCGAAAGCGTTCAATCGCGACGAGTTACCTGGATATATCAAGCATTATGTCTTAGAAGGGGAGAATATTCTCGTCGCTTACAAGACCCAAAGAGACCACGGCGTATTTACAGATAGCCAAATCGTCCTCTTCGACAGTGAAAAGAACATGGGCCGTAAGCAGATTTATACAATACCCTATGATTCGATTTCCACGATTTCGATTACGTTCGACAAAGACAGTGCCGAATTGAACATTTTACTCGAAAATGGTTATCCGATTGTATTGAACTTTATAAATACAGAGCCGGAAGACAAACTGCGTCTGAGGCTTCTCTATACGGTCATCAATCGAGTAATATGCGGGAAAGAGCCTTCCGAGAGAGATGTCGAAAGACTCATGAGAGATGATTTAAGTTTTAATTGATAACGAGGAGGACCGCCTTGCATACGAGTGGGTGCTCTTTTTATTAGATGAAATGACTGTTAAGAAGGAGAGAGGCGAATGAAGGTAAATAGAAAATTGCAAAAATATATCGAAGAAGCGGTATTTCCTCGATATGAAACAAACGATGAAGCACATCAAATAGAGCATAGTAAATATGTAATCGATAGATGCTTCAAATTAAATAAAAAAGCGAATGCCGATGTCGATATGCTCTACGTCATCGCGGCTTATCACGACATAGGTTATAGTATAGACTACAAAAATCATGAAAAAGTGTCTGCCCAAATGATGTATGACGATGCAACCTTAAAAAAATTTTTTAATGAGGAGCAACGCTTGACGATGAAAGAGGCAATAGAGGACCATAGAGCATCTTTGGATGGAGAGCCTCGAAACATTTATGGAAAACTCTTGTCATCCGCGGACAGAAACGTCGATGTCGACGAATCATTAAAAAGAATATATTTTTATAACATTACTCATATGGAACAGCAAAGTAGAGAAAAAACAGTAGAAGAGTGCTACAATCATACATTAAAAAAGTTTGGCGACGATGGATATGTCAAGTTCTTTCTAGAAGACGAGGTCTACGACAAGTACTTAAAAGAAATGCGTGAACTTTTAAAGGATAAAGAAAAGTTTATCGAAAGATTAGAAAAAATCATTTCGAACGCCAAATAAAAACTCCATAATTGCTTATGGAATTTTTTAATTGACTATCTGTTATAGAACTCTACAATCATAGATTCGTTGATTTCAGCAGTAAGTTCGCTTCTTTCAGGTAATCTGATGTAAGTTCCAGACATCTTCTTTTCGTCGAAATCTACGAAAGCAGGGCGAGTCACTTTATTCTCAAGAGCAGCTTTGATAGCTGGATGATTGATAGAGTTCTCTTTTACACTGATAACACTTCCTGGTTTAACGTTGTAAGAAGGAATATCTACCTTATTACCGTCGACGAGGATGTGTCCGTGGTTGACCAATTGTCTAGCGCCACGTCTCGTGTTTGCAAGTCCCATTCTGTAGACGACATTGTCTAATCTGCTTTCCAATAACTTGAAGAAGTTTTCACCAGCGATACCAGACATTTTAGAAGCTCTGTCGAATGTTCTTCTGAATTGTTTTTCAGTCAAACCATACATGAAACGCATCTTTTGTTTTTCTTGTAACTGTGTTCCATATTCGCTCATCTTCTTCTTTCTGTCCATACCGTGTTGTCCTGGAGCATAAGGTCTTTTTGCAAGTTCCTTACCAGTCTCTAGAGTACTGAATCCTAATCTTCTAGATTTTTTATAAGCAGGTCCTGTATATCTTGCCATGTCTATTTCTCCTTTCTTTTCTATTTGCAATTATTCAAGTTCGGTTGCCATTCTCGTCCATTGGGAGTTTGTAAATTGTTCGCTTGGCAGTAAGTTACTTAAAACGAGTACAAACACATAACAGACTAAAAAGGCAGAAACTGCCATAAATGCTAAAAGTATTATACATTTATTTTTAGCATTTGTAAAGTTCTTTTAAACCGTCGTGTTTTTTGGACGGATGGTGTATGGTTTGACTAAATGATTAGGAAACGCTTGATTCAGATAAGCTTGAACGGCTTCGACATCGCTTCTTCTTAATTTATAGTCACCAGACTTCTCGCCACTTCCTGTAAAAGCCAAGTAGCGGTCTAATCGAGAGAGCGCGATATCTGCATCCAACTCATTACAACGTTGCAGTAGAACATTCTCTTTGATTTGGTCGATATAATCCTTCGCAATTTCTACAAATAGACTCCTAAACGAAGATGCGCCCAATTGTTTCAATAAACTAGTATTTTTAGAAAACCAATAAGACATTCCTAAATGAAGAGAAGCATAGATTGTATCGAGTTTTTTAATCCATTTTTTAAATTTCTTAACAGAGAAATCACTCCAACGACTATAGAAGAACTCAATTAAGTTGCCAGTAAAAAATGCCTTCTCCATTTTCTCTCGTCCAACCAATTCTTCAAACATACGCACCAAATCGACTAAAGAAGTATCCCGAATAGGCAAGTCGAAATAGCGTTCCAGAAAGAGTTGCTGATAGGCTTCATTCAATCCATAACCGAAGTGTTCGACCATCTTTTCATTTTTACTTGTATGGAAATTGACTCTCTCAAAACCGCATGCAATAAACTTTTTTTCGTCGTCAAAAGTAATCGTCTCTTCCAAAAGAGCGTAGAGTAGAGTTTCACGTAAATTATCTTCATTTACATATAATTTTCCCTCTCTGCAATCATAATTACCACCATACTTCGCATTGTTTTCAATGCTATGAGGTTGAAATCTTCGATAGAGATTACTAATATCTAGGCCCGCTCCTTCCAGTGTAGTGACGAACTCGTTGATGACGATACTTGCTTCTTTTTTAATGCCATTTTTATTTAACTTTCTTTTTTCTACAATCGACTGCGGGGGGACGGCAAAGACAGTCCCGAAAGGTGCTTTCTCCTCTTTTACAAGATGGACATGCTCTACTAAATCGGCAGTAATAGACACAACTTCTGTTAGGACATAAGAGGCAGCAATCGTTAAGATGGCACAACCGCCTCCAATCGCACCATAATATAATAAATCGTTATCCATTTTTCCATTCCTTTCTTAAAATAGGCTTATTCTATCATAAAACTTGCGAATTGACAACTTTTTAGCCACAAAAAAAATACCTACTACGGTTGAATAATAGGCATTTTCTTCTAGAATTTATACATTTATTTAATTGAAGAGGAATCTTTCGGACGAATGACATAAGAAGGTTCTTTTCTATGAGGAAACATTTCATCGCGATAAGCCCGAATGGCTTCGACATCGCTGCTTTTCAATTTGTAATCGCTAGGATTTTTGTCACCTGATGGAATAAATAGATATTGATCCAATCGCGCAAGCAGGATGTCCGCTGTTAAAGCGCCACCAGGACGCTGTGCTATACGCTTAATATAACGGATATAGTTTTCTGCGATTTCCAAGAATAGACCTCTATAACAGGTGACTCCCAATTGCTTGAGTAAACTGTTATTTTTAGACAAAGAATAAGATTGACCCCGATGTAGAGAAGTATAAGCTCTATCGAAACTTTTTATCCATCTTTTGAAAGTTGAAGTCGTATGAAAACTCATAAAACTGTGAATTAAATCGACAAGATTGCCAGTCAAAAATACATCTTCCAATTTCGTTGTTCCGAGAATCTCTTCTATCATTCTAAGTAGAGAGACGAGAGACTCATCTCGAATAGGCAAATCGAAATGTCGCGCCATAAAGAGCTGTTTATAGGTTTCGTTCATTCCATAACCGAAGTGTTCGATGATTTTTTCATTCTCTCTTGAATCGTAGTTTATTCTCTCAAAGCCGTGGGCAATAAACTTTTTATCCTCGTCAAAAGTAATCGTCTCTTCCAAAAGAGCGCGGAGGAGAGTTTCTCTCAAGTTATTTGTATCTACATATAAAATTCCTGTCGAAGGTTGGTACTGTCCCGCTAATTTTAAATTTGGTTGAACACTATGCGGTTGAAACCTTCTATAGAGATTGTCGAGGGCGATTCCTTCCTTCTCGAGAGTAGAGACAAACTCATTGATGACCACGCTTGCCTCCTTTTTGATACCACTTTTATCTAGCTTTCTTTTTTCTACAATTGACTGAGGCGGTACAACGAAAATCGTTCCAAGTGGAGCATTTTCCTCTCTGATAAGGCGGATGTGCGCTGCAAAATCTGCGAGTAGACTACTAGTTTCTAATAAAGCATAAGAGGCTCCAAAAGCTAACATTGCCGACCCGCCTCCAATCGCGCCAAAAATTAATAAATCTTTGTTCATATCTAACTTCCTTTCATCATCAAACTCAGTCTAACACAAACGAAATCTTTTTGCAAATCGCTTCTCAGAATTCACAAAATAAGAAGAGGACTCGACCTTTTTGTAAATTCTGTAAATTTTTAGCAATTCTCCTCACGAACCTTGCATAAAATGACAAATTATTATATAATTTTAGATAGTAAAGGAAAGTGAGAAGTATGAGCGAAACGACCGTCAAACTGTTGTGCATCACCTATATTTTGCTGACTATAACGATTATGATAGTCGTGTTCATACTGATGCGAAGCCACAACAAAAAGAGATACGGAGAAATACTCGATACCCTCGAAAGAGAAAAAAATCTCATTCTCAATGCGAATATTTTGAGCGAACTTTCCAAAGTCGAGAGCATGATAAACTCGAAAGACATAGAAAACAAATACAAAGAGTGGAAGAGGAGATTCGACGAGATTAAGAGTGTCGATATCCCGAATTTGACTGACCATCTGATACTGATTGAAGACCTCTTCACGACCAAAAAATATAAAGAGATAGAGCCGACTCTCGCGAAAGTCGAGCTCAGCATCTACCACGTCAAGACGAAAGCCAACTATTTGCTCGAAGAGATTAAAAACTTGACCCTCTCAGAAGAGAGAAACCGCGAGACAGTGACAAAGTTAAAGGGCAAGTACCGCAATATCATCAATACATACCGAGAGAACGAAGAGAACTATCGGTTGATTAAAAAACCGATAGAACTGCAGTTTGAGACCATCGATAAGCTGTTCAGCGCCTTCGAAATTGCGATGGAAAAGAATTCTTTCAGTGAAGTCGCGAAGATCATTAAAGCCCTCGACGATTCGATAAACAACTTGGACATCGTCATCGATGAAGCTCCTGAAATCATCCTTCTAGGCGCGAGACTCGTCCCTAAAAAGATGAGTGACATCGGTAGCCTCTACGGAAAGATGTTGAAAGAGGGGTACAATCTAGATTACTTGGCAATCGAAAACAACATCACAGAAGCCGAAAAGAAAATCGCTGACATCTTCGACCGCTTGAACGTGCTCAACCTAGAGGATTCGAGTCTAGAACTCAAGACGATTTCGACTTATTTCGACAGCATTTATAACGACTTCGATAGAGAGAGATTGGCAAAGAAAGATTTTACAGAACTCGGAAACAGCATCGCAGCAAAGACCAAAAAACTGTATAAAATCGCTTCCAATTTAAACAGTAAAATAGGGGATATTAAGAGAGACTACCAGATACAAGACGACAGTCTTCGAGGTTTGAACATTCTAGAGGTCACCATCAAAGGCATCATGGAAGACTACGATGTGATTATCGAGAATGCCCGTTCGAGAAACTATGCGTTTTCTAAATTGGATAGAGAACTGCAGATGTTGAACAGCCGACTCATAAAAGTCGAAAACAATCTCGACTCCATTTTGAGAATGATAAATGGCTATAGAGAAGACGAAAACCGTGCGAAAGACCAGCTCGAAGAGATAAAGACTCTCTTAGACCAGAGCAAAGAGAAGATAAATTCGTACAAATTGCCTATCATACCTAAGAGATACTATGTAGAGTTGTCCGAGGCGACCGAAGCCATTAACGACATGATAAAAGAGTTAGAGAAGAAACCGATGGTCGTCGATGTACTCAATACGAGAGTCGACACGGCGAGAGACTTGACACTCAAACTCTACAAGACGACCAACGAGACAGTCAAAACGGCTTCGATGAGTGAACACGCCATCGTCTATGGAAACAGATACCGTTCGACAAACCCTAGGGTCAACCAAGGTTTAAATAAAGCGGAAGCTCTGTTCTTTAAAGGAAATTTTAAAGAAAGTTTAGAAGACGCTTTGAATGCTATAAATATCGTCGAACCTGGAATTCACGGAAGACTTCTAAAAGAGAGTAAAACAGAATACAACAAAAACAATTGAAACGGCTATGAACAAACAAAGTCTTAGTCGTATTGTTTTTATTCAGAAGAGAGAGTCATGGGTGACAAAAAAAGTAAGATAATGGAGTGTAGCATGAAAAAGAACGTATTAAAAATTTTAGAGGAGTATTTGTCATTATTTCCTGAAGAAAAAGAAAGACAATCTAAGTTGTTAGATTATTTGGAAAAATCAGACGATAAAGATATAATAAATTGGAATAATTTTAACGGTCACATCGTGGCTGGAGGGTTTATTTATGCAAAAGAGGAACATAAATTTTTAGTTTTATATCATAAAGATTTAAAAATGTTTTTATACCCAGGAGGCCATGCGAATAGCAATGAAAAAAGTCCTTTACAAATTGCCAAAAGAGAAATAATGGAGGAAACAGGTATAAATAATCTAGAACAACTACATATATCTGAAAATGAACAAATTCCGATAGATATTGATACACATTTCATCGAACATAATGAAAGATTAAACTTGCCAGCACATTACCACTTCGATTTTAGATATTTATTTATAGTAGATAAGATTTCTAAAATAAACATTGAGCAAAATGAACTTTCTAATTTTAAATGGATAGACATTGGTGAATTAAAAAATGATGTAAACTATGGAAAAATAGGAAATAAGATGGAATGTATTATCAATAAATTATAAAAATTCAAAAGAAGAGTTTGTAAATAGATAAAAGAGAAACGATTCCAGAGTATAGAAAAAGATTCTAAAGCATAAAACTTAGTATGAAAAAGATTTTTATACTGATGCTATGCTTTTTTCTATGCTCTTGCAGTCTCAAAGATGTCTTTAAAAATGTAACCATCGACGAGGACATCCCTGAAAGTACTAAGCTGACTCTCACCATGGTAGGAGATGCTTTGGTGAGTCCTAATATATATAAAGATGCTTACGAAAAAGAACACTACAACTTCAGAAAGATGTTCGAACCGCTTATAAGTGAAGTATACGGTTCGGACCTGCTTTTCTACAACCAAGAGACCGTCTTGATGGACCAAAAGATGGGATTCTCGGGCTATCCACTTTTCACGACGCCACAAGACTTCGGTATGACGATGGTCAACCTCGGCTTCAACCTCGTCTCGCGTGCGAACAACCACACCCTCGATAGAGGAGAAGCGGGGATATTCGCCGCATGCAACTTTTGGAACAGTTTCCCGAGCGTCTTGACCGCGGGAAGTGTTTGCACGCGCGAAGAAAGTGACCCCAAGATCATGGAGATGAGTGGAATCACGTATACACTGCTGAGTTATACGACCTCGACAAACGGGCTCGAAAGTCCGAACGATTACTATGTAAACCTTTATACAGAAGAAAAAGTGAAAAAAGACATCGAGAAAATACGGGACAAGACCGATTTCCTCTTCGTCTCCATGCATTGGGGCGAAGAATATAGAAATACGCCGACCGACGAGCAAAGAGCCATTGCTGAGTACTTGGCCTCTCTTGGAGTCGATATCGTCATCGGCACTCACCCTCACGTCATCGAACCGATCGAATGGATAGGCGATACCCTCGTCATCTACTCTCTAGGAAACCTCATCTCCAGCCAATCGACCAAAGACGAATACGAGAGAAGAATCGGCTTGCTCGTCGACGTCGACCTCGTAAAAACAGTCGTCAACGACAGGATAGATGTGGATTTGATGAACCTAAAAACGGAACTTTTGTACACGTACTCGACGCCAGATAACCGCAATTTCTCCGTCATCCCTTTTTCCAAAGTCGACGAGACCATCTTAAAAGAGTATCGAAATTTAAAAATAAAATACGAATCGATTGTCAAATACTACGACAACACGATAGAGACGAACGGGATGACCGAGAATGTCATTCCGTAAAGTCTCTTTTTTTAAGTTCTACGAACCTACAAATATTGTAAAAGTATAAAATATAAAGTATAATGGTTCTAGCATATTGAGACAAATTTCGCACGAGAAATGTGTTATACTTCATCTGGTGATTAAAATGAAAGTGAAGATATTCGACGAGAGCCACGAAAAAGATTTAGAGGCTTCCGTGAACGAATTTTTAAGCGGCCTCGAGTCCGACATCATCGATATAAAGTATAACGTAGCGATTAGTACCTGTGGGGAAGAGCAGATTTACTGTTTCTCTGCGATGATTGTCTACGAAAGATAGTGATAAAATGAAAAAAAACAGCTTTGTCGAAGGAGCAGTCATCGCGACCACGGCCGTAATTATAACCAAAATACTCGGAATGCTCTATGTCATCCCTTTTTACAATATCATAGGAAGTCAAGGGGGAGCACTGTACAGTTACGCATACAACATCTATGCGATATTTTTAGGCATCTCTTCGGCAGGAATTCCGACGGCAATCAGCAAGATGATAAGCGAATACAACACCCTGGGTCTACAAGAAGCCAAGTACAGAACGTTTAAAATAGGAAAAAGGATAATAGGGTACATTTCCGTCGCGGGGTTTTTAGTCATGTTCCTCTTCGCTGAGTTTATGGCTAGAGCGATAATCGGCGACATGTCGGGGGGAAACTCCATCGCCGATGTGGCATTCGTCATACGCTGTGTGAGTTTTGCCATCCTAGTCATTCCTTATCTCAGTGTCACGAAAGGGTACATACAAGGACATAGCATCGTCGGGCCTTCGAGTGTGGGCAATATATTAGAACAGATAGTCCGTATTTTTATCATCCTCTCGGGAAGCTTCATCGTATACAAGGTGCTCTCTCTGTCTTTGACCCTCGCAGTCGGCATTGCTGTATCAGGCGCTTTCTTTGGTGGATTGACCGCTTACTTCTACTTGAGACGAAAGATGAAGCAGAATAGAGAAACCCTCGGTATACAAGAATACGAAAAAAAAGATGCGATTACAAATCGCGACATCGTCATGAAAATTCTCGGGTATTCGGTACCTTTCATCGTGATAAACATTGCGACGAACATCTACAACTTCATGGACATGGTCCTCATCATCAGGGGACTCAATATCCTCGGGTTTCCTGCGACAGACGTCGAGTTCATCCAAAGTGCCATCACGACTTGGTCGTCTAAAATCTGCATGATAATCAGTTCCTTCTCTATGGGGATGAGTGTCAGTCTCATTCCGAATATAGTGAGTTCCTGCGTCAAAAAAAATTGGAAAGAACTCAACCACAAAATCAACAAAGCTTACCAGATTATACTTATCATCAGCATTCCTTGCGCAGTAGGTCTGTGCATCCTCTCAGAGCCTGTATGGCGCATTTTCTACGGCATGAGCGAGTACGGTCCAAAAGTCTTATCGATTATGGTCGTCGGAGCGGTCTTTGCCAACCTGTACGGAACCACATTCAACATCATCATGTCCTTGAACAAATTTAAGACGGTCTACTTGAGCGTCTTCATCGGCTTCGCCATGAATGGACTTTTAGACATCCCTCTGATGCTCTTGTTCGACAAAATAGGCATACCGGCCTACTGGGGTGCAACCGTCGCGACGATGACGGGATATACCATTTCGATGGGTATCGCCACCCACGATTTGAGAAAGAACCACAAGATATCGTACAAATCCACACTCTCGATGTTGTGCAAAATCGCCGTCCCGACGATGGCGATGATTGTCGTATTGACGGTTTTCAATACCTTCTTCACACTCGATGTGTCGAGCATAGTTAATGCTATCATCACAATTGCGGCCAACACCGTTTTAGGAGGCTTGACTTATGTCCTCATCGCCTATAAGATGAAACTGTTCGACGACATCTTTGGACGCGATTACTTGAAAAAAATGATGAAAAAACTTACCTTTGGCAAAGTAAGCTTAAAAGATTAAATCATATACATGTTGTTCGTCGTATTAAAATCAGACGGATTCGTTCCTACTGTGCTAATTTCGCTTTCCAGTTTCGACACTCTGGTATCCAATCTGTTCATCTGTCTTTCGATTTTTGCAAGACGGCTTTCGATTTCACTAGAATAAGTGTCCGTATTTTGGTAAACTGGTGTCATGACTGGGCCTTGGTAAAAGTTGCTGCTAGATTCGGTAGCCATCGGATACCCACCCATCATTTGATTTTGCATTGGCATAGGGCTAGATGGATAAAAGTAGCTGCTGGCACTTTGATTTTGAAAAAAAGCGTTTCTGTCTTTTTTCATTCGATTTCCCCCTTTACCATAGTATATGAAAACATTAGAAATAGGTGAACTACATGCGTTTAAGAAATGTGAAAAATGCCGAAGAGATAATGAACAATTCGACGTATTTTATAGAAAACCCAGAGAAGAATCGAGGCGAGTGGAAAAAACTCTTCGTGAATGACAATCCGATTATGTTAGAAATCGGCATGGGAAAAGGCGATTTCCTTAAGGGAATGGCTCTCCAGCATCCTGAATGGAACTTCATTGGTGTAGAAAAATACGAGAGCGTCCTAGTTCGTGGAATACAAAAATTAGAGGAAGAAAAATTAGACAACGTCAAAGTCTTGCACGTCGATGCGATAGATATTGCTTCTTATTTCTCTGAAGAAATCGATACGATTTTTCTCAACTTCAGCGACCCTTGGCCAAAAAAACGCCATTTCAAACGACGTCTGACGTACAAAGATTTTCTCAAAGAATACGACAAAGTCTTTGTAGGAGACGCCAAAATTCGAATGAAAACCGACAACGACTCCCTCTTCGAAAGTACCCTCATGAGCCTCAACAACTACGGCTACACCTTCGACGAGGTCATCTTGGATTTGTGGGCGACCGATAGGCCAAACGTCAAGACAGAATACGAAATAAAGTTTTCCGCAAAAGGTTTCAAGATAAAATATATTTCTGCACACAAAAACAGGTAGGCAAAGCATAGAAAAAATGGTATAATATTTCATGAATGTAGGTGAATTATGAAAAAGGCGATACTTCTTTTTCTCTTAGTCCTTGCGACGACGGGATGTGTCGACATCGGCAAGAGTTCTTATGACGAAATCGCAAATGAGATAATCAATACAGACGCAAAAATGGCGAATACGTATCGAAAAGGATATAAATTTTACTTGCCACAGAGTTTGTATGTCGTCTCCTCCGCGAACTATAACGAAATAATTAAGAGCGAAAAAGAGACATTTTACCTCTATATAGACTTAATCAGTTACTTGAATAAATTTGCCGTCGTATACGAGCAAGAAGAAAACATTTTCTTCAAGGATTTGACGACAGAGGACAATTCGGGTTACATAGAAATAAAAAATGTAGAAAATGATAAATATTTAGTTGAAATCGCTTATAATTGTGCTAAAATAGAAGTGATAGTAGAAAAGGGTCGTGAGAAGCTAGTCGTTTCAGAAGCATTGATAATTTTATCGAGTATCCAATACAACGACTCGTTTTTGACGAACCTGAGTAGCGAGAGTTTGCTAAACTATAAAGAAGAAAATGTCGACATATTCGACAAAGGCACGAGTGGTGACAATAGCAATATTCTAGAATGGAAAGACGAATACGACGGCTATGATGAAGACAAAATTCCAGACTGGGATCACATTCAATGAAGGGACGTGACATACGATGGGCCTATTTAATAAACTTAAAGAAATCCTATTCGATGAAGAGACAGTGGAAATTCCTGTCATAACAAAAGGGGAACCAAAAGAAGAGAAAAAGAAAAAAGAACCGAAAAGGGAAGTACGAGAGCGACTGAGCAGCACGAGTGACGACGAGGTCGTCATCCGAAAGATAGAGACTCCTGCGAGAAGAATTGAAAAAGAAGATGATGATTTCTTCGAGATGCCAAAATTGAAAACCGACCAAAAAGAAGAACCCGTCGTAGAGGAGCCGAAGAGAAAGCCGAAGACTTTCACATTCCCCGTATTTGAAGATGAGAAGACGAAAGAGATTCCTATAACTAAGCCGAAGACGAGCCGTGTCGAGAGAGAAGAAAAAGCGCCGGTGAAAGAGAAAGTCGTCGAGAAGACGAGAAAACCGAGCGGTTACACCAATGCTTTCGATTACAGCTATGGAAAATACAAAGGCGACTACAAGACCAATCGAGAATCGAGCCAAGCCGTTCTAAAGACAGCCTTGGAGACGAAAGAAGAGAGGAAGAACTTCAAGCCATCTCCTATCATCTCTCCCGTCTATGGAATATTGAATGAAAACTACAAAAAAGAAGACATCGTATCGAAAAGCGAGAAGAGAGCCAATGCGAATACAGTTCTAGATTTAGACAGTGTCAGAAAGAAAGCGTATGGAACTTTAGAAGATGAAATCGAATTGTCACTCACACAGACGAACGAGATTCCAGCTGTGACGAACGATGTAGAGTCGAGATACGCCGATGACGACGAGGGATTGAGCATTAACGATTTACTAGTGGATTCCTCAGAAGAAATGGAACCGGTAATAGAAAAACTCGACGAGACAGAGATTTTTGACGATATCGAAGAGACAGCGATAGATGGAGACCTCATCCAAGACGAGATAGAACTCGACTTGCAAGAGGAGAAAGTACCTGAAGACAAACCTTTACCGGAAGAAAAGGGAGTAGCAGAAGTAAAACCCGAGAGAAAACAGTTAAAGACGAATCGCTCTTACAGCGATGACGTTCGAGATGAAGTAAAAAAAGAAAAGATGGAAGAAACGGACGAAGCATTAGGAGAAGAAGATTTATTCGACCTAATCGATTCGTTATATCAAGGAAAGGGTGAAGATTGATGTTAGAGTTTTTTCAGGTGTATTTGCCAATATTGATATACATTTTATTAATAATTATATTGATAATCGGCATAATATTAGGTGTAAGGCTACTTGGTGCAATGGACAAAGTAGATGCTGTGTTAGACAGTATGCAGAGAAAAGTAGACAGTTTGAATGGTCTATTCAACGTAATAGACTTTACGACAGACAAAATATCTATGTTTTCAGATAGAGTTGTCGATGTAGTAAGTGGATTCATTACAAAAATTGGCAGATGGAGAAAGCCAAAATATGAAAGTGAGGAAGAAGAGGAATATTATGAGTAAATGTGAAAAGAAAAGATACGGACTAGGTTCAGTTTTAGCAGGAATTGGTTTAGGTGTAGGATTGGGAGTCCTATTCGCACCACAATCTGGAGAGAAGACGAGAGCAGATTTGAAAAGAAAGATGGACGAACTCGTCGCATACTTGAAAGGTCTAGACTATAACGAAGTCAAAGACAATCTCATCGAAAAAGTAGAAAATCTAAAAAAAGAGTTAGAAGACTTAGACAAAGAAAAAGTATTAGAGATTGCAAAGAAGAAAGCAGAAGACATCAAAGCAAAAGCGGAAGAACTTTATGAAATGGCAATCGAACAGGGGAAACCAGTTGTAGAAAAAGCTGCAAAAGAGATAAGAAACAAGACTGTCTTGGTTCTAAGAGGAATGATAGATAAACTAGAAGACGACGAAACAAAAAAAGGTCCTAGAAAAATCAAAAAAGCGTAATCGGTAAAAACGATGCGCCATCGCAGACGAAGTGAAAATCACCGTGTCTGCTTTTTTTTGACTTTTATACCATTTTTTGCTAATATACAAGTAGAAAAGAGGGGTAACGATGTCCAAAAGAGTAAAAAAAACGATTGTAAATGGACTGACACTTTCTAGAATCGTCGGAGCATTGACCATTCCATTTATATTTTCGACGGCGAATACGACATTTCTCATCGTACTCCTCGCCCTTCTTTTTATCACGGATTTTTTAGACGGGAAGCTCTCTCGAGCATGGGGTGTTTCGACTGTGGGCGGAGCGCTCTTAGACCCTCTCGGCGATAAGCTCTTGGCGATAGTCTGCATTCTAAGCCTCATAGGAACACACATCGACTATCTCATCCTGTTGCTATTCGAGCTCGCGATAAGTCTCTTAAATATATACAGAACTCTACACGGAGAGAACGTCAAATCGACGATGAAAGGCAAGATAAAGACGTGGTTTTTGAGTATCTCTATCCTTTTAGGTGCCATTCGTCTGTTCAATCCGAACGTGATAAACGATTTATTACACGTAGTAGACGTCGTGACGGACAGGTGCACCATCACGGAAAATATTGTACTCACTTCTCTCATTTTAGCAGGCATATTCGAAGTATTTACCTTATTGAGCTACCTAGGAGAGACGATTGCAAAGAAAGATACTTATAAAGAGAAAGTCGCATTAAAACCTTATAGAGAGTTGTTGACTCGTCTTTTCGACGAAACGAGATACAAAGAAGACAAAAATAAACCATTATTAGACATAATAAGAGTGGAGGAATAGATATGTTTGTAGATGAAGTAATAGTAAAACTATATGCAGGGGCTGGCGGAGACGGTTGTACGAGTTTTAGACGCGAAAAATGTGAACCGATGGGCGGCCCAGACGGCGGAAACGGTGGAAAGGGTTCGAGTATCATCTTCGTAGGGGACAAGAGTCTCAAAACTCTCGTCGACCTGCGTTATCACAAAATAATCAAAGCGAGCAAGGGCATCAACGGCAAGGGTTCCAACAAATATGGTGCCAACAGTGAAGATATCAGAATCAACGTTCCTCTCGGCACGACAGTCATCGACGAAGACACGAACTTGGTCGTCGCAGATATTTTAGAGGATAAACAAGAAGTCGTCGTCGCGAAAGGTGGCCGCGGAGGTCGAGGCAACAGAGCCTTCGCAACACACTCCGACCCCGCTCCCGGTTTCAGTGAAAAGGGAGAGCCAGGCGAAGAGCGCATCGTAAAATGCGAACTGAAAATGCTTGCAGATGTCGGTCTAGTCGGTCTTCCAAGCGTCGGCAAGAGTACGATATTGAGCATGATAAGTGGTTGTCACCCTAAAATCGCAGCGTACCATTTTACGACGCTAAGTCCAAATATAGGAGTCATCAAACTGCAAGATGGTCGCGTCTTTACGATGGCAGATTTACCAGGTCTAATAGAAGGAGCAAGTGAAGGAATCGGTCTCGGCCATAAGTTCCTTCGGCACGCTTCGCGTACTAAAATTCTTGCTCATGTCGTCGATATGGGCGCAGAAGAGGGAAGAAATCCAATAGACGATTATCGCATCATCTGCGACGAAATCCGCAAATACGATGAGAAACTTTACAAAAAAGTGGACATTGTCATTGCCAACAAGATGGATTTGCCGAATGCAGAAGAAAATCTCAAAGCGTTTAAAGCGACGTTTAAAGACGTCAAAGTATATGAGTTGAGTGCTATCATGAATGAAGGATTCGAACCTCTACTCAAAGACCTCGCAGACATGTTAGACAACCTACAAGAAGAACAGCTCTACAGCGAAGACGAGTTAGAAAACCACGTACTGTATAAATTCAAGGAAGAATTGCCTTTCAGCATCACGAAAGAAGATGACCTTTGGGTAGTAAGTGGTGAAAAGATAGAGAAGCTTTTCAGAATGACTAGAATAGAGAACGAAGAAGCTGCGATGCGTTTTTCTCGCAAACTTCGTGGCATGGGAGTAGACGAAGAACTAGAGAAACTAGGCGCCAAGAATGGCGACGAAGTCAAGATATTAGACTTTATATTCGAATTCAAAAAATAATGTCAGGTTTACATTTTGTCGTAAACCTTTTATTGTGCAATCTTCCAAGTAATGCTAAAATTATTTTATAGATAGTAAAAGAAAATAGAGGAATACTTATGAATAAAAATGCAAAAAGTTTTATGAATTCGTTCGGTTTTAAGATAGGGGTCATCCTAGTCTTGACGATTGTGACAGCCAGTGCGGTGACATATGGTTTCTTTGCGACCGAGAAGAAACAGACAGGACATTCTTCTTTGAATTCGTCTTGTTTTAACATAGAATTTACAGATAAAGACTCTATCAACTTGACAAATACCTTTTCTATGGACGACGACAAAGGGCAGACGCTGACACCTTATACTTTTACTATAACGAATACATGCAACATCGAAGCGGTCTACAATGTCTTACTGAACTCGAAGACTGGTTCCTTCTCGAACAGCCACATCAACTTTTCGTTGAATAAAGGCGTTGCAAACACGCTTTCTCTGCAGACAGAGAATATGAAAAATGTGCCAAGTGGCTATAGCAAGTCATATGTTTTAAAAAAAGGGACTTTAAAAAAAGGAGAATCGGCGACATACGACCTACGTCTTTGGATTAATGCGGATACTACTTACGAAGCCGTGCAAGGAAAGACTTGGGAGGGCGAAGTGAGAGTCGTCAGCACTGTTGCAGAGTTAGAGCCTAAGTTTATAAACATCGGAAATGTGACATTGAATGTCCAAGAGCCCGAGGAAGGCGTACCGAACTTCGCAAATCCAGCGACGACAGATGAAACGGCAAACGGACTGTTCAGCCTAGAAGATGACTATGGAACGAGTTATTACTTCAGAGGAATGGTTCTGAACAATTATGTAAGATTTGGGCGTAATGCAAGTGGTCAAGATATGTGGTGGAGAATCATCCGTATCAATGGAGACGGAACAGTGAGAATGCAATACGACGGAGCAGGGGAAGCTGGAACAAACAGATATTCGAAAGGTTTTGCTCTGACAAATCAATCATGGAATAGTGCAAATGATGATGCAAAATATGTGGGATGGATGTTCGGAGGAGCGAATGGAAGTGCGAGTACGAGTAGAGAACAATCCCAAAGAAATGAAACAGACTCACCAATAAAGACCAAAGTAGACGAATGGTATAAAACAAATATAGTCGACACAGGATATGGAAACTATGTCGCAGATAGTATCTTCTGTAATGATAGAAGTACACCTGGAAGCGGTGTAACTGGTTGGATAGACGATTCTGCACTAGGTTATGGAGATAATAGAACAGGATATGGAGCCTATGCAAGAAGCGGAGTACAATCTGTGAATTATGACAAAGTACAACCCCGCTTCACATGTCCACAGGAAAATGATAAATTTACAGTGAAAGAGACAAGCGGAGGAAACGGAAAGTTGACGTATCCAGTAGGTCTCATAACTACAGATGAAATCGTGGCCGCCGGAAGCGGAAAATGGAATACAAGAAATAGTAGTTACTACTTATATAAAGGAAGTGTTTATTGGTCATTCTCACCTTACAGTTTTAGTGGTAGTTATGCTCTAGTATTCTGTGCTTCAGATTATTTGAGCAATTATAGCACAACTGACACCGGTGCCATTGCACCTGTAATAAATCTCAAGTCTGAATACTTGAGTCAGCTGAAAGGTACAGGTACTTCTACAAATCCATTTCGCTTTGAATAAAAAACAATAACTTTTGAACGGAGGAAAACCATGAATAAATCGATGAATAAAGTAATTAAATCACATGTCGTGTTGGCAGTTCTGACAGTTTTTTCTGTCGTATTGTTGGCTGGAGGTCTCACGTATGCACTTTTCCAGATGGAAAATCCTAATACAGAAAACCAGAAGATTGCCATCGGGAACTTGAGTGCCAATCTTTCGAGCGTATCGG
>CAJTZC010000021.1 GCA_910583745.1 uncultured Bacilli bacterium
GAATATGCAAGTGAAAGTTATTAAGAAATTAAATCTATAAATTAAGGTCTATAAATATGTAATTATTATATTTATAGACTATTTTTTTATAAAATATGAATTGTACTACATAAAGCGACAAATTTTACAGAAATAATTTGATATAATTTTTAAAAATTATATTGTGATATTTTATAAGATATTAACAAGAGCCAGACGCATAGACGCAGAGCCAATAGACTATGATATTCATTCATAGTTTATTGGCTCTTTTTATATTTATTACAATTAGTTAAGGATAATAAAATAAGCAATGGCTATTCTGATATAGTAATAAATATGAGAAAGAAAGGTATGAAAAGATGTAAAAAGTAGTAATAGAAGTAATTTTAAGTAGTAAATGTTACTTTCAATTATTGGTATTACTATAAAAGTTTAAATGTAAAAAGTACATATACAATAAGTAGTATTCAAAAATATGCTCGTTTACATAGCGATTGCTTGTATAGGAGCAAACGATATTATGATTGTAGATGATGACGAATACTACGAATTAAATTTAATACAATTTGAAAATAAAGAAAAGAGAGCGAAATATACTCTATTTGCAATAGGGGGATTTTACTCTCTTTTTGTTTGCTTTAGATTAGAGAATTGCCGTAGCCCACCTTTATTCAATTTGATTTTAAAAAACAAATTGAATGGAGGAAAGAAAGATGGCAGATCGCCCAAAAAGAAGAAAATATAGGGATAATCCTTATATTTTAAGTTATTGTGAAGAAAAGAATCTTTACATAGTTACATTTAAAGATGTGACAGGAAAGATAAATAAAATAGAAGTACAAGAAGAAATATATAAGGCATTAGATAGATTCGAGTTAGATGATATTAAGGAAATGAACGAATATGATAGGCATATTGAGCATTCTGAAATATATGAAGATAATCTTTGTGCTAGAGCAATGGACAAGCCTACAGGATTAGAAGATTATATTATTCAGAAATCTACTTTTGAAGATTTAAAGAAAGCAATAGATATGCTTCCAGAAGTACAAAAAAGAAGAATAAAGAAATACTATTTTGAAGATAAAACAGAGCAACAAATAGCAGATGAAGAAAATGCAACACATCAGTCAGTACATATTATTTTGGAACGAGCAATAGAAAATTTGAAAAAAATATTAAAAAATTAAAATTTGGTGTCTGCAATTTGGCTCATAAGTGAGGAAACAGGTGAAAGGGAGTAATTCCTTTTCAACCTGTTTCTTTTTTGAAGCAGGAGATGTTCTTTGAAAATTTGATATTCATTCATCAAATACATTCCTGTTATTGAGAGCACTTTAGCAAGTACGCTTGTCGATAAATACTTGGCTATAAAATTAGGTAGCACCTAATCTGCAATGACAAATAATAGAATTAAAGATACTCCTGCCTAGCGACAGACTCAAGCAATCGAGGCAGTCTTGTGAGAACCACAAGAGGATGGAATTTCCGTGAGAATAATGTAGCACATTGTTCGTTTGATGAAATCCTATGGCTGAGGGTATTAAGACAAATATCAGTTCGAGCAAAAATAAAAATTAAAAAGTGAAATATAGAAGCCAGAGCATAATGTTCTGGCTTTTTTACATATAAGGAGGAAAAATTTTAATGAAAAGAAAAAAATATAAGGTAAGAATTAAATTGATGTTTGAAACTTCCATGGATCACGAACAAGTAAATATGGAAAAAGCAAAACAAGATGTTGATAGAGTGCTAAAAGGTTATTTAAAGAATAGAAAACTTAATATACTTAATTTAGTTGATGATAAGCCACCACGCATTATATATAAGGTTGAAAAATATGATAAGTAATTATGAAATTAAAAAGGGCGATATTTACTATGCTATGCTTGACCCTGTAATTGGTAGTGAACAAGATGGAAAAAGACCAGTGGTGGTAATCCAAAATAATCTTGCAAATAAGCATAGTCCAACAGTAATTATTGCTCCTATAACGACAGTTATTAAAAAAACTTATTTACCTACACATATAGTAATATACAAAAATAACTTTCTGAAAAAAAATTCTACAATTTTGATAGAGCAGATTAGAGTTATAGATAAGTCAAGAATAACTGCTTATTTAGGTAAATTAACAGAGTTCCAAATACAAAAAATTGATAAGGCTTTAGTAAATGTTTTTGCAATAGATATTGAAAATATAGAAAGTGAGAACAAATAATGAAAATTTTTAATAGAAGAAAAAGATATGTAGTTGGTATTAGTAATAACGATAAAATACAGTTTATAGAAGTTAAAGCCAGAAATAAAAAAGAGGCTTTAGGCATGGTGACAGATGTTTTACTTAAATGTAGTATATTTCCTTTTGTATCAGAAAATGAATTTGAATTAACTTGTAGGCGAATATAGAGTTTAAAAGTCAAATGTGAAAATTAAAAATTCGCACATTTCAATAATAAATTTATTTGTTTTAAAATGATTTTGTTAAGGAGGAATGAATAATGGAAAAATTAAGAGTTGCAATGTATTGTAGAGTCGCTAATAAGGAAACGACTAAAGAAGATTCAGCAATAGAAGTGCAGAAAAAAATGTTAAATGATTACTTAAAAAATAATGTTAAGGGAATAAAATTTAGAGAGTTTTATATTGATAATGGTTTTTCTGGAACAAATTATAATAGACCAGAATTTAGAAGAATGATTAAAGATATAGAAGAAAATAGGATAAATACTATTATAGTAAAAGATTTAGTAAGGTTTGGTAGAACAAATAATACTTTACAAAGAATTGATGGACTTAAAAAAAAGTACAATATAAATTTTATTTCAGTTGTGGATAATATTGATTCATTAAAAAATCAAGATGAATTTGAAAAATCTATTTTAATTAGCAATCTTATGAATGTGTGGTATAAAAACGATTTAAAGAAAAGGAGAGAAGTCCAAAGAAAACTGAAAGGAAGATAAATTTTGATTAAATTAGGAACATTGGCACTATTAGTAATGATAGTGTCTTTTTTATATGCAATATGTCGTGTTTCTAGTAATTGTTCTAGGCTAGAGGAAATGGAGGGTAAAAATGAATAAAAAGGACATTGAAGCATTATCAGAAAAACTAAAAAGATGTAGAGAGATTCCTTTAGATGAGGTTAATCCAGATGATGTTGATGAAATAACAGATATAAAGATAGATAAAAGGAAGTCAAGTAACGAAAGAATACTTGATTTTTTAAATAAAGTAAAAAATCCTTATATTTTCAAAGTTAAAGGAAAATTAGTAAGGATTAGGTTTTCTGATACAGATAAAACAGCAGATGACTGCTTAACTAATGTACTGAAAAATTTGTATAGATAGTCAAGCCTACAAAATTAAAATTTCCACCTTCGTAAAAAAATGAAATTTGAATTATGATTTGGTCGTAATTTGAAAGGAGGAGGTGGAAATGGCAGGTCGTGGGAACAAAAAGCAAAGCCGAATAAATGATGAAAATAGAAAATGGTCGTTTGGTGTTTATGGCAGAAGATCGTTTGATGATGGCGAAAATAGTGAGTCTTATACGATAAAAAATCAAAAGGCATTGATAGAGTCATATTTAGAAAATAAACCTAACATTGTAATAGAAGATTATTATGTTGATGATGGATATACTGGTACTAATTTTGAAAGACCGGGATTTAAAAGAATGTTACAAGATGTAGTCAACGGAAAAATAAATGGCATTATAGTAAAAGACTTATCAAGACTAGGTAGAAATCATAGAGAAGTAGGAAAGTATATAGAAGAAATATTCCCTATTTATGATATTCGTATTATTTCAGTAAACGATAATGTAGATTCTTATTTAGACCCAGAATCAATTAGTAGTTTAATAGTACCAGTTAAAAATCTTATGAATGAGAATTACTCAAGAGATTTATCTAAAAAGGTTGCTAGTGCTTATGAAACAATGGCTAAAAATGGTCAGTTTGTGGCAGGAACAACACCTTATGGATATATGTTAGATCCAGATGACAAGCACCATTTAGTGATTGACCCTAACGAAGTTGATATTGTAAAAAAAATATTTGAAATGGCATTGTCTGGAAATGGTCGCCCAACGATTTGCCAATATCTTAATGATAATGGAATTTTGTGTAGAAAGGAACTACAAAGAAGAAAGAAAAGAAAATTAACACTAGACCCATTCGAAATAAGGTCACAATATTTATGGAGTACCTCTACTATTGGAAGAATGCTTCATAATGAATCATATATTGGAAATCTAGTTCAGTTAAAGACAACAAGAGCAACATTTGGCAGTAAAAAATTTATTACAAAAGAGGAAGAAGAATATATCCGTTCTGAAAATACACACGAAGCAATTATATCAAAAGAAGATTTTTATAAAATACAGAAAATAATAAAACAAAACGATAAAAAGAAAGTGCATAATTCTCCTGTTTCATATTCGATATTTAATGGAAAATTAAAGTGTGCAGACTGTGGCAGAGCAATGACAAAACAAGAAGATACTAGAGGAAAAAGGCAACTTTCTAATTATTTCTGTATGAGTTATTTACAAGTCAGTAAGTCTTGTTCATCACATAAAATAAAGACAAGTGTATTAGAAGAATCTGTTTTAGAGGCAATTCAAGTACAAGTAAAATTAGTAATAGAGTTAGAAAAAAGCCTTTCTAAATTATATTTTAAGAATAATCAAGGCTCTATTGAAAATGAATATAAAAATAATGTGAAAATTGCTGAATTAAAAATATCAAATTTAAAAGAGCAGAAAAGAAAATATTATGAAGAATGGAAATTTAATAAGTTAGAAAAAAGCGAGTTTATGAAATTGTCTGAAGAAATAGAATCTAAAATTAAAAAGTTAGGTGAAGATATAGAGATATATACTTCGACATATAGAGAAAATGTTAAAAAAATGAGAAAGAACGATTATTGGATAGGTCATTATAAAAGAAATCGAAAGATTAAAAGTCTTTCAAAAGAAGTCTTGAATGAAATTATTGATGTTATTTATGTTAGAAAAGATGGTACTTTGGATATTAAATTTAAGTATCAAGATGAATATGAAAGTTTAGTAAATTATTTAGAGGAAGGAGCGAAAGAAAATGAAAAAGTGGATATTAGGAAAATATCGCAGGCGTTCGTTTGATGAAAAAGGTGAAGAAGAATCAAATAGTGTTGTTAATCAAAATAAACTAATAGATGATTACCTAGTTGACAAGAATGATATAATAATCTATAAAGACTATGTTGATGATGGATATACTGGTACTGATTTTAATAGACCAGCATATAAAAGAATGCTAAATGATATAAAAAAGAAAAAAATAAATGGTATTATAGTAAAGGATTTATCAAGATTAGGAAGAAATTATATAGAGGTAGGAAATTTTATTGATGAAATAGTACCAGAATATGGTTTAAGATTTATTTCAGTAAATGATAATGTAGATTCTTTTAAAAATCCTAATGTAATGGATTCGCTAGAAATACCATTTAAAAATCTTATGAATGAAAGTTATTCTAAAGATTCATCAAAGAAAATGCGTTCATCACTTAAAGCAAGTAAAAAGTCCGGTAATTTCATCGGAAAAACTGCTCCTTTTGGTTATTTAAAAGATCCAGATAATGTTCATAAACTTATTATTGATAAGGACGCTGCTATTATTGTAAAAAGAATTTTTGACTTGGCTTTAAAGGGAAAGAGTAAACAAGAAATAGTAGAAGAATTAACAAATAACAATATTTTGACACCTAGTGTATATTTAAAGGAAAAGTATGACATAAAAGTTAGTAGAATTAGTTATAAATGGAATACAAAAATGCTTGATACAATATTACAAAATAAAACATATATTGGCTCACTTGTTCAATGTAAAAGGACTAGAATAAGTCATAAAACACATAATATGGTAAGAGTTGCAGAAGATGAGTGGGTCGTTTCAAAAGAAAGACACAATGCTATTATTAAAGAAGAAGTTTTTAATCAAGTGCAAAATATATTATATAATAGAAATGTTAGAGTAAATAAAAATGGTAAATTTTATAAATATACTGGCTTTTTAAAATGTTCCGAGTGTGGTGCAAATTTATATAGAAAAACAAAAATGAAAAATCACAGGCAAAAGGTATATTATTACTGTAGCACCTATTATAATACTAGAAAATGTAATAAGCATTATATTCAAGAAAAAGAACTTGATGAGGTTGTTTTAGAAACATTAAATCAACATATAGATTTGGTATGTGACATAGGAGCAAAGATAGACGACACAATATCATTTTCAAAAATTGAATATAATTCGGAATTAAAAGAAATTAGACTAAATGAAATAAATAAGGAATTAGAAAAATACAAAAGATTATTAGATGAATTAAAAAAAGATTATAAATGTGACTTTATTTCTGAAGAAGACTATGATGAATTTAAGCAAAAATATTTATATGAGATAAATAAACTAAATTTAGAAAAAGAGAATTTAAACAAAAGTAAAATAAATTCATATAATTTAGATTGGCTAAATCAATTCAAAAAAATTGGAAGAATAGAAGTGATTGATAGAAATATTGTAGATAGTTTTATTGAAAACATAATTGTTAATGATGAAAAAGGTGTAGATATAATATTTAGATATAACGATCAATATAAATTAGCAGAAAGGTATCTGAAAAGTCAAAATGATGTGGTATAATATATAAGGAAAAACACTTGAATTTTGTTATAAAAAAATGGTGTGAAAGGAGTAGATTTTAATGAATAATAATGAAACACAGGGGGGGTTGCATAAAAGTGTAATCAACTGGTATCCAGGTCACATGGAAAAGACCAAAAGAGAAATAGAGAAGCTCAGTCCGCTTCTAGATTTTGTATTGGAATTGGTCGATGCGAGAATACCTTATTCATCAAAAGTCGTAGGAATAGAAAAGATAATCAAGAATAAACCAAAAATTTTGGTGATGACTAAGAAAGACTTGTGCGATGTAGAAGAGACGAATAAGTGGTTAGAATATTATAAAGAAAAGGGCGAAAATCCTCTGCTCATGAATTTAAATGACAAGGGCGACTTAAAAAATTTATTAAAGAGTATCGACGAACTTTCTAAAGAGATAAACGATAAGAGAGCTTTAAAAGGGTTAAAACCGAAAGTGATAAGAGGGCTCGTGATAGGAATTCCGAATGTCGGGAAGAGTACACTCATAAACAAATTAGCAGGCAAATCTGTCGCAGGTGTCGGAAATATTCCCGGATTTACGAAGAGCTTGGCTTGGATAAAAGCTGGCAATACACAACTTTTAGACTCGCCAGGTATCTTATGGCCGAAGTTCGAAGACGAGGAAGTTGCCATGAATCTCGCGAGTATGAGTGCCATCAAAGTAGAGGTACTTCCTATCGACGACATCGCTGTACACATTCTCAAGAAACTGGATGCAAACTATCGGGAAATTCTCAGCACGAGATTCGGTCTCGATGGACTATCTCAAGATTTCGTCGAGAACTATGAAAAGATAGGCGAGAGGATAGGAGCGCTCTCTAAAGGTGGGGCAGTCGACTACAACAAAGTCAGCTTGTTCGTCATACATGATATCAAGCAAGAAAATATAAAAGGGATTACATTCGATCGATTTGAGAGATAAAAAAGCTATAGGACCGAAAATTCCTATACTTTTTTTAAATTATATGATAGAATCTTTTTAGATAGGGTCGATATAATATGAAGAAAAAGGGTTTTATTGCAACTTCTCTCATTTATTCTTTCTTTTTGGCTTTTATTGCTGTCATGGCAGCTTTTTTGAGTAATTATATTGCTGGCAAACGCATCGTCGAAAACTTTAATTCTAAAGTCGCGGATGAGTTGAGCAAGGGCGTGTACTCTGTCACGATTTATTCTAAAAATGCGAATATCCTCAACGGAATGTCGATGACCAATTTACTTGCTGAGGGACAGTTTACCGATTATTTCAAAACCTTTTGGACGACGTCTGGTTCGGCTATTTTTTCTTCTGTTTTTATGGGAGAAACCACTTTACTTCGAAGTGGCGGTTCGTCCTACCTTTATCAGAATGTCTATTTGAATAAAAATGATAAATATTATTTTAAATTGGACTATTCACAGTCGGGGAGTGCACTTCTCTATAACAGTTTCGAAGGGACCACTGCGAGAGTACAGACGCAAAGGACGGGTACGGGAAAATGGATGAGCGGTTCGGCTATATTTACTGCACCCCAAAACGGTTCTAAAAAATTCATACTGGGACAGTGTGTTTCCAACTGCAGCAGTTCTGTCTATTTTAAAAATGCTATGGTCGTCGATCTCACGGCGAGCTTCGGTGCAGGATACGAGCCTGATAAAGAGTGGTTGGACAAAAATATAAATTGGTTCGATGGAACTATCAATTATATCAAGACGAAAGATATAAAGTATGGCGATGCAACAGAGTTTCATTTTCAGCCTTATTCTGGCTATAATAACGATTCCATCATGTGTACGAGCGATTCGGATGAGCCTGTGTATGACTATACTTTAAAGAATAAAATTATCGACGGTACGGCTTATAAAACTTTGAAGCTTTCTTCTGTGAAGAGCAATATAGTCTGTCATGTCAATTGGAGGACATGATATGAAAAGAAAGGGTTTTGTTCTCATGGAGACCATCATCGTCATCTCTGTTCTGTGTGTAATTCTGATAGCACTGTTCGTGTCTTTCAGTACAGTTTTATTATCCGTCGAAAAGAGAACTGCTTATGACAATACAGAATATCTCTATAAGACAAGTTTGGTTAGGAATTATCTCGAATCTGTTTTATCGGAAGCGATGTACGATACTTCGAGTTTCTATACCGTCTGTAGAAATAGTCAGTCGACATCAAAATGTCATCAGGACCATGCGACAGGAGAATATCAAAACGACATCTTTTATTTTCTCGGCGTAGAGTCTGTATATATTACCGTTTGGAATGTCGCCAATATAACACCCGAGCACATGTTGGGTTTTGAAGCGACGACACAAAAATATTTGACGAGTATCGATTCTCCAAATGAGCAAGGTTTTCGCATCGTCGTAATGTTTAAAAACGAAAATGACGAGGCAGAAGCTTTAAAATATCAATATGCCAGTTTAAGGTTTGGCAGTCGTGGATAATGGAGGTAACTTGTGATGAAGGGA
This sequence comes from uncultured Bacilli bacterium, assembly GCA_910583745.1. Taxonomy (GTDB): domain Bacteria; phylum Bacillota_I; class Bacilli_A; order RF39; family UBA660; genus RUG11867. The sequence goes on from CAJTZC010000021.1 coordinate 9,151, forward strand.
AAAAAAGGATTGACTTTGATGGAAGTCATCGTCAGTCTCGTGTTGATTTCGGTCGTACTCATATTTTTAATGGTTCTCTTCGTAAGAGTTCGTGGAAACTATAAATTTAGTAAGTTGAGAGTCGACTACGAAGTGGCAGTAGGGAATATCATACGTGCTGTCGGCAATGACATAGAGAACTATGGTCTGTTGCGTGCGGAGTGTGAAACCACCCGATGTGATGCTTTAGTGATGACCTATGACGATTTTAGGTCTACAAAGTTAAATGAGCGAATAAAAAAAGTTCTGCGAATCGAATACAAAAACAACCTCTACTCGATAAGTTATGCCTATGAAAAGAAGTATACGAGTGAAATACAGGACGAAGAAAAATTTACGAAAGTATATGTCACTTTGCCAGAAAGTGCCATTCTAAATAACCCTAGGTATATCGTTTTGAAAGAAGTGCAAGATGTTTTAAAAATACAAATTCCTTTGTCGGATAAGAATGGGAATTGCTTCGATATAAACATCTATGGAGTCTATGCCAGATAAAAGAAAGTAGGGATACAATGAATAGGAGAAAAGGGTTTACCTTAGTCGAAATCTTAGCTGTCATGGTCATTTTAAGTATTATATTGGTTCTCGTCATTCCGAACATTTTGCATGTATCCCAATCGTCGACGCTTTCTTTACTCGAGTCGAAAATTAAGACTCTCGTTAGCGTAGGCGAAAAGTATGGGAATGAACGAATCAATGAATACCAAGCGTGTTTGAGTTCCTTGAGCAGTAACGAATTGAAAACGCAGTGTACGCTGAGTTTCGATCAACTGCTGCAAGAAGGATATATCGATGGGGACGATGAGGACGGCAGAGTTATCGATCCTACGACAAAGAAACCGCTCGCGGGAGAAATTCTTTTGTGTTATGAACCTAGCGATGTCCAGATATATGGAAAATATGTGCACTCCGACGAAGACTATTTTTGTGAACAAAAAGAAGGAAGTAAAAGTAATACGTTGAATCTCAGTTCGAACAACGGTTCGGGATATATCGGAGGAGACGATATCGAGGTCCATATCATTTCGACTGGTACATTTCAAAGCGCTTTCTCGTGTACAAGCAACAATGCTCGTTATGCGACTTGTGAAATAAGTGGTCGCACGATGAGAATAAAGATTACTCATGATAGAACCTTGGCAACTTCCCATCCTGTCGACGTGGAATTGGTCGTGACAGGACTCCATTCGGGCGGAAAAAAAGAAAGTACGACTTACAATTTAAAAATTTTTACGACCGATTTAAAAATTGTCGGTGAGAACAATGCCTGTATCAAAACGGGAGTCGTCTACTCAGATTATTTGGAGACGAAGAATACAGGCGCCTTGACAGTAAAAGTGAATAACCCTAACGTATTAGAGGCCGTAGCAAAAAATGGAGAACTCTATCTCGCGGCTCGATCTCAGACTGGACTAGCCAATGTCGAGGTCAGTGAAAATAATGGAAAATTGACGTCCATCATTTCGAAGAGAGTCTACAAGATGGATGTCGATGAAATCGAAACAGAGATTTTAGTCAACCGAGAACAAGAAGTGAAGATAGACCATGGTGGGGCGGGAACGATTACTATCACATCCTCGAATCCCTCCGTACTGAAAGTTCGCAAGGGAACGGGAACGGCCTCCTCTTCTATCACCTTGTCCGCTTTGGAAAAAGTTTTTAAAGTCGTCGCCGTCGGCAAGGGGTCAGCGACACTCACTATCAAGGGGACGTACTGCGGCTTAGAGAGGACCACCGTGGCCGTTTCCAATATGGCTCTTTCTGAGAACGAAGGAACGTTCTATGTCAACGGAAGTTCTCGGGATATATCGATAGGTATCGAGGATTCTTCTAATTTAGCTTGTCGTTCTAGCAATACTTCTGTGGCAGAGTGTGTCATCCGCTCGACGATTATGACTGTGACACCTCACAATGCTGGAAAAGCCGTTATCAGTATCTATAAGACGGATGGGAGTGGAGGTTACGCTGAATACACGGCATACGTCAATTCGACTACTTTGCAAATCGTGGATGGAAGCAACAATCCCGTCACTTCTGTATGTCAAGAGATAGGAAATCGAACGCAGACTTATACGGTGCGCGGACAGAATTTGGGTCAGATTACAGCTGAAGCTCTCGAGAGTGGTTGGTATTTGGCAGATGTCTCTTTGGCGGGAACGAGTCTTACTGTACGGAACCGGTATGTGACCGAGAGCTCTCCTCCCTTCGCAATCGGTTATAATGCGGGGGTCGCTAGTATTCTCGTCCAAGAGAGCAACGGAAATTCGAAAGCAGTTTTAAATTATAGGTTCTTTCAGTTGGATTTTTCAAAAACTTCTGTGAGCATCAGTGTCGGCAGTTCGACGAGTTTTAACATTACGGCTAAGGAAGCGGGAAATCTCACCGTCACGAACAGCGATAATACAGTCATCAGTGTCACTTCTTCGCTCAGTTCTTCGGGTGGAGTCGTCAATATCTCTGCTAGGAAAGCAGGGTCTTCTACGATAACGGTTAGGGGCTCTACTTGCGGAGTGAAAACGATTCGAGTGACAGTCACTCCGAAGACGAGAACGGCATGGTTTGTCGCAGGGAACGGGATAAGTAAAGTCACGCCTGCTTCAAAGTCGTGCGAAATTCGCAGTGTCAGCCAGACGAGTTGCACAGTCGTTTTGCCATTGGCATCGCAGGTGACTTCGAAAACTGGTTACGTGGCGAAGGGAATGGGAAACACTTCTACTACATTAGACTATTCTTTTGGAAGTACAGTTACATTGACAAGTAATAAGACGTTCTATGCTGTCGGAGAGCCGATGTATTCCCCGAGTGCTATTGGTCATCGTCTCCTATATGGCATGCGAGGAACATAGAAATTATGTAAATTGATTTTTAAAAAATGATGTGTTAGTATTTATTATAGAGAGGTTAGGAAAATATGAAAAAGAATAACAGAAGAGGTTTTACTTTAGTCGAAATCATCATCGTCATAGGATTGTTATCCGTGATAGCGGGAATATTTGCTATAAATTTGATTAAAAATCTCAACACACAAAAAGAAGATGAGAATAAGAATGTGGCAACACAGATCATTTCGGCCGCGAACGTCTATGTTTCGGTCAATCCAGAAAAGGTGGAAAGCCTTTACAATGGATTCGGCTATGTCGACATCAAAGTTGGCGAATTGCGAGATGCAGGTCTTCTCAGCGAGGAATTGATGAACTCCGAGACGGGAGAAAAAATTCCCGATGAAGACAAGGTCAGAGTTCAGCTCGATGTCGGCGATAAAATCGATGTCATCTATCCGATTCCTGAGGAACTCGAGGACATCAACTCTTGGCAATTGGTCGCGGACGTTATCGAAATCGAATACGATAAAAACAACAGTACTGCTTCGTGGTGTGCTGCAAATGAGTATATGGGTTTAGGAAACAAGACAGGGACGAAATTGTCATTCTTAAACAATAAGACGGGCGCATGGTATACAGGACAATACAAAAAAGGTATCAATGTCAAAGTGGAGAGTTGCAATGTCAATCCGCAGATTACAGGGACGTATACGATTGTATATAAATTTATAGACCCTTCTACGAATATCGAAAGGACTAAAAACCGAAATGTCTATGTAAAGACATCAAAAAATGACGTCGTCTCTTTCGAGGCTGTCATCAACGATGGCAAGAAAGTCATCATGAATACTGCTTCAAATAGTGTTCCGATTTACATCATCGAGACTTATAAAGACGGTTCTAAAAGTGCCAAATTGGAAACGACTATCGGCAATATGGAAAGAGCAATTCAGTATTCCATAGAAAAATTTTCGACATCCACTCAGGGAGATTTCAAAGCGATTGTCAAGGCTATCAAAGTCAACGCAGATGGAACGAAGCCTTCTCCAGCGGAATCCCCTTATTCGGTCATCGGAAAAATCGTCGATATGGTCGAAGATGGATATAAAGATTGTGGAAATACTTATGTCAAATATGCAGGCAATATCTACAATATTTATAATGTCGATAAAACACAGCGTACCGTGAATGTCATCTATACGGCGACGAACATCAAAGCTCCTTATGGACAATTGGGACCTTGTAAGAATAGTTCTTGCTGTAACGGAGGCCGCTATACGTACAACGGACTTGGTCAAAGTACGACGGGCTTGTCTATGACATCGATGGACGATACTTTAGACGAGTTTTATGTCTCCCATCACGTAGCCAGCGCAATTTTGCAGAGTCAATACACACAATTCGGTGTCAAAAAAGTAGCATTGCTTTCTAAAACGGAGTATTCGAGCATCAGTGCCACCTGCACGAAGAGTAACAATATCGTCAATGCAACCTTCTGGCTCATCGATTCTAAATCGGCGAGTGGAGGACCTGGTAATTACAATAAAGGTAAAAATGCAGCGCATGCGACGAACTATGTCGTCATGAACGATGGAACAGTGGGTTCAGGTGGAGCACATAAGGGTACGACTCAAGAAGGAGATTACGGACTTCGCAGTGTTAAAACCGATCAATACGTCGTCAAGCCGACATTGAAACTCTACGACCCAGAGATAACGGGTGGAACGGGTAGCTACTCGAATCCATATATAATCAAGTTGAGGTAAATTATGAAAGATAAGAATAAAAATGCAATCTATGGGGTAATCACATTAGCAGTCTTAATCGTTTTGATTGCCGTTGTAACACTATTAAATAACAGGGAAATGAAAGTCCCCGTCGGTACCAACAACGTCGTCACGACTCTGATGGGAGAAAATCAGGCGGAGATAGACGAGAAGATTAAAGCAGATTTAGAAAAAAACCAGTATTCTTTGCGCGATGCGAAAGTATATTTCAATCCATACAATGTGAGCCCCTTAGGCGCGCTCATCGTATTCAAAACAGACAAAGAGACGGCCGGAAAAGTCATCGTCAAAGGCAAACATGGAGACGATGTCACCATGCATTTTGAGAAAGATACCTATCACTATGTTCCAGTCTATGCGTTGTATGTAGACTATGAAAATACCGTTTCCATCGAACTCGATACAGGAGAATCCAAAACTTTTACGATAAAGACAAACCATTTAGAAGATGTACCTCAAGTGACTAAGAATCTTTCGGAAGAAAGCGTTTTAGGAAACGAGTTGTACTTCATCTCTTCGCCACTCGATATGACATCGTATGCATTCGACAAATATGGAGAAGTCAGATGGTTGACTGGTGAGCTCTATTATCACAACATCGAGTTTATGGATAATGGACACCTATTAATCGGTACGGAAGATATCACGGATGACGGTTTAGCATCCAAAATTATCGAAATCGATTTGTTGGGCAGAATTTATAACGAGTATACCGTGGAGGATGGATACTTAAATTCTATTCTTTTGAAAAAGGATGGCAATATCATCGTCGCTTCTAAAAAGAAAGAGAGAGACACGTACTCTGACTATCTCGTCGAACTCGATAAAAACACGGGTAAGATTATAAAGACTTGGGATGTCTATGCTCTATTTGAATCGATAGATGCGAATTATACGAACAGTTTGCGGGCAGACTATTTTTACAACTCTGGAATATACTTGGACGAAAAGGACGACAATCTTGTTTTGACGTATTGGGGTGGAGAGTTCGTATTGAACCTCAGTTATACTGAAGGAACGATAAAGTGGTTGTTTGCCAATCCAGCGAATTTCTCGTCAGCATTCCGTGGTGTGCTTTTGGACGTTTCTCCAAATTTTGTGTATCCAAAATCGATGCATTCGGCTTCTATGGAAGAGGGAGTTCTGCGCGTCTTCGACAATGGCTATAGTACTTTAAAAGGCGATGAAGTCACTAGCCATCAAAAAGGACTTTATTCGAGAGCAGTGCAGTACTCTGTCGGCGAAAAAACGATTACACAGCTGCGTTCTATCGACGAAAATAAAGCTTTCTACAGTTATGCTTTGGGCGATTATAAAAAAGTCGACAATAAGGAACTTGTATTGTTTGGAAGAGAACTCAAAGGCATCGACTACAACCGAGAAGAGAATATAAGTGACTATAATAATGTGGTCTCTCGTGTTCAAGAGTATGTCGAAGGACGAAAAGTTTTAGATGTCGAACTGGGCAATGGAGCTTTGACGGTCGATAAGATATCTCTGGAAGGGGGTTCTACTTTCAATTTTGAACCATTAAAATCACATTCATCGGTATTACCATCTGAGAAAGAACCTATCACAGACGGTATTTTAAGAGCTGTGAATTCTTCTACATATAACGAACTCTATAAAATCGGCTTTTCAAAAAACATCATCGAATGCAACGTACTCTTTATGCGAGACGACGAAGCCAAACTTGTTCTCGTCGATGAAGAGAAGAATGGTGCCGTGTATACGATAAAAGAGCGTGGAATAAGAGAGTCAAAGAAAATCGTCACAGATTTGCCAGCTGGAAAGTACCAAATATTCATCTTAGAGAACGATAGAATGTATAATATCGACAGTTATATAGAAATAGAATAGCAAAATAAGAAACAGTCTAAAAATCTTGAGGACTGTTTTTTATTAGAAAAATAAATTACCCTCTTTTAAAAATTTTAAAAATGCATTATAATGAATACGGTTTATTTAGAAAAACTTAGAGGTAAGATAGAGTAGCGAGGTGTGTGTCCGTGCAAGAAGACGACTTGTTAAAGTATGAAAGAGAATTATATGATGAGAACATCACTTTCATCGCGGGCGTCGACGAGGTCGGGAGAGGTCCTCTATATGGTCCCGTGGTGACCGCGGCTGTCATCTTGCCTAAAGGATACATTTTAGAAGGTTTGAACGATTCAAAAAAATTGACTGCAAAAAAGCGAGACAAATTTTACGATATCATTAAAAGAGATGCCGTTTCCATCGGAATTGGCATCAAGTCGCCAGAGAGAATCGATGAAATTAACATTTATGCTGCTACAAAAGAAGCGATGTACGAGGCGATTGAAGCATTGGAACCCACGCCTCAACACGTCCTCATCGATGCGATGAAATTGGAGGACTTGAAGATGCCCTCTACGAGCATAATAAAAGGGGATGCGAAGAGTCAGTCTATCGCTGCGGCCAGTGTCATTGCGAAGGTCACGCGGGACAGAATGATGGATGAGGAAGCGAAGATTCATCCAGAGTATGGCTTCGAACACCATAGGGGTTATCCGACAAAAGCGCATATCGAAGCAGTAAAAAAATACGGAGTTTTGGACGAATATAGAAAAACTTTTGAACCGATTAAGAGTATAATAAATAGGAGTGAAGTAAATGAGCAAAAAGAAAAAGAAGAACAAGTACAATTACAAATATAATCCTGTCCAGGAGACGAACAATAAGACCGAGTCTATCGAAGTGTTTAGTCTAGATAACACAGTCGAAAATGTCTCTTTGGCTTCTGAACTTGCGGTGGCTACAGAAAAAGAAAGTCCTGAAGTCGAAAAGAAAGAAAACCCTAAAAAAGAGAAGTTGAGCAAGTACGAGAAGAGAAAGCAAAGAGAGAAAAAGCACGAAGCCCTTTTAATTATGAGAGGAATCCCTAAATTTTGGTCGATTCTCATCGTCGAGACTCTCTACATATTTATCGTAGAGATGATTATGAAACTGTTGATTGGCAATTTTGCCTTCGACTATTCTCTACTTAGAATATTGTTGAGTTCCAGTTTAATGGCTCTCCTCTTTACGGTCTTATCCGTCAATCTGCCTTTAAAAGCTAGAAGAACCATATTGATTATCTTGAATTTCTTTATTGCATTGTACGGTTGGTTGCAAATCGGATTCTTGAATTATATCGGAGCATTCATGTCTCTCGGGAATGCGTCGCAAGGTACCAAAATCGGGGAGTTCGTGTTGGACTTTTTGAGTTCGTTCACGGCTGTGCGGTATACCGTCTGGCTTCCATTCCTTGCGTTTCTCAGTTATCTTTGGGCTGAGAGATATATCACGCGCGATGGTTTTGAGAAAAAACTCGAGTTTAAATGGTTTATCTACGATGCAGCTTTGATCGTCTATTTTGCTCTTTTATGTTTTGGATACTATATCACTTTAGAGGCAGACTTCATGCAAGGCAAATTTCAAACTGTCTCGAATAAAATGTTGTTCCGTTATCCTTCTAATCCGGCATTGACCGTCAAGAATTTTGGGACGACGATGTTCTTTATTCTCGATGTCAAGGGACTCATCGTAGGAGAACAGGAGTTGCCATCGTATGGAAGTTCTGGCGTGGAGAGACCGAATCTTCCTGTCACAGATTGGACGAGAAAAATTGACGATGAAGCATGGCGTGAACTCATAAAAGTGGAAGCCGATAAGAACTACCAAGCTTTGAACAACTACTTTATCAATCGAGTGATTTCCGACAAGAACGAATATACGGGTAAATTTAAGAACAAGAATTTGGTCATGATTATGCTCGAAAGTGTGGGGGAAGCAGTATTTCACGATGAATACAAGGAGTATTTCCCAACTCTCAATAAACTTTACCATGAAGGTATAACCGCTAAAAACAACTTTAGTCCTAGAAACAATTGTTCGACAGGAGAATCGGAATTTACGAGTGTGACGAGTCTCTATACGATTGAGACGACTTGTACTGTAAATACGTATAAGAAAAACGAATACAAAGAAGCACTATTCTACATGCTCAGAAATAACGGTTATTATACGAGTGCTTATCACGACTGGGATGACCAATATTATGCACGAAGCGTATTTGAAAATAAACTCGGAAGTTACAGATATTATGACATCGACGATTTGAAGTTGAAGGCTGGTGCGAACTATGGCAGTTGGCCGAGTGACGTCGAGTTCTTCGAGAAGGCAATCCCTAACTTTATCGAGCAGGGACGATTCGCGAGTTATATGATAACAGTAAGTTCGCATATGCCATATAAGTATTCTAGTCCAACTGGACAGGAGTACTTTGCAATGTTCAAAGATACGGGCTTGTCTACCAATGCAAAACGCTATCTGAGTAAAATAAAATATGTCGACTTGGCTTTGGAGTATCTTCTCAAGACTTTGGAAGAGAGCGGAAAATTAGACGACACCGGCATCGTGTTATTTGGAGACCACTATCCTTACGGTTTAAGCGATAAGGACTACGCTGCCATCGCACCATATGACACGGAACCGAACCAAGAGGTTGACCGAACTCCATTTATCATCTATAATAGTGAAACAGAACCAGAGGTTATCGAAAAGTATACGACTCCGTTGGACTATGCACCTACCTTGTTGAATCTCTTCGGGATAAATTTTGACCCGAGATATTATATGGGGCACGATATCTATAGTACGTATACCGATTATGTCGTCTATGCCGATAACAGTTGGCAAAATGCATCGGGCTTCTACAACGCTTCTAAGGGTGAATTTATCCCTGCAAAAGGCGCAGAACTTTTGAGCGACGAAGAAATCGTCCGAATCAACACAGAAGTCAACGACATGCGAAATATGAGTGGTCTCGCCATAAAGAAGAATTATTTTCATTATCTGTTCAACTTTTTCGACGAATATGACGAGTTGAAAAAAGAAAAAGAATTGGAAAAGCAACAAGAGAAAGTGAATCATCCGACTGAGGAGCAGGAAGACGACTCTAGTCACAATTAAATTTACAATTAGGAGGAATGCATTATGAAAAAAGTAGTTATCGTCGAGTCTCCAAGCAAGACGAAGACAATCAGTAAATATTTAGGCACCGATTATGAAGTGCTATCATCAAAAGGACATATCCGAGATTTGGCAACCAGTGGGAAGTTCGGTTTGGGTATAGATGTAGACGATAATTTTAAGCCCAATTATGTTCCTCTAAAGGACAAAAAGAAGACGATTACGGATTTGAAGAAGGCTTCCATTGGTGCAGAAGTGTACTTGGCAAGCGACCCCGACCGCGAGGGAGAAGCAATCAGTTGGCATCTCATGGACGAGTTAGGTCTCTCTAATTACAAGAGAGTCGTCTTCAACGAGATAACGAAACCGGCTCTTTTGGAGGCATTCGACCATCCGAGAGACATCGACATGGACCTCGTCAAATCGCAAGAGACGAGGAGAATGTTGGACCGTATTATCGGGTTTCGTCTCTCTAAATTGATGCAATCTAAAACAGACGGAAAGAGTGCTGGAAGGGTACAATCTGTCGCTTTAAAACTCATCGTCGACAGGGAACGCGAGATTTTGGCGTTCAAAGAGGAAGAGTATTGGACCATCAAAGGTGTCTTTCCCGACTTTGAAGCGGAGTTAGACAAGTACGAAGGCAAAGATGTCGAAATCACTTCAAAGGTCGAAGCGGATAAAATCATCGACTCTTTATCGAAAACGTTCAATATCGAGTCTGTCACGAGCAAGATTAAAAATAAAAAGGGAGTCATGCCTTTTACGACTTCTACTTTGCAACAGGCTTGTATTAACATTTTAAATTACGGTTCTTCTAAGACGATGAAAATCGCTCAGAAACTCTACGAAGGTGTCGATTTGGGAAATGAGACTGTCGGTCTCATTTCGTACATGAGAACCGATTCGACGAGATTATCGAGTGTCTTTGTCGAGGAGACGATGGAATACATCGAGAAGAACTACGGCAAGGAATATGTCGGGAATGTAAAGGTCAGCAAGAAGAAAGACAACGTGCAAGATGCCCACGAAGCGATTCGTCCGACGAGCATCATGAGAACGCCCGAGAGTGTCAAGAAGTTCTTGACGCAGGAAGAATACAGAGTTTACAGTATCATCTATGCGAGAGCTCTCGCGTCACTCATGAGCGATGCCAAGGCAAATGGTACGACGATTGTTCTCGAAAACAACGGCTATACTTTCAAAGCGACCGGTTCAGTTATCGTATTCGACGGTTATTTGAGAGTCTACGGCATCTATACTAAGAACGAAGATGTCATTCTACCAGATTTATCTCAGTATAAGTCCAAAGTGGTCATCTCGGACGACATCATCGGAGAGCAACACTTTACGAAACCGGCTCCTCGCTATACAGAGGCAAGTCTCATCAAGGAGATGGAGTCTTTAGGTATCGGAAGACCGAGTACTTATGCGAAGACAATGGATACGCTTAAGATGCGAAATTATTGTACTTTAGAAGATAAAAAGTTCGTGCCTACTGAAATCGGATTTGAGATAACAGATAAATTACAGGAGTGTTTCAGCGACATCATCAATGTCAAGTATACAGCTGACATGGAAACGGATTTGGACTCTGTCGCCGAGGCGAAGTTCGACCACGTGAAACTCCTGTCGGACTTCTATAACAAGTTCGAACCTCTCGTGGAGAAGGCGTTTGAAACGATGGAGAAGAAAGCACCTGTCGAGACAGGGGAAGACTGTCCAGAATGTGGCAACCCTCTCGTCATCAGAAAGGGCCGTTATGGGGAATTCGTCGCTTGCTCTAACTATCCAGAATGTAAGTATATCAAACCTACTGAAAGGGAAGCTTTCGCAGATTGTCCTAAGTGTGAGGTCGGTGAAATCGTCGCGAAGAAGACGAAGAAGGGCAAAGTCTTCTATGGATGTTCTAACTATCCAGATTGTAACTATGCTCTTTGGGATGAACCGACAGGCGAGAAGTGTGAGGAATGCGGTTTGCTTTTAGTAAGTAAGGGTAAACGCGTGTACTGTCCGAACTGTGCGAGCAAGAAAAAAGAAGAAGAAAAATAAGACTCGTTTTGCAAAGAACGATTTTTCTTATGTAAAAGTAGTCAATCTCTATTGAAAAAAAGCCCTTCTCCCTGTATAATTGAATTAGATAGAGGGAATGTGGATATGAATAAATCGATGAATAAGGTAATTAAATCACATGTCGTGTTGGCAGTTCTTACAGTTTTTTCTGTCGTATTGTTGGCCGGAGGTCTCACGTATGCACTTTTCCAGATGGAAAATCCTAATACGGAAAACCAGAAGATTGCCATCGGGAACTTGAGTGCCAATCTTTCGAGCGTATCGG
>CAJTZC010000022.1 GCA_910583745.1 uncultured Bacilli bacterium
TCCGGATAGAACACAAGGTCCGGATATATAGAAAGAGGGACCTTTTAACATGCAAGAAAATAGGAAAGAATCGACAAAAAGAGTCATTATTTATACAGTGATGGTTGTAGCTGTTGTGGCGGTGACCTTAAGTTTAAGTTCGGCGTTTTTCCAGTCGTCGATAGGAACAGAGGCAGAGGAGAAAATCGTACTAAGAGCAGGCAATTTGGCTCTAACATTCAGAGATAACGACGAGACAGTAGAAAATACCGAAAGAGCTTGGACTTTAGGAGATAGCGTCGAAAAAGAGTTTTTAATAGAGAATACAGGTACGGCGACTGCTTATGCAAAGATAAATTGGGAAAATTTAATCAATACCTATATGGCGGAGTCTTTAACTTATACATTAGAAGAGAAAACCGATGAAGTAGGTTCAACCTATAAAAAAGTAGAGACACCTTTTAAAAATGTACCGAGAAGTGAGACGGCTTCGACTTTGCTTTTGGCAGAACACTTAGCCATTCCAGTAGGGCATACGTATATCTATCGGTTGAGAATAACATTTGAGAACTTACCAGATGTAGACCAAACTCCGGATGTAAATGCGAAGTTTATAACGAAATTTGTACTAAAAGAGAGCACTAAAAAGAAGACAACCGAAGATAAGCTTGCAGATTTAAATATAAAGATAAGCGAAACAAATCCAACAAGTTTTTATGTATCAGCAAACACCGATGAGACAGAAAATGGTCTTTTCAGTATGGAAGATGACTATGGAATGAGCTACTACTATCGAGGAACTGCCCCAAATAATTATTTTCGATTCGGTCGTAATGCGGCAGGAGAAGACATGTGGTGGAGAATCATCCGGTTTAACGGAAATGGCACAATCAGAATAATATATGATGGTACAGGATTAGCAGGGTCTAATACTTACTCGCCTAATTATGCTTTACAGGAAAGATGGTATAAAGATGGAGATTATTCCTTCGATGTAAAATATATCGGTTGGATGTATGGAGGACAACTCGGAGAAGTAAGTACGAGTAAAGAAGAAGCTCAGAAAAATGAGACAGATTCTTGGATAAAGACGAAGGTAGATGAATGGTATAAAACGAATATCGTCGACACTGGATATGGAAGCTTTGTGGGAGATGCAATTTTTTGTAATGATAGGAGTACTCCGGGGAAAGTAGCAACCGGATTAAATAACGATACAGGATTAGGTTATGGGAATAAAACTACGGGGTACGGAGCCTATGCGAGATTAGGAATTGGCAGCACGACAAGTCCAAACTATAAAAATCCAAAGCCACAATTTACATGTCCACAAGAAAATGACCGGTTTACAGTGGAAGAGACGAGTGGAGGAAATGGGGCATTGACCTATCCGGTAGGTCTCATTACTATGGATGAAGCCATAACGGGAGGTGTTGGATATGTGTCAGACACTCTTAAACATTATTTAAAAAAAGTAGGAGCGTATTGGACGATGTCGCCTTATTATTCATTCACTATGTTCTCTTTGCTGTCAGGAGAATACGAGTATTATAGTATCGATGAATCTCATCGTGTGGCGCCGGTCATTAACCTTAAAGCCGAGTATTTAAGTCAGTTCCGTGGAAAAGGCACCATCGATGACCCGTATTATCTCGATTGATTGAAAAAAAGTAAAAGAGAAAATGTGTTGCTTTTCTCTTTTTTGCTGTAATTTTCAATGGTCTATTCTCGATGGCCCCCTATTTTTTTATTGCGTTCTATCATTGTCGAATCTTTTAGAAGATTGGAGGCTTTGATAATCGAATTTTTGCCATATTTGTTTTTTATCTTGTCTACTGCTCGATTGATATTGTCTTTTTTTAATTTTTCTTCAAATGGTTCAAATAGATTCAATTGTTCGATGGTGTCGTTTTCGAGACTACTTAAGCTGATGTTTACTTTACGTATAGGATAGTCTTCATAAAACTTTTGAAACATGGTATTGCATATCGAGTAGATGGTATCTTTGTCATTCGTGGAAGCTTGAAGTCGTCGAGAATGATAAAAACCACCCCCATATGTTTTAGAATAACCAATTCCGAAACCTATCACATTGCACTTTTTATGACTGCGACGGAGACGAAACGTTAAGACCTCTATCATTTCACGAATGATTATCTGGATATTTTCGTCGTTGTAGTCTTTGAAGAGGACTTGGCTGTGTCCATACGATTTGTCTTTGGAATCTACATTAAAGTCTGAAATTCTTGCGAGGTCGATGCCGTTCGCATGGTTCCAGAGTTCCTCTCCCATGATTCCATATTTACTCTTCAATTTTTTGATATCATAATTCGCTAAATCGCCAATCGTCTTGATTCCTAAAAGATTGAGATTCCTTTCCATGCGACGACCGATGCCCCAAAATTCACTTAATGGCGTAATCGGCCACATCTTGTTTTGTATGTCGTCATACGTCCATTTGGCGATGCCGTCTTTGGTATGCTTCGCCTCTATGTCCATCGAGATTTTGGCGAGGAGCATGTTTGGACCGATTCCCGCTGAACTCAAAAGGCCTGTTTCCTCATGAATTTTATCGACAATCTTTTTTGTAAGTTGATAGTCTGTCAGGTTATAGAGCTTCAGGTAATCTGTAACATCTAAAAAACTTTCATCGATGGAATAGACGTGAATGTCTTCTGGGCTGATGAAATCTTGAAAAATGGAGATGACTTTTTTGCTGTATTCAACGTATTTGCTCATTCTCGGTGGCACCGTCGTAAATTTTATTTTGCTCGGTATCTCAAATATTCTAGTTCTAGAGCCGACCCCTAATGATTTCATGTAGGGAGTGACTGCTAGAGTCATCGCGCCATTGCGGTTCGGTTCTGCGACGACGAGAGGCGTAGTATAGGGATCCAATCCACGTTCGACGCATTCTACAGTGGCGTAGAATGATTTCATATCGATGACGACGATGCTCCTTTTTGGAAATGATTCGTAGTTTATCATTGGATTAGGCCTCCTTCCAGTATTATTATATAAAAATAACCGTGCTTAATCAATTTAAAAAGACAGACTTACCAGGCCTCTAAACCAAAAGTTAGAGAAGACCCCAAACGTAAGTCTGTCTAGAGATGATACAAACATATTTCGAGTTCGTATCATCTATAAATATTATGGACAAAAATATTTTTATTATGCATTTTTTTAAAAAATTTATTAAAACTTTAATAAATAATGGTTTTTGGATGAGAAAAATAAGATTTATCCGGTATAATAAATAGTAGGAGGGTAAAAACTTAGGGTTCAAATAAATGTGATAGAAAGGAGGAAAAATGTCTGGGATAGCAGAAAAAACTAGGGAGCAGTCAAAAGTAGATGTCAGTAAGGAAGATATTTACTTAAAAGGGCACGATTCCCATTCGATGTTTCAGGTTCAAAATGTGAAATACGATAGGTCGATTAAAACTAGAAATTTCGATGGTGAGCAAATCAGTTTGTTTTATGACAGAATGTTTAAGGCTATGTTCCAAAATCAAAAGAGAGTGAAATTTCCAGCAAAATTTCTCTCTTACTTTCTCGACTTGGAGTATGAGGAGATTTTAAAAAATCTGAAATATCGGAAAAGCGAATTCGATTTGGATACCGTGGACGATAAGAATAGCCAAGGCGACTTTGTGGTAGGAATTGGAAATACTCTTGTCAATATCGAGTGTAACAATACATGTGTCATGTATAGAAATTTAGATTATATGGACAGACTTTCCAGAAAGAAAGTAAAAATACGAAGATATTACGACTTTCAAAGAGTGATAGCTATAAACTTAAATAATTATTATCGAGAAGGTATGGGAATATACGACGTGAATTTTAGGTCAAATAAGAACGGAAAGATAATTATTTACAAAGTTTCGTTAGATATCTATGTTCCCAAAATAGTTGAAAAAATGTATAATGAAGGTGTAAAAAGTTTGTCAGAAGCAGAAAAGTGTATTTTAGTTATGGTTTTGACAGACAAAAAATTGGTAAAACAGTTAGCGAAAGGAGATAAAATTATGGAAGAATACGTAGAGGAAGCAGAGTTTGTGCGAAGTGATTATCCTTTGGAGGCCTATGACCATGAGCAGGATTGGATAGATGGCCAAATGGAAATTGCTAAAGCAGAGGGCCGTGAGGAAGGCCGTGAGGAAGCACAGGCTGAAAGATTTAATGTTGCAAAAAACATGGTAAACAAAGGTATCGATTTCAATACAATTGTAGAATGTTTTCATTTTTCACCCATTGAATCTGAAAAACTAAAACTTATGCTTTAGAATAATGAGAGATAAGGATTTGATGACACCTTATCTTTTTTGTTAGCTTGAACAATTTCCACGATAAAAATTTGAGAAAGAAAAGCGTTTGTGGTATTATCTATATGAAGGGATGTGAGACGATGTATGCAGAAGTTTTGATCGAATACAAAGTCAAGAGTTTGGATAGAAGTTTCACATATGAAGTTCCAGAGAGACTGAGGGATATCATCCAAGTCGGAATGAAAGTCAGCGTTCCTTTTGGAAATGGAGATTCCCTAATAAATGGATTCGTGACAAACCTCAAATACGATTCCAATCTCGGAAATCTTAAAAAAATCGTCGACATTACCGATACAGAACTCGTGTTAAATGAAGAGCTCATGAAGCTGGGTCAATATCTTTCTGACACGACGCTTTGCACTCTCATCAGTGCCTATCAGACTATGTTGCCATCGAGTTTGAAGATAAAAACTATTCAGTCTAATTTTCAGAAGTATGAGACCTATCTGAAACTCAAGATGCCTAAAGAATTCATTAAAAGCTATCTGACTGAACTCAAAGGGAAAAACCAAATAGAACTCTTACAAGTTCTCTTAGAAACAGAAAAGGTGTTAAAAAAAGACTTCAGTCCAAGTACTGTCAAAACTCTTTTAAATAAAGGTCTCATCGAAGAAGAAAAAGTCTCTACCTATCGAATCGACCGAGAAGATGTGAAAGATTCCAAAAAGATCACTTTAACGGTCGACCAACAGAACTGTTATGACGAAGTCGTGGCCAATTTGCATGTCGCGAATACTTATCTTCTCCACGGAGTGACTGGGTCTGGGAAGACTGAGGTGTACATGCATCTCATCGAGAAAGTCGTAAAGTCTTCAAAGTGTGCCATCATGCTCGTGCCAGAAATTACTCTGAGTATGCAAATAGTCAATAACTTTTATAGAAGATTCGGAAGTGATGTCGCTATTTTACACAGTGCCCTTTCTCAAGGCGAAAAATACGACGAATACTTGAAAATTATGCGAGGCGACGCCCACATCATTGTCGGAACGCGAAGCGCTATATTTGCACCGATTAAACATTTAGGTATCATCATCATCGACGAAGAACAGAGTGAATCTTACAAACAGGACAATACCCCTCGATACAACGCGATAGATATAGCAAAGTGGCGGAGTGACTACCATAAAATCCCTCTCGTTTTGGGAAGTGCCACGCCGACTTTTGAGACGTATGCGAGAAGTTTGAAAGGCGTCTATAAGCTCTTGACATTGCCTAAGCGAGTCAACGATGCCAAGTTGCCCGTCGTCAAAGTCGTCGATATGGCCGAGGAAGCGAAGTGCCGCAGTATGGTACTCAGTCGCTATCTTAAAGAACGACTTCAAGAGAGATTAGAAGCGCAGGAGCAAAGTATTCTTTTATTGAATAGAAGAGGTTTCGGAACTCTCGTCTCTTGTTCTGCCTGCGGTTATACTTTCAAATGTCCTAACTGTGATATCACGTTGACGTTTCATAAGTCTTCGAATGCCCTAAGGTGTCACTACTGCGGATACTTTTTGAAGAAGCCCGCACTCTGTCCCGAGTGTAAAATGCCCGAGATTAAAGATGCAGGGCTGGGAACCGAAAAATTGGAAGAACAGTTGCATAAGATTTACCCGGAGGCGAGAATCGTCAGAATGGATGCCGATACGACGTCAAAAAAGGGAAGTCATGAGAAAATCATACAAGATTTTAAAGAAGAGAAGTACGACATACTCTTGGGCACACAGATGATAAGCAAAGGTCTCGACTTTCCTAAAGTCACGTTGGTCGGTGTCATCAGTGCCGATGCGAGTTTGAATATTCCAGATTTCCGCAGTGGTGAGAGAACTTTTGCTCTCTTATCGCAGGTAGCAGGTCGCGCTGGAAGAAGCGGTTTAGAGAGTGAAGTCGTCATTCAAACGTACAATCCCGACAATTTTACAATCAAGATGGTCGAGGTGGGGACTTTTTTGAAAAATTACCAGTACGAGATGAGCATAAGAAAAAAACTCAAGTACCCCCCATACTTTTATCTCGTCGGAATAAAAGTTTGCAGTAAAGTCTATGAAGACGCGAGTATCGAAGCGACGAAGGTCTATCAACATTTGAAAGCGACGATCGATACCGAATCGATTATTTTAGGTCCGACGACCGCGGGTGTCTTCCGAATCAATAGTATTTATCGGTTCCAATTGGTCATAAAATATCGGCACGACGAGAAGCTGGTCGATGCTTTGAAACAAATCGACGCGATGTTTATCAATCACAAGACGGTCTATTTAGAAATCGATATGAACCCTTACTATATATAATTAAAGACAGAAAAATTAGAAAATTTAACATAGAAAGCAAGAGGTGCTACACGTGAATTTAAATGAAACAGAGTTGCAGTACGAGAAAGAGCATTTGGCCGAAGTCATTAATACCATTCGGAAAATAATAAAAGAGAAAAATGTCGATATCGAAGAGTATAAATCGGATATCGTGAAAAGAAAGAGGTTCTTGTACGAGCATTCCAATGAGTTTTTTGGAGCCGACTTACATGCACATATGAACGAAGAAGATTTGAATGTCCACATTTTGAATCGAGACATCGTCAAAGTTTATAAGCTCCATAGAAGCGCTGAAACGCCTTACTTTAGTCGCATCGACTTCCACACGGATGAAGAGGATTCGACCTTTTATATCGGACTAACTGGCATCGAAGAGGATTATGAACCTATCGTCTACGATTGGAGAGCTCCCATGGCTAATCTTTACTACAATTATGGTCTCGGTGTTTCTTCCTTCGAAGGAGGGGAAGGTCGTATCGAAGGTACGACAACTTTGAAACGTCAGTTTGACATCAAAATGGGCGTCTTAGAAGGTGTGTACGACAATGGAGTCGGAGTCAATGATATGCTCCTTGCCAGCGTGCTAGAGAACAATACAAGCGAATACATGCGAAATATCGTGGATACGATTCAAAAAGAACAGAACGACATCATTCGTCACCCTGGCAATAGCACTTTGGTCGTCGAAGGTGTCGCGGGAAGCGGGAAGACGAGCGTGGCACTGCATCGCATCGCCTATCTTTTGTACAATCAAAAAGACTTGAACGACAAAAACGTATTGATTTTTTCACCAAGTGACGTATTTTCAAATTATATTTCGAACGTCTTGCCAGAGCTCGGTGAGGAAAATGTCGCGACGACGACTTTTAAAGAATTTGCCGAAAACTATATAAAAGGCTATCCAATCGAGAGTTTGACAGAGTTTATCGAACGCTTTTACGAGAGCGATGAACATAGAGACTTTGAACAAATTAAATATAAGATGTCGAGAGAATACCAAGAACATCTGCAAGCTTGCATCGATAAGTATTTCGATTCCTTAAAGTTTACTAAAAAGATGGGGCTTAAGAAGATGTTCCTCTCGAGCGAAGAGTTGAATGCTTTGAAGAGTAAGGTTCCCGATAATCTGTCTTTCTACGATAAAATGGTCTATCTGAGCGAGAAAATCTGTGCGAAGTTTCAAATCGACGAAATCAGTAATTCTCGTAAGATGTATAAAATCATCAGCAAGGTTTTAGAGGTCGAATCTGACCCTATCAAACTGTTCAATAGGTTTACGAATAGAACGGTCGAGGGAATCGTGCACTATGAAGATGTCTTCGTCATTCTCTATATCTATTTTGAGATACACGGGTATCCACTTTTGAACTATATCAAAGAAGTCGTCATCGACGAGGCACAAGACTATTCTCTGTGGCAGTTTGAAATGATAAGAAAGATATTCCAAAGTGCGACTTTTACTATCTTGGGAGATAAAAACCAAGCAATCAATCCCTATATGCATTATGATTCTTTAGAGGAGATAACGAACGTATTTAAAGATGCGAAATATAAGAGGCTTGGGAAGACCTATCGTTCGAGCAAAGAAATCATCGAATATTCGAACTCGATTTTGGGAATTGAACAGGTCGAATCGGTTCGTCCCTCTTATGGCATGGAGGTCCAAGAACTCGAGGGAGTCGATATTTTGCCGACGATGAAAAAATGCATTGCCGAGTTCGAAAGTCGAGGGTTTAAACGTATCGCAGTCATTACGAAGACGAGCAAAGAAGCTCATAAAATCGAAGAGACAATCGAAGCGAATGTCGATGTCATCCCTGTCTATATGGCAAAAGGTCTCGAATATGATGCCGTCATCGTGTCGAAAAAAGATTTTAAAGTAGAAGAGAAAACTCTCTTGTATGTCGCGGTGACTCGAGCATTGCATGCTTTGACCATTCTGGATTGATGCGAGGAAGCGATAGAAAAAATGGTTTGATAAGATTTTGCTATCTTTTGTCGAAAGGGTACCCGTCGGTGCTCTTTTTTGTTATCATATCGTCAGGGTGAGTAAAAATGGATATCATATATAAAAAGGGAACTCTGTATGTCTATCTAGAAGAAGATATGAATACGCGAACATTGAGAAACTTGGAGACGAGAATCGAGAGAATCATGTCTTGCTATGGTATCGAGAACCTCGTCATCGATACACTCGGGGAGAATAGAGAATATATGGAACTCTTCGAAAGCAGGTTCAACAGAAGGCATAGAACGAAAGTAATTATAAAGCAATAAAAATTTTTTTGTAAATTTTAGCATTTTTGGTTGACAAGTGCTAAGTCTCGTCATATAATTGTTTTAGCACGTGTGATTATAGAGTGCTAAAAAGAGGTCCTATTATGAACGAAAGGCAGAAGGTTTTACTTAAAGAGATAGTGGAATCCTATATTCAAGACGCACGACCGGTCGGGTCGAAGGCTTTGGTCGATAAACTGAAGTGTTCGAGTGCGACGATTCGAAACGAAATGAGTGCTTTGGAGGATTTGGGATTTTTAGAAAAAACACACACTTCGAGTGGGCGAGTTCCATCGAAAGAAGGGTACAAGTATTATGTAGACAATATCATGCAGCCGAGAGAACTCAATGGCGAAGAGATGCTGAAACTACAGACGATTTTTTCAAACAACGAACTCGTCTTGTCCGACGCGATAAAAGAGTGTCTCGAAATCATCAGCGAGATTACCAATTATACGAGTGTCGTCTTGGGAAAAGAGTCAGAACATAATACGTTGAAACAGCTTCAAATCATACCCATCGATGAACGTAAAGTGGTCGCTTTAGTCGTCGCTTCGAATGGTCATGTCGAAAATAAGCAGGTGTTCATTCCTGAAGATGTCGATGCGAGAGAAATCGTCAAAACTTCAGAAATCATCAATAAACATCTCGTGGGTACGCCTATCAGTGAAGTGCCTTCGAAGTTGGAGTTCGAGATTAAACCTCGTCTTTCCTCTATAATCAAGGAATATGAAAGTGTGTACAATATGTTCCAAAGCGTCTTCAACGACTTTGCAGAAAAAAATAGCGATGTCTTCTTCGGAGGAAGGACGAATATCTTGAAGCAACCTGAGTTCGATGAAATCGATAAGGTCAAGAACATCATGGAAAAGTTGGAAGACTACGAACTCGTCAAGAGAATCGAGTCGAACGAAGATGGTGTGAACATATATATCGGTGACGAGAACGAGTTCGACAAAGATGTGACGGTTGTAAAGACGAGTTACAAGGCGAATGGAGAAGAAGGTACGATTGCCATCATAGGACCGACGAGAATGGAATATGACAAGGTCGTCACTCTCTTGAATTTCTTGAAGAGCCAGATAGAAAGGTGATAAAAGATGGAAGAAGAAAACAAGGTGCAAGAAGAAAAAACTGCTCCTTCGAAAAAAAACAAAAAATACGAAAAGAATTCGCAGATGGTCGAGCTAGAAGCTCAAGTTGCCGAGCTCACAGATAAGTGTGCTAGAGCCCAAGCGGAAGTCATAAATTTTAAAAGAAGAAAAGACGACGAGACGGCTTTACGGCTGAAATACTGCAACGAGGAACTGTTGTTGAAGTTCGTAGGCGTATGTGACAATTTTGAACGCGCTATTAAGATGGACGACCAAAATTTGGAAGACGAAGTCAGTAAATTCTTGAGTGGATTTAAAATGATGTATACGAATATGGTCGACATTCTACGTTCTTATGAGGTCGTCGAAATCGACTGCTTGGATAAACCGTTCGATTCCAACTATATGGAGGCTATCTTAGTCGAACATTACGATGGAAAGGAACCGCATACGGTCGTAGAGGTTCTACAGAAAGGTTACATGTATAAAGATAAATTGTTGAGACCTGCGATGGTCAAAATTAACGATTAAAAAAGGAAAGGTGAAAATTATGAGTAAAATAATAGGAATAGATTTGGGTACGACAAATTCATGCGTATCTGTTTTAGAGGGAGGAGAACCTCACGTCATCGTCAATCCAGAGGGAGCAAGAACGACTCCATCTGTCGTACTTATCAAGAATGGAGAGGAAACTGTCGGAGAAGTTGCAAAACGTGGCGCTATCTCGAATCCGAACAATACCATCTACTCTATTAAAAGAAAGATGGGAACGAAAGAAAAAGTCGAAGTCGACGGCAAGAGCTATACTCCGGAGGAAATCAGTGCGAAAATTTTGATGAAATTAAAGAGCGATGCGGAGAGTTATTTGGGCGAGAAAGTGACGAAAGCCGTCATCACGGTTCCAGCGTACTTCAACGACGCACAGAGACAAGCTACTAAAAACGCCGGTAAAATTGCAGGCCTAGAAGTAGAACGTATCATAAACGAGCCTACAGCAGCTGCTTTGGCTTATGGTATCGACAAGCAAGACAAGACACAGACGATACTCGTCTACGACTTAGGTGGAGGTACATTCGACGTATCTATCCTCGAGTTGGGCGATGGCGTATTCGAGGTCAAATCTACAAGTGGTAACAACAACTTAGGTGGAGACGATTTCGACGATGCAATCATCCATCATCTCTCAGATACTTTCAAGAAAGAAAATGGGGTCGACTTATCGAAGGATAAGATGGCAATGCAGAGACTTAAGGATGCAGCAGAGAAGGCAAAAAAAGATTTGTCTGGTATGACGACGGCGCACATCAGCTTGCCGTTCATATCTCAAGGTTCTGACGGCCCATTGCATTTGGAACTCGATTTGACGAGAGCAAAATTCGAAGATTTATGTCACGACTTGTTCGAGTCTACACGTGAACCTGTTAAAAAGGCTTTAAAAGATGCGAAGTTGTCTTCTAGCGATATCGACCAAGTCGTCTTAGTCGGAGGTTCAACTCGTATCCCTTACATTCAGGAGTTGGTAAAGGATGAACTCGGCAAAGAACCGAATAAAAGCGTCAATCCAGACGAAGTCGTCGCGATGGGTGCTGCTATCCAGGGCGGAGTGTTGACTGGGGAAGTCGACGATTTGGTCCTATTGGACGTCACGCCGCTTTCATTAGGTATCGAAACGATGGGAAATGTCATGACTGTTTTGATTCCTAGAAATACGACGATTCCTGCGAGCAAATCGCAAGTGTTCTCTACTGCAGTCGATAACCAACCAGCGGTCGACATCCACGTTTTACAGGGCGAAAGACCGATGGCAAGCGACAATAAGACTTTGGGTAACTTTCAATTGGGCAACATCCTGCCTGCAAGAAGAGGTGTCCCACAGATAGAGGTCACCTTCGATATCGATGCAAACGGTATCGTAAACGTCAAAGCGAAAGATTTAGGTACGAACAAAGAGCAATCGATTACGATTACTTCGAATACGACTTTGACTGATGAAGAAGTCGAAAAGATGATGAAAGAAGCAGAAGCAAACAAAAAAGAAGATGAAAAACGCAAGGAAGAAGCGGAAATTAAAAACGACGCGGACCAAATGGTTTTCCAAGCGGAAAGGTCTATCGACGATTTAAAAGATAAGATATCTGATTCTGAAAAGAGCGAATTAGAGGATTTGATTCAAAATACGAAAGGCGCGATGGAGAAGAACAATATCGACGATATCAAATCGAGCAAAGATAAGTTGCAAGAAAAGTTAATCGCTATCTCTTCTAGAGTTTACGAAGAAGCTTCTAAAAATGCACAAAGTGCACAAGAACAGGGTGCAGAGGGAAGCGATGAATCACATGACGACAATGTCAAAGAAGCAAATTACGAAGAAAAGTAATAGGAGAAAGTTCTAGGAAACTAGAACTTTCTATCAGGTTGAAAGGAAGAAATGCAATGGCAAAAACGAGAGAGAGTTACGAAGAAAGACTGAAATGGAATGTAAAGGACATCTACCAAAGCGAGGAAGATTTCGAGAGGGATTTTACCTTTTATAAAAAAAGACTCGAGGAATACGAAAAATATAGAGGGCACATCTTAGACTCGGCAAAAAGTTTATATGCGTTCTTGGTGTTCGATACGGAAAATGAAAAAATCATGGACCAATTGTATGTCTATGCCCATCTGCAAAGCGACCAAGATACAAGAAATACGAAGTTTCAAGAACTAGAGAAGCGAGTTTATCATCTCTATCGCAAAGGAGCAGAGATGACTTCATTCGTCGTACCTGAACTCGTCGGTGCCGATTACGAAACAATCGAAAACTATATTTCAGAAGAGCCCGGTTTGGAAGCGTATAGAAGAGTTCTCAAGGATTTGTTCAAATTCAAAAGTCACACCCTCAGCGAGAAAGAAGAAAGAATACTATCAAGTATTTCGAGCGCATTCGATACTTCCGACGACGTGTTTTCGCTTCTCACCGATGCCGACATGAAATTTCCAAAGGTCGAAGATGAAGAGGGACAGGTCATCGAACTGAGCGAAAAAAACTATTCTAAATTGGTTCGAAACAAGGATAGAAAAGTAAGAAAACAGGCTTTTCACAGCCTCTTAGAGACATATGGTCAGTTTAAAAATACTTATGCTGCTTTGCTAGCGAATAAAGTTTCGAACGACAACAAGATTGCTCGTCTCCGAAACTATGGAAGTGCTCTCGAGGCTTCTCTGTACGGCGACGACATACCTGTCGATGTCTATCACAATCTCATCGATACGGTGAAAAGACACGTCGAACCTCTTTCGAAGTTTTGGAAGAGCAAGGCTCGGGCGATGGGCATCGATGTGTTTCACATCTACGATACATTGGCTCCGTCTGGAAATTCTTTAAAGAGGGAATATACTGAAGACGAAGCAAAAGAGCTCATATTGAAAGCACTGCGTCCTCTCGGAGAAGACTATATTCGCGATTTGACGAAAGCATTCGATGAACGTTGGATCGATTTTTGTCCGAATGATGGCAAGCGAAATGGTGGGTACTGTACGGCAGTGTATACTGTTCACCCTTACATTCTCCTGAATTTCGATGGGACTTTGAACAGTGTTTCGACTCTTGCTCATGAACTGGGCCATGCGATGCATTACTATTATGCCATTGCAAATCAGACTTTTCAGGATTATAATTATACTATCTTCGTCGCAGAAGTGGCGAGTCAAGTCAATCAAATTCTTTTGAGTAAATATCTCATCGATACGACGGATGACATCGAGGAGAAAAGGCATCTCATCGATGAATTGATTCAAGACTTTAAAGGGTCGGTTTATCGACAAACTATGTTTGCAGATTTTGAATTGGAACTGCACGAGAGAGAGTCGAAAGGCGAAATTTTGACACAGGAAGCGATGTGTAAATTGTATTATGCACTGAACGACGTGTACTACGGGGAAAACATCGCCTTGGACGAAGAGATAAAGTATGAATGGGAAAGAATTCCGCATTTCTATACGAGTTTCTATGTATACCAGTATGCGACGAGCTATATCGCTTCTATCAAAATCGCAAACGATATACTTAATAAAAAAGAAAGAGCGATAGAGAACTATTTGGAGTTTTTAAAACTCGGTTGTACGAAAACTCCTATCGATTCTTTGAAAATCGCGGGAGTCGACATGAGCAAACGGGAGACTTTGGAAGAAGTTTTTGTCTACTTTGAAGGTCTTGTCGACGAATTTGATAAATTATATGAAGAGGTGTAATCAATGGCAAAAAGGGATTTTTATGAAGTACTCGGCGTCGAGAAAAATGCGAGCGATGCAGAGATTAAAAGCGCTTATAGAAAATTAGCAAAAAAATACCATCCAGATGTGAATAAGGAAGAAGGAGCAGCCGAAAAGTTTAAGGAAATAGGAGAAGCTTATACCGTGCTAGGGGATGCTCAGAAACGTAAAACTTACGACCAATTTGGAAGTGCTGCTTTCGAAAACGGAGGTGGAGACGCCGGAGGTGGCTTTGGAGGCTTCGATGGATTCGGCGGTTTCCAAGGTGCCGATGTCGATTTGAACGACATCTTCTCCGATTTTTTAGGAGGCTTCGGTTTTGGAGGAGGCCGCTCTCGTGGGAATCGACCTACCAAAGGAGATGACCTCTTAGTCAAAATGGATATCGACTTCATGGATGCGATTTGGGGTTGTAAACAAGATGTAGAGTTGACTGTCACCGACAAATGTCCAGAGTGCGACGGTGTGGGTGGAACAAACCCTAAGACTTGCCAAACGTGTAATGGTCACGGACGTGTCGTCACCGAAGCGAGAACGATTTTAGGCGTTATTCAAACGGAATCGGTCTGTAGTAACTGTAACGGTTCAGGAAAGACTTTCGAGAAAGTGTGTTCGAAATGTAAAGGTAAAAAACAGGTACGGTTGAACAAAACCTTGTCTGTCACTGTGCCAGCAGGTGTGAATACCGGAGAGAGAATCCGCATATCTGGAAAAGGTGGAGCCGGATTGAATGGTGGACCAAACGGAGACGTCTACCTCGAATTTCGCGTCAAACCTCATGCGATATTCGTTCGCGAGGGGGGCGACATCTATTTGACTTTGCCTATCACGATTGTCGAAGCTGTCCTAGGATGTAAAAAAGAGATTCCTACTTTGGACGGCAGTGTCGTGCTCGATATTTCTGATGGAACACAGAATGGCGATAAGTTAAAATTGCGTGGAAAAGGTGTTCCTGGAACAAACTCTTGGAATAAAGGCGACATGTATGTTATAATAGAGGTGGTCATCCCTAACAAGATAGACAGAAAACAGAAAGAACTGTTTAGGGAGTTAGCCAACACGAAATTAGATAATGGAGAATATAAGAAGATAGAGAAGTTCTTATAAGTGAGGAAATTGTATGGATAGAGATGAGTTAAGAAGGGCTTTATGGAGGTATAATTCTAGTGTACGTGGTAGACTTAATAGCTATCGCGTCCCTGGACTGGAAGATTATTATCGTCTAGCTGAAAGGATGCATGAGATGGCCAATTTTGTCCTCATGCATTTCGACGATATGGCTTTGGAAGATGCAAGTGTTGTCGTCCAATTGCTCGTCGATTTGGACGGTGTACACGTGATGAATGGACCCGTTCCCAATAGAGAAGTAAATTCTGCAAATGCCGAGAAACTTTTACCTTTGATACAAGATTGTGAAAAAACGTTGACTGAAAAATACAATTATCGTGGTTTTATCGGTCAAAGTGGTATGGAGAAGGAAAAAATCGAGGAATTAATTGCTTCTATCAACAGTCTAAAATTCGATTTAGAGGATTGTTCTCTTCAATATGTGATGAACAGTGTGGCTCTGCGCGAGCTTGGTGTAGAAAAAAGAATCGGTGAACTCTATGAAAATGCAGTCAATTATCTTCAAAATTCTATTAGAGAGATAGAAAGTTCTGTCGAGAAAACTGAAACTTTGGTAGGTTGTGCGGAAGTTGTAAAATTCGATACTCGCTTGACAGAGTTACTTGTCGCATTGATGCAAACTCGTTCCCCAGAAAAACTGGAAGAACGTATGGCATCTTTTGAAAAGATTCTCGGCAAATTGATACAAAGAAAAGAAGAAGACCAGCGACAAACTGTTGTAAAATAAAAAAGATTGTCTTCTTTTTTAGTTGTGCTATAATAGAGTAGTGTGCGAAAGTGTGGTGTGGTCGATGCAGTTGATGAACGATTTTAATGAATATAAACTTTTGGATTTGGGAAATGGTCTCAAGTTGGAGAGTTGGAACGGAGTGACTCTCTGCCGACCTGACCCACAGGCCATTTGGCCAATTATGAAAGATGAGATTTGGAAGATGGATGCCGAATATATTCGCAGTAACAAAGGCGGAGGCAAGTGGCAAATCAAAAATAAAATTCCAGACTCTTGGCAGATAAACTATAAAAACTTGACGTTCAATCTTAAATTGATGGGCTTCAAACATACGGGACTGTTTCCCGAGCAGGCTTACAATTGGGACATCATCGTCGATAGAATCAAAAAAGCAAACCGCGAAATCAAAGTCTTGAATTTGTTCGCCTATACTGGGGGAGCGACCGTCGCAGCTCTGTCAGCCGGAGCGAGTGTCGTTCACGTCGATTCTTCTAGAGGTATGGTCGATTGGGCAAAGGAAAATGTGAAATCGTCCGGTCTTCAGGATAAACCCGTCCGTTACATCGTCGACGACGTCAAAAAATTTGTCAAACGCGAGATAAGACGTGGCAATCGATACGATATCATCATCATGGACCCTCCTAGCTTTGGAAGAGGTTCGAGTGGTGAAGTTTGGGATATCGAGCACGACTTATACGATTTAGTGAGAGATACCGTCGATATATTATCGGATCATCCTATCCTCTATTTAATCAACTCTTATACGACAGGCTTAGCGATGAGTGTTTTGGAGAACATCCTCAACTTGACTGTCCAAACACAACATCGCGGAACCATTTATAAAGATGAATTAGGAATAAAAATGGAAGATTCGAATATAGTGTTACCGTGTGGCATATTTGCTAGGTGGGAACCTTAGGACAGGAAGTTTTTTATGGAAGAACAAAATAGAAATATTATTTTTGCTTATGCGAGTAAGCTCGAAGAGGAATTAGGCGAGTTGCGTCTAAACGGGAATGATAATGGTGTTACTGCTCTCGTAGAAAGAGCGGTTACAATTGGTCACGTCGCGATTTTGAATTGGGACTCTTTGGACAGTGCGGAAATCATACAAATAAAGAACCTTTTGGTATCATGCGATGACATTTTTACCCCAGGTGACTTCAGCAAGGTAGGAAACTTCTCTAGCGAATTAAGTGGTTCCCTTTACAATATCGAACAGTCGTTACGTAAGAAAAAATTGCTCTTAGATAGAGATTCAGACTTTATTAAAGCCGCTTAATTTTACACAATGCATATTTAAGTATTGACCTAGACGTTGTATTTGTAATATAATGTTTTTAGGTATTTCTGCTGCAATGGCTCAATTGGTAGAGCAGCTGAATCGTAATCAGCAGGTTGGGGGTTCGATTCCCTCTTGTAGCACCATTGAGGTTAAAAGTCGCACTTTGGCGATTTACTATATATAAAGTTCATAATATTTGATATTATGGGCTTTTTTCATTGTTTAAAGGAGTTGATGAAATTTTATGAAAACGACCATAGAAAATCTAGAATTTCCTTGTGAAATTAAAAAGAAACTAAAAATGAAAGTTAGTATGGGAAACTTAGAAGTTGAGTTTATAGATGGGCATTTGATTAAATTTGATAAAACGAATTTAAGTGTTCAAGAACCATATAAGATAATCGTTAGCAATAAAAAGAATACTCTTATCGCTCTACTTTATGATAATGAAGATAAAATATATCTACCTAGTGATAATGTGATTATATCTTTAACTAAATATATTAGTTTATTAAATACAATGAATAAAATGTATTAAAATTAGATTTAATTTATACTGAAAATGTACTAATTTTATACTAATTTTATCTTATGGATGATTTTGAGAATAACTTTCAAAATTATACAAATATTGATGATTTAGAATTAGAATTAAAACAAAAAAATCAAAGAATTAAAACTCTCGAAAGACAAAATATTACGAAACAAAATAAAATTGCTGAACAAAGAGAAGAAAACGCTTTATTGAAAGAAGAAAATTCTAAATTAAAAGAATTACTGAAAGCATGGCAAGAATTTTGGAAAAGGATTTTAGAATTTCTTCAAGATAAATTTTTCAGTTCTAAAAAAGAAGATAAAATTTACGAACAAGTTATTGATGAACTGCTTGATAGAAATATATTAAATAAAGAAGATATTGATGAAATTCAAAATGGTTATTATTCTAATGAAAAGGATAATGAAGATTTAGAACTATAAAAATACTATGGGCTATGGAATTTTCCATAGCCTACTTTTTTTGTGCTTTATAACTATTAAAAAACTTTAAAAAGGTGTATAATTAGATTATCAAAGTGTTGTACAAATAGTAATTTGTCGAACAGATAGGAGTGGTAAATATGTCAAAATGGTTTAAAGAGCATAAAAAAACAATGGGATGGATAATAATCCTAATAGGTATCGTTGTTGCTTGTGCAATAAATTTATTGTGGTAAATTACAAGTTATCTTTATAAAAAAATAAAACTGCCTCATTGCATATATAAAATGATTTTATATAATTTAGGTAGAAGGAGGAATTGATTATGGCAAATGAAAGTAAAAAAGACTTCAATGCTATGCTAAAAGATAGCAAAGATATGCCTAAATATGTAAAAATTACAGATGAGGCAAGTATTAAAAAATATGGTGGAGATAATATGTATTTTGCACCACCAATGGCTTATGATGAGGTTATGAAGAAAATACCTTATGGAAAAGTAATAACGGTTGGAGAAATTAGAGATTATTTTGCAAAAAAGAATAATGCAGACTTTACTGACCCAATAACAGCAGGAATATTCACATCTATTGTAGCTTGGGCAAGTTATCAAAGAAAAGAAGATGAAACACCTTATTGGAGAACATTAAAAGTAAATGGAGAATTAAATCCTAAATATCCAGAAGGAATAGAACTTCAAAAGAAAATGTTAGAAAAAGAAGGACATATTATTATTCAAAAAGGCAGAACTAATATAAGATACTATGTAAAAGATTATGAAAAAAGTATGTTTGAATTATAAACACAAATTACAATTAGTAAAAGAGGTATAAAAATGCTTAATATAACCTATATGGGAAAATTTGAAAATGAGAAACAGCTTATTGGAAATGATAAGTTACCACAAAAAGCAATTCAATTTAAAGAAGGTAAGAAAATAGAAGATATATATAATTTAGGATTCATACTAGGCTCACCAATAATTATTCCTATAATAATTATTACAATATTAAGGATTCAAGGTATAGATGGACATATAAATCTTAATTTAAAAACAGGAATTATTATTGCAGTCTCTATTTTGGTAAATTATATATTAAAATTTTTACACGAATATATACACGCAATTTTATATCCCATAAAAAGTGAAAAAACAATATGGAAATATACTTCAAAAGGTGCTTATTTTATATATTGTAATACCAAAATTTCAAAAATACGATTTATAGTTATTTCACTAGCACCTATGATAATACTAGGAATAATTCCATTTGTTGTATGGTTATTCATAGCAGATAAAATAGAACTGACAATAAGTCTTGTATATGTATTTTTGACTTGGATTATGACATTTTTTTCTATGGGAGATTTAGTAAATGTCTATAATACAATTAAACAAGTTCCAAAAAATGCTAAAGTATTTAATTATGGATTACATTCATATTGGATATCTAAATAACAAATTACAATTTAGGAGTGAGAGTATAGTACCAAAGTACCTAAAGTAGTAAAGTATATTGCAATAACTTTGCTAGTTGGATTTTTAGAATTTTTATTTATTAGTATTGTTATAAATGGTGTTTCAAAATTTGCTATGCCTGTTGGGATTAGCCTAGCAATAATTTTCTTTATATTTTATATTTATTTAATTATTAAAATTAAAAAATATAACTACATTAACAAAGATAGTGATGATTAAATTACAATTTGAAAGGAGATGAGAAATTATGAATAGTGAAATCCAAACTGTTGTTAAAAAGTTTAAAGAAGTAAGAGAAATATTAAAAAAGTTTGATAACAGGGATGAGGCAATAGAATATCTAGTTAATGAAACGAAATTATCAAAAGAAGAATGTTCTACTGCTTATGATATCATTATGAAAATTGAGG
>CAJTZC010000023.1:0-987 GCA_910583745.1 uncultured Bacilli bacterium
TTGTTCTGTATCCGGACCTTGTTCTGTATCCGGACCTTCTCTACTCTTAAATTTTATACCACTTAGCTTCTTCTCGTCAAGGCTTTTCTTCTTAGTTTACGTATTTTCTTAGATTATAGTGAAATTTGTATCGGTCAATTTTGTACCATCTGGCGCATCTATAATCCATTGCTTTAATTCTTGATTTTTTACAGTGATATTGATTGTAGAGGGTACACTATTAAACATACTCGTTTTAGTAGTCGTGTCATTTTTGATAAAATTACTCATGTTTAAAGTTTTTAAGCTACTGCAACCATTAAACAAGAAATTCATCGATGTCACGTTACTTGTATCGAAATTCTGTATATCTAACGTTGTCAATTTGTTACAGTATTGAAAAACTGCATCCATTTTAATGACATTGCTCGTGTTAAAATTACTCAAATCTAGTGTTGTTAGATTGCTACAACTAGAAAACATCCATTTCATATTTGTTACATTGCTTGTATCAAGATGGCCTACATCTAATGCGATTAAACGACTACAGTTTAAAAACATACTCTCCATACTAGCAACCTTATTTGTATCAAAATTGTTTAAATCTAGTGTTGTTAAACCGTTACAACTAGAAAACATATATCTCATATTAGTAACCTTGCTTGTATTAAAATTACTGACATCTAATGATGTCAAACTACTACAACCAGAAAACATAGAACTCATACTAGTAACATTACTCGTATTAAAGTTGCTTACATCTAATGATGTCAAACTATTACAACCAGAAAACATAGAACTCATATTAGTAACATTACTCGTATTAAAGTTGCTTACATCTAATGTTGTTAAACTACTACAGCCGTAAAACATATTACTCATATCGGTAACATTACCTGTATCAAAGTTACTCATGTCTAATGTAGTTAAACTACTACAACCAGAAAACATAAAGCTCATCTTAGTAACCTTGCTCATATTAAAATCGCTTACATCTAACGTCGTTAA
>CAJTZC010000023.1:1087-19559 GCA_910583745.1 uncultured Bacilli bacterium
GCTGCTACAACCAGAAAACATAGAGCTCATATTAGTAACCTTGCTTGTATCAAAATTACTTACATCTAACGTCGTTAAGCTGCTACAACCAGAAAACATAGAGCTCATATTAGTAACCTTGCTTGTATCAAAACTACTTACATTTAATGTTGTTAATCTGCAATTAAAAAACATACTACTCATATTTTCAACATTGCTTGTATTCATGTTATTTAAATTGTCAATAGTTTCTAGTGAGACGAAATTGTAGAATAAATATGAGGTGTTTTTGTTCGCTGCTGTTTCTCCATCTGATTGAATATAAACTATGTATTTGGTTTCATCTTCAATGTCTGATACTAAATAGCTCATCACACTTTCGTTTTGAGCACTGGAAATGTCGTATACATAACTCGCATTCTCTTTGGGATTCAATGTGTCTTCAAATATGATCTTTTTTATATCTGCTTTATGTTGCCACATTTTTTCATTGCAATCACTTGTAACTCTCATTAATTCGTTAGATATCGATTCTGTTAGTTCTTGGTCTGAAGGTATTATCGATAACTTTATAGAATACTTAGCATTTAGATTCTCATTTTGGTTGTAATCTTTATTCAAGAAAGTTACTGTCATTTTATAGTTTTGAGTCGTGTTACTTTCTATCTCTATATTTTCTCTAATAGTCACATTCGCAGTTTTCACTTCTTTATGTGGAACAGGTGTCGTATCAATAAGTACCTCTCCTGTATCGATGTTTTCTATCTTGTATACTAGTTCATCATTCTTAAAAGTATTTTGTAAGTGTTTGAAATATAAAGTATAAGTCATTTTACTTTTGGATTCGTTCTTTATTTGAAATGTTTTTACCACACTTTCTCCAAGACCTAAATCTTTATTTATATTTTCACAGCGAAAACGATTGTCATCTGCACAATCTGTATAGGAAAGGACCAATTTGTCTGTTGTAACTCCCATCTTTTGAGGGTCGTTTATATCTGGCAAGATGTTCATCAGCATGTATGCTGTCGAAGTTGTGATTGTGACTACAACTATTGACACCAAAAGTACTATTAATGTTTTTTTGTTTTTTTCTTTCATGTGTTTTCCTCTTTTTCTTTTTATGTTGTCGTTAAAAAGTATGGATTATCGATGGTACCATTTCCTTGGAGTTTATCAATGTATTCGGCTTTGAGGTTGATGACAGTCGCGACATCGCTGTCAGCTAGTAGATAGCGTCCATTTAAAGAACCACCATCTTGAACACTGAACATATAAGCGAAGGGATTAATGTACATATAAAAAGGCGAGAATGACCAATATACACTTTCTTTATATAGGTAATAATTGTAATTACTACCTGTAACACTAGTTTTTCCGCTTCCTGCGGCCACGATTTCATCTGCTGTGATTAGACCAACCGGATATGTCAATTTCCCGTTTCCTCCACTTTTTGCCTCTACTGTGAATTTGTCATTTTCCTGTGGACATTTGAATTGTGGTTGTACTTTATTTATGTCTGTATTCCACGCGTTTGTTCTTGCTGTTGCTCCAAATGCTGTTGCATTATTTCCATAGCCTAGTTCTGTATCATTTGTCCAACCTGTCACACTTTTTCCTGGTGTACTTCTGTCATTACAGAAGATATTGTCTGCTATATAATCACTATACCCTGTATTGACTATATTTTTCTTGTACCATTCGTCTACTTTGGTTTTAATTCCGGAGTCAGTTTCGTTTCTTTGCGCTTGTTCTTTACTTGGACTTGCGCTTCCGTTTTCTCCGCCAAACATCCACCCTACATATTTTGCATCGTCATAGTTTGAGTTCCATGTTTGATTCGCCAAAGCAAATCCTCTTGTGTATGTGTTAGATTCAGCTGTCCCTACTCCGTCGTATTGCATTCTCATTGTTCCGTCTCCGTTGAACCTTATGATTCTCCACCACATATCTTGGCCATCTGCATTTCGTCCAAATTTTACATAGTTGTTTGGTGCAGTTCCTCTATAATAATAGCTTGTCCCATAGTCATCTTCCATGCTGAACAATCCGTCGGCTGTCTCATCTGTCGTTGCTGGGTTTGCAAAGTTAGGAATCGTCGTTTGAGCAGTTCTTTTGATTTTGTCGTATAGTCTTTCTTCTATACTTTCTTCCAAAGTGAATTTTGCTATAAATGTTGCATTCAAATCTGCGGTTTGGTCTATGTCAGGTAAGTCCTCAAACGTAATTCTTACTCTATATGTATACGTATGCCCTGCTGGAATATACAAATG
The DNA here is from genome assembly GCA_910583745.1 of uncultured Bacilli bacterium. Taxonomy (GTDB): domain Bacteria; phylum Bacillota_I; class Bacilli_A; order RF39; family UBA660; genus RUG11867. The sequence continues at coordinate 3,340 of CAJTZC010000023.1, forward strand.
GTCTGCCAAAAGTTGAGTTGATGCACTTTCGCTTCTCGGTACATTTGCACTTACTGTCTCTACTGTCTTCCATTCTGCTCCTGAATCATCACTTTTCTCTTCCAAAGTATAAGTCAACGATTCTGCCAAATAAGTGTTTATCAAATTATCCCAGCTTATCTTTGCATAAGCATCTCTCGTGCCTGTATTTTCTATGACTAGTTCTTTTTCAATCGTATCTCCAAAGTTCCAAGTTCTCTGTGTGTTCTCTACGGTCTCATCGTTGTCTCTAAACGTTAAAGCTAAATCGCCACTTTTTATCGTTATCTTTTCTTGTTCATTCGTTCCCACTTGAGATACGAAATATGCATAAGTCAAAGAAGTCGTCAAAGCGACAATCGATACGCATAATACGACCAACGATACTATTTTTTTGTACTGAGGATTACTTTTCATTTTTGTTTCCCACTCTCTTTTATCAGTTTAACATATTTCTTTTGTGTGTCGTGTCGAACTTTGTTTATTCTGGTTATACTCATATATTAAGTATATAATTAAAGCTAGCTATTTGCAAGAAAAACCGCTGGCACTGTACTAGCGGTTGATACGTTTCTATGTAAACAATTCTCTCTTTTTTTTGAAGACCAAGAGTTTGCTGAAAATATAGTTCAAAAGAATGACTAAGAAATTAGAAATCAGTTTCATGATTTTGTCGTTCAGTTTTAGGACGGAGACTGTGATGAACATCGTCAACATGTCAAAAAGTAACGTGACGATTCGCGCGCCTAAAAACTTCGTCGCTTCTTTTTTCACATCTACGTTTTTGCTTTTAAAGACGTACTTTCGATTGGCATAGTAGGCAAAGATGACTCCTACTATCCAAGCGATGATGTTGGCCATTTGCAGTTCAACCTTATCTTGAGGATTTAAAAAAGTAAATACACACAAATAGTATGTCAACAAATTTAATGCGGTTGTGAGTACACCAACGATGAGATAAACTACAATTTCTTCATACTTTTTAAAGAATTTTTTTATTTTATACATCGTATTACATCCTTTTTATTTGATGGGTTCTGGAAAATCTTTTTCATCGTGTATCAAAACTTTTTTTAATAAATAATCCGTTGCATGAGGTGGATGGTTTTCCAATTGACCATAAACTGTAAATCCCATTTTTTCATAAAAACCTCTTGCTTGAAAACTCCATGTCTCTGTTTTTATTCCTACGCATCGATTTTCTCTAGCAAATTTTTCTACTTTTTCCATCAAGTTCGTAGCTATATTTTTGTTTCGATAAGCTTCTTCTACTAAGAGCAAATCTAAGAAAATCCAGTAACATTCATCGATATAGCCATAAGCTCCACCGACGATTTTCTCATCTATATAGGCATAAAAGCCAAATTCTTTTTCTTTCATTTGATAGAGAATAGGATTTAACCATACGTTTTTTGAGAAATTATACAATTCCAAGTTGTGGTCAATCCATTCTTTTTTTTCTTTTGAAATATCAAATTTGTAGGTTATATTATTCATACACTCTTGTCTCCATTTCTTTATATCACTTTTTTTCGTGGTATTCTTTTTCTGTATTCACTTTCCATATCGAAGTTTTATCATTTCTATTTTTCAAGATGACTTCGACTGCTTCAAAAGCACACATCATCGAATGGTCCATGTTGTTATATTTGTGTTGACCGTTTCTTCCGATGCAGTAAAGATTTTCGATTTTGTTCAAATAATCGACGACTGTGTCCAATTCATCGTATGTATCGAAATAGGCTGGATAAGCCTTCTTTGTCTTTTCTCTATGATAATCTATCACATCGTCTCTATCGATGGCTTTCATTTTCACGAGTTCCTCGATGGCGAGTTCAGCGCATTCTTTTTCGGGTAGATTCCAAAAGGCATCCCCTTCATTACAAAAATACTCTAAGCCTATCCAAACCGTACTTTTGGATTCTTGTACCAAATAAGGACTCCAGTTATTAAAAATTTGTATCCTTCCCATCTCGATGCCTTCATCTTGGATGTAGAGCCAACAGTCGGGAATATTGTCGTTGTAGACCTTTATTTTCGTCTCGTTTTTAAGAGTCAGTTTTTTCAGTAAGAGTCCAACCGTGACAAAATCTCTGTATGGCAATCCCGAAGAAACTCTCCTGATATTTTTTGGAACATCGTTCATGTCTTCTATTAAATCTTTGATAGGCATTGAAGAGATAAAGATGTCTCCCTCTACGCGCGTCTTCTTGTAATTGTGGGCGTATTCTATCGCGATGATTTTTTTCCCTCTTTTTTCTATTTTGGTTACGGTCGAATTGAGGATTATTTTGCCACCCAATTTTTTTATTTCCTCGGCGACGAGTTCCCACATCTGTCCAGGACCATATTTTGGATACCAAAATTGTTCAATTAAAGAGGTCTCTTTCTTTTTATTTTTTATATGGAACATTCTTTTAAAGGCGTCTACTAGTACGGCTTTTATGGAGATACCTTTGACTCTTTGGGCTCCCCAGCTCGCGTCGATTTCACTGGTTTTACGACCCCATATTTTTTCAGTGTAACTTTTGAAGAACATGCTGTATAATTTTTTTCCAAATCGGTTGATAAAGAAATTTTCTAGGGAGGTTTCCTCTTTTTTAACCACTAGGCTTTTCATATAGCTGAACCCACTAGAAATGGTATTGAGGAAACCCATATTTTTGATGGTGTTGAGGTTGAGGCTCACTGGATAATCGAAAAATTTGTTTCTGTAATAGATTCTCGAGACTCGATTTCTAAGAAGCATGACTTTATCGTCTTCGTCGGGATTGGGTCCCTCTTCCGCGAGATTTTTTTTGACTCCTGTCATTTTGTCATCAAAGGAAGGTTCGGCTTGCAGTGGTAGGAGTTTTAACCACATCTCGTTTACTTTATCGCTTTTGGAAAAGAAGCGGTGTCCTCCTAAATCCATACGGTTCCCTTTGTATTCTACCGTCTTCGAGATTCCTCCTACTTGGGAATTTTCTTCTATGATTACAACTTCATATTCTATACTATTCGTTAAAAGCTCGTATGCTGCTGTGAGTCCTGCTGGTCCTGCTCCTATGATTACTACTTTCTTTTTCATCGTTACCTCTCGACATTTTCTTGTTTTTATTATACCAAGCGCTTTTTGTTATTTCAAGAACGAAAAAATGACAAAGCTTTTTTCGTTTGTCATTTTTTAAGTTTATTGTTGTTCATTGTCGGTGTCGCCTTCAGGCGCTGGAGGTTCTTCCCCTGGTTTAGCAGGAAGTCTTACATCCATTGTCAATAGTCTTCCGACAGAATAATTTGATCTATACTCTGTAGTAAGTAACATAGCTGGCGTAGTCTCATCGATTAATTCACCGTTTTGATAGAAAACTATGAAGAAATTATCTGTTATCAGGTATCTTCCAAAATTAATTCTAACTCCATCAGAAGAATTGAATTCGATACTACTATAATCGGAAATATCGAAAGCGTTCAATATGTCATTTAATTTATAACCTATATATCTATCCGTATTTCTATTCCATCCATTATTGACAGTCGCATCGAATTCATACAGTTTTATGTTTTCTTCTTCGACATATTCTTTTGTTATGAAACCTTCATATCCTCCTGTAAGTTGTATTGAAAAATTAGGGAGTTCTTTTGAAGATTCTTTAAAAGATATAGACTGTTCCTTATCAGAAGGCACGTTTTTATTTTCCTTTTTCGAAAGACACATTATAATCATGGCAATTGCTAAAACTGCAATGATAATTCCTTCAATTATTATTATTAAGTTCTTTTTGTTTTTCATTTCAATTCTCCTTCTTAGCTCTTAGGTACAGTTATTGATATTGTTCCGCCCGTTGCACCTGATGTCGTAGTACCTGTTATAGGGTCCCATGTGTTTCCACTGCTTGGACAGTATGTCGCAGTACATCCAGATGAAGTATCACTGCCAGTGACTCCCTCGTCTCTTTCTGACATGGCTATATCATGTAACTCCTCGCATCCAGGGTCGTTTGTGCTTTGACAACCATTATTTACCCAGTCTATTTGACATTGATTTGCATTTGCGAAGTGGTCGTCACTACAAGAATTGGTACTGCAAGACGGTGTACAAGATCCTCCTGAACCGCTAGAGCCTCCGCTTCCTCCACTAGAGCCGCCACTTCCTGTGTTAGGTTTTGGTTTTGGTGGAGATGGTGGTGGCGGACAGAATGGACCATTCTTATAAGAATGCCTCGTGAATATAGCTGATAAAGTGTGATTATATGGTGTTCTCACTATTGTACCAGAACTGACGTATTGACCATTTAATGACCAACCGTCAAAAGTATAATAGGTTACTGTTTGACACGTACAATCTCCATTACAAGTGTATGTGCGAGTAGAACCACTCGGAGGAGTTGCACTTCTTAAAGGTCCGTATGGCGAATCGAATGTGACGATTTTGCTTCCACCTGTATTATAAGAAACAGTATAGTTATTTGCTTTCCAGTGTGCATATAAGTTTTGATTTGCTATGATATCGACTTCTGTCGATGCAGTAATTTGTGTACCGCCTGTCGCACTTGTGAACCATCCTAAAAATGTGTATCCTACTCTCGTCGGAGTTGGCAATGTTCCATAAGTTTCATCATATGTGACAATTTTACTCGTAGGAGACAGTGAACTTCCTAAATCGTTGTAGCTTCCATTTAAATTGAAGAAGACTGTGTATTTATTTGCTATCCATTTTGCTTTGACAGTATGGTTACAGAGATTGCTCATCATCGTGTTGTTATAAATCTTTGTATTTCCGATAGAAACAGATTTTGTCAGCGTTGCTTCTGGATATGCATATGTCGTCATACAAGTCGTAGGCTGAATATACCATCCATCAAAGGTGTAACCGCGTCGACATAAATTGCTACCAGAACATGCGAAATCCGTAACATTAACTAGATTTCCACCATAATTGCCATACGTTCCTGAAGGTTTTGCATATGTAATGTTGTTAGACCCGGCAACATAACTGTATTGGAATTTGACCGTTTTTTTAGTTTTTAGCATGGCTATATCGTTGTTATATTTTTTAACACGATCTGGGAAACTGCTCTCTCTTCTATTCAAAGTGTAACCGATATCATATGTCAATTTGTATTCATCTGGAATGACTTGATATTTCGTCTTTTGTGTGACCGGTAAAGAACCATCTGAGTTCTTTTTCGTTCTGTTGACCGTCGCATCCTTTGTGATAACTTTGCTCGTATCGAAGTCTGCAATTTCGTATTCTATACCTGGAACTCCCAGTTTTCCTATTACAGTTTCTATTTCTCTCGAACCGTCTCTGTATGTTTCAACTATCTTTATAGGGATGACATCTGGACGAGTTCCTCTTACTATAGGAGTTCCACCATTGATTTCTACTCCGAATGAGATGACATCTTTGTTAGCAGATTCTACATAGACTGTTCTTTTAACTGTCTTTTCTACGTCTAATTTTGGGTCTGTATATTTGTACGTTATCGTATACGTTCCGACTTTAGAAGGGTTTACGTCACAAGAATCTACTTTCAATTTAAATTCATTGAAGTATCCGTTTAATCCGCCTGTGTACATTTTTGCTTCTTTGTCGACGATGTACAATTTACTTTTTTTAGTCGAATAATCGCTTGTCGGGTCGATTATTAAATCTTCATAGACATTGCTGCCCATTAAATTGTCAGTATTGACTGCACACCACTTTTCTACAGAGCCGTTCTCGTCATATGGAATGCTCTTGTTGTCTGCAATAAATTTCCAAGCATCTTGGTCACCATCTGCTGGATAAGTAAAGTCTAAAAAGTCTCCTAAATCCAATTTGACTCTTACCTTATCTGTATCTGGTATGATTTCTCCTGTCTCGGAGTCCTTTAGTTCTTCGCTTAAAAGACCAGCATCTCTTAAGTCTCCGATTGGAATATCTACGTATCCATATCCGTTGTATAGGTTTTCTACTTCCTCCGGATTTACAGAAACGTATGTGTTCGCTGCAGATAAAATCTGTGAAACGACGTTTTCGTTCTCTTCGACTTTTTGTTTCGAAAGAGATTTAATCATGTTCAATGAGAAAATACCTGCGATGACTACTAATAGGGCTATTACAATGATTATCTCAACTAAAGTAAAACCCTTTTTACTATTTTTCTTCATTTCTTACACCTTCCTATGATAACAATATTAGCATATTTTTGTTTAAAAATCAATTCTATAGTTCTATTTCAAATTCAATATTTGCAACGCACTGGCGTCGACTTTATCTACCATTTCGTCGTAGATAAAAGGCTCTTTGTACTTATGTGTCGTATCCAAATCATAAAATTTTATTGTGATATTCAACTTTTCTAAATCGAGAACATCGTTCATATATAAATGAAAAGAATCTATTTTTTTATCGGCATATTCGATATTGGCTGTCATGTCGTTTGTAACTCTATAATTAATGAACAAACATTCTAAAATCTCGTTTATCGTTTCCGTATTGAGATTGTAGTGTACTTCTTTTTCTTTGAGTTCCATTTTTTTGAGTATATCGCGCAAATCTCTATACGTATTCTGACTGATGATTCTCTTGTATCTTCCATTTTCTAAATAATAAGTCTCCCCTTTGGTCATGACGACTTCACTGTTTAAAAAACTGGGTGTTGCCATGGCGAAGTCACCGTATTCGAATAGTTCTATCTGGTATTTTTTTTCTACATTTTGTCTGTCGAAAGTCTGAATAAATATCCTAGCTTCATAAGTTTTTTGGTTGAAACTATTCATCGCATTGTATATTCTAGGAGTCAAAATGGCGAGGCTTCCCAATGTGAAAAGTACTACCAATATGATGACTGTATTTTTCTTAAGTGTCCGCATTTTACTCTATCTCCAATACATTTTTATCTGCTACTTTGCTTTCGTAGAATGTCATTATGCCGTGGTTGTTCCCAGAGAGACTCGTCACGTCGACTCGATAATCTTCCTCTAATTCTTCAAATTTAAGAATTATGCTAATTAAGTCAAAGTTATCTGTATTTTCTAAAGTCAAATTGCAACTCTCTAAGTAACCATTTTTGGTCGAGAACTGAATTATCGCCTTATCTTTAGCATGGGCTTTTATGTAAAGAGCTTCGAGAATTTTGTCTATTTCTTGTGTCGTTAAAACTTTGGAATATCTCGTTATCTCTGCCCGCTCTTCGATTTTGTCTGCGCCATCTATTTTCGAAATTATTTTGTCGATATCTCTATACGAAATTGCGACAGGATAGTCGAATTTCGTATAGTCGTCGATGTAGGTCAAATGGCCATTTTTGAAAAATACGGGATAGTTTAATTGGTTAGAAGTGATTTTGGCATTTACTCCATCGTCTTTGTAGCTTAGAGAATATTTTTCGTTTTTGTCCTCTCTTTTTGTCGCGACCGATATCGACAAGGCATATCTATTATGATTTGTAAGATTTGCCTTTTTCGAAGAAGCTATTTTGTATACAACTATAGAGATTATAACTAAAAGAGCGACACATACGATCCCTACTGTTATCCATTTCTTTTTTTTCAAACTGTCACCATCTTTCTACACTTATATCTTCTAATGCATATAAGCCTTCGATTGCTGCTTTAAGGCTATCCGATTTGACGTGAATCGTTCTATGATAGGTCGGACTACTTATCATCGCTCCTATAGTAAACGCTCCATTTCCTAATTCTACGGAATCGTCTGTCTCTAAGTAAATATTCCCAAATGCCAGATTTGGATCGGCATAAAATGCAAAGTTGTCTATTTTTTTTACACTTGATGGTATCGTTATATTTTTAACGGACTGATTTGTGTAAGCGAAATATGTGTCGATGATTTCCGTTCCAGAAGGTATGTGATAGTTCTCTTGAGGATAATGTGTCGGGAGAACGAGCGCTTTTTTAAGACTCTTATCAAACATTACACCATCGATAGAAGTATAGTTTGCATTGGAAGAGTTCACATTAATCTCACTGAATATCGTTCCTAAAAAATTATAAATCGAGTTAGCTTCTGTCAAAGTCGATGGGAGATTAATGGAGAACTCTGTTTTTTCATGGTAGTATAATAGACCACCGAAAGAACGACCTTGTAGCATACTCACTCCTTCTGGCACAGTATAACTTGAGTGTTTTTTGTAATGGCTTTCAGGAAAACGAATGAGTTTACTCATGTCTTTGGTATACAAAACTCCCTCGTGTGTCGTCAAATATGGATTGGCTGGGTCAACTTCGAATTCTTCTATGTTTATGCCTATTGCAAAGCAATTACCTATATTTTTTACTTTTGGACCGAGATGAATTTTTTTCAAAGTGTCCCCTAAATATGTGAATGCACTGGTTCCAATCTCTTCCACCGTATCTGGCAATTCTAGATGAGAAAGATTGCATAAATCGAAAGCTCGGTCATAAATGTATTTCAATTCAGAGTCGTTTTCAAAGTTTAAGTCGGTAAGTGTTGTGTCCATAGGGTCGTTTTGTGCGAAGGCATCTTCCGCGATGGCCACTACTGATCTTGGTATCGTCAAACTTTTTAACTGGTGGTATTGAAATGCTGATTTACCGATTGTCTTGATAGTTATTCCTTGTTCAAAAGTCAAGTTTTCTAGTTTCATATTATCGACATCGGATTTAAAAGAATTTGTACCGATAAGTTGCACGGTTTTCGGGATAAATAGTTCTCTAATACCATGATTTAAGAATGCAGCGTTTCCAATATTTTGTAGTCCTTGATTCAACTCTACTTTTTCTAATCTTCTGCAATTTTCAAATGCGCTATCCATGATAGATTCTAAAGAGGCTGGCATTTTTATCTCTTTCAGCGATTGGTCGTTGTTAAATGAATTTTTCCCTAGAGATTTGATAGAATCTGGAAGAGTTACTCTCGTCATGTTGTAAAGCGATTGAAAGAGGTTATCTCCGATTGAAGTGATGTTGCCTCTCACTATGACGTTCGTTATGTATTCTTGGTATCCTTCGCGAATCCATGGAATCTCTGTCGTAACAGCTGTGTCTTCGTAAGATTTGGTGTCACCAGCGCCGTATAATATCAGCGTATACGTATCGTCAGGGTCACTTTCTTTTATCTCTTCAGGCATGTCTGCATTGACGTATAGAATGGCGACTACGTCCGTATCGTTTTCTTTTCCGACATACCAACGCTTATAACCTTTATATTCTGCTGCAAAGATGTTATCTTTTTTGAGCTCTTCGTTTCCGTTTCCAAACTTATCGACGACCGAATTCTTTTTTAAGGAAAGGTCAAATTCACCGACGAGTGATTTTCCTCTAATTCCTATTCTATACGTGTATCCTGCTCGACCGAAACTTTCGTCTACTATCTCCGTACGATCTCCGACAGATACGATTTCTGCGACGGAGGGATTCGAAATGACGAAAGAATCTTTGGTTAAAACCGAATCGGAACCACTTCCTGGCTCGTTACAGGATAACGTGAAGTATTCCACTTTACCGTAGGAAACGGTGCTCATATTTTCTAAAAATATGCATACTGGTGCGGTCGTATCACCTGATTGTGCGTAGAGTATTTTTCCATTTGTTGAGGTGCTTAAAGTCAATGTATCGCCTACAGAATAAACTGTATCGCTCGATGTTATCTTCGTCGGGTCTTCTCTCTCTACGTATCCTATTTTCTCGTCTGCATTTTTTCCCATTGTGAAGTTTGGCAGTGAAACTTGGCAGCTGTTATTGCTGTTTTCTGTCGTACAAGACAGTTCGCGAGAATCTTCTCCATCTGCGACTCCTTCGATGTTACTCGTATACATTCCCTGTTTTAAAGTTATGCTAAACTTTTGACCGACGATTTTCACTGTGATAATCATCTCACCACAGTTGGCCCCTCGTATTACGATGTTCGTCTCACCTATCGAATGTCCTGTTATTCTCAGTTTGCTGACATTTTCTTTGTTGACACCGTAGGCATAAGTCGGATTGACGACGGAGACGGAAGCAATCTCTGGATGACTCGATACGGCACTTATCTCTCCGGTCGAACTCGTAACAACGTTGAATTCTTCTGTCGTGTTGTTCGTGATTTCGTAATTTAGTGTGTTAGAACTCATAGCCATCTTGTAGATATAATAGTCGAATGCGGCTGTTTTGTTTCCGTTGGATTCTTTTATTCTGATATTGGTAATTCCCGTGTTGTATCCTTGTTTATAAGGAGAAGCAAAATTTGTTTGGCTGCCTAAGCTTATATTCGCTGGAACGATTTTGTTGTTCGCTATCGTCGCGGTTGCTAGAAGCTCGTCGGCGATGCGGTCTACTGTTATTGCTCCTGCATGTCGCGCATTGATAACGATATCCTGTATCGTACTGGTTTCGACGTTTGAACATACTTTCGTTATCGGTCTACCCGCTTCATCGACTAGGCTTAACGACGTCGAACGGACTTTGACATCGACGGTGTCGTATCCTCCATTCGAACCTGCGACTCTTACGGTGACGTTTTCTGATTCAGTTGTTCCTGGCGTAAGTTTCAATGTCGAACCTTTTATTTCACAACTCACTGCGGTTTGGTTTGTGGTGGTGCAAGTGAAGATGTCGTTCCCCCCGACGACTGTCGTCTCGAAGGAAGAACCACCCAGATATAATATCGCTTCTTTTTTCTCTAGATAGAGGTTCGAAACCTGGATTTCGTATTCGCGTCTTCCACAGTTCGAGCCTTCTATTATGACTTTAACTCTTCCCGTGTCGACAGCCTTTAAATGGAAAGTCTTCTTGTCTCCAGATAGTTCAAGCTCGTCTACGAGTTTGTTTTCGTCGCTCATAAAAATCTTGATAGGTTTGGTGTCTCCAAGAGGTACAACTGAAATTTTTGCCTTTTCGTTTCCATCGTAATCGAGCGTGAATTTTTCTTTGTTGCCGAGCAACATCTCTGTAGGCATTTCTCTATCAACTTGTAGTTTAAAGACGTTTTTGGTGATGCTCGCCTCAGCATTTCCATTTTTTTCTTTTAAAGTTATGGTGTCGATTCCCGCTTTTTGGTTCGCATTTAAGACTAGGGTCTTGCCTTCTTTGATGCTTCCTAATAAAATGTCTTTTTCACTTGAGATGTCTATCGTTCCCATGTTGGTTCCTTGAATCGGATATTCTAAGGCTGTACCGACTTCCATGCAAGATTGTTCTTGTGAACTCGTATCGATCGAAAGCGAGGTAGGATACATCGTCAAGGAATACGTCTGTTTTAATTCTACCGAATCGTGTTTTCCTATGACATCGATTTTTACAAGTCTAGAGCCTTCTGTAAAAGATTCAGCTTTATTGGAAGTGATTTTCAAGATACTTCCTTCTATTTTACAACTGACTAGAGAAGAATCACTGCTCTTACATTCGGTCGTCACTTTTCCCGTTTTGAGAATTCTAACTTCTATCGGGTCTCCCCCATTGTAGCCAACTCCTGTACTCGAGCTCAGGGCGAGCGAAGCGCCTGTCTCTACATTGATATCTTTGCACTGAGGCGTATCCGACTTTTGTAAATATGAAGCGTAGATGTTTACTTCTTTCGGATTATAGCACAGGAGTACGCTTCCGTCGAAGGGCTCGTTTGTCTCCGGATTGATGATGTTGTCTAGGTCATCATCAGCCGTCAAATACCCATTTGTTATTAAATCTCTTATCGGAACCGTGCACTTGTCGTTGAGATAAGAAGAACCCGATTCGTTTTGGCAATCTTTGTAGTCGTTGATGAAAACGTTGCCATACTTTTCTCCGGCCGATTCTAGAGTCTTAATTTTGGAGTCGTGCAAAGAGACTTTCGTATTGCCCGACAAATTGATGACATTCGGCGCAACAATCAAGATGATGATTGCCAAAATCATGATGACGGCTATCAATTCTACTAAAGTAAAGGCTCTTTTATTTTTCAAGGGAAAACACCTCTTTCTCGTGTTCTTAATCAAGTCAAAATTCCATAAATATTGATATCGTACAGTGTACCGTTCGGATTGGAAATAGGAATCTTTATCTCGACAATTCTTCTGTTATTTTTATCTTTAATCTCTTTTATGTGGATGTATCGCGTACTGTCCATCAGTGCTCCCATGGGAACAGATCTTTTGATATTTGTCAATCTCTCGTCGCTGACAATGTCTGTACTCTTGTAGAAGTTCGGCGGTTGTTCGTACTTCGTGTTATATGTATAACTGATGTAGTACTGAAGGCCACCGTCTTCTACCTCTGGAAATACTTCTAAGACTTTTTGTATCTTTTTGGATAGTTTGGTCGGCCTATATGTTTTGAAAGTCAAGAGATAAGCTTTGTGGTTGCCAACCGATGTAATCTCTTGTACGCTCTCGAGTCCATACCTGTTTATATCGTCTGAGACTGCGCTGACGATGTTTGAAACTAACATATCGTAATCTGCTTTAATTTTGCTGTTGTTGTAGAAGTTTCTTACGTTTAAAAATAAATTTAAAAGAAATACTACGACGATTGAAATTAACGCTAAAGAAACGATGATTTCGATTAGGGTCATTCCTTTTTTGTTCATATTTAATCCCTCGATCCAAATTGCAAAGATGCGTATTCGTATTCGTTCGACAATTCGTCGTTTTCGGATTCGTACATAACGATGAGACGATAGGTACTTCCTTTATTTATTGCATCGATATTTTTTATATAGTTTTGCGTGGTAGGCTCTAAATTCAGGACGTTCTCATTCGTAGGGCTTATGTCCCAAATGGTAAAATATACTGCTTTTACTTTCATAAGAGTAAATATTTCATTCCCTATGACTGTCGTGTCTGAGCATAATTTATTTCCACTTAAATTGTCACTGCAATATATAATGAGTTGGTCCGTACCCAGTTTGTTCATTACGCTGGGTTCGTTTTCTAAATAGTTTCGTATCAACTCGGTTTTATAGATGTATTCTGTATTGTCGTATCGGCCACGTTTACCTATATCTACGAGAATTCTACTGTACGAGGAGTAGAGAACTATCAATATGACACATAAAACCGATGTGACAATTATCGTCTCCAATAGGACAAATGCCCTACAACTGTTTCTTCTTTTTCTCATATCAATACCACTCCAAGTCACAATCGATGTCGTCGGAAATATTTTTAAAAGTAAAGATACTGTAGTACTTTTTTTCTTGTGAATCGTATTTGATTTGATTCTGTGTATTTCCTGTCATATTCCATTTGCCATTTTTCCCTTGGCAACTGTTGATTCGTACGTTTCTAAAGTTTTTTTGTGTGGTAATCATCTTTATGATGACTTCTTCATTTCTCTCGAGATACTCTATCTTTAAGTAGTTTATGGTTCCGTTGAAAGGCTTTATATTTTCGTCCATCCAATCGGCTTCGGGTTCTCTTCCTCTCGTATAATGTTCTGTCAAATCGATAAGCATAGGATTTGTGAAGTAACCTGTACCTCGTGTCAAAGCTTGGATATAGAAAATGTTGTATGGTCCAGTCGTCGTATTTGTCTCCGTATAGGTTTTGCCTAGTCTTTTCCAGTTTAAACCTGTTGACGGCAAATTAATTTTGGATGCAGTGGAACTATTAGCTAGATACGCCGAAAAGTTCGAATTGGAAGCATATTCTACACTGAAATAGTATTTGTCGTTGTAAGTCGACATTATATTTTTTTGTAGTATACTTGCTGAAACAGCGGGATTGTTCATAAGAGCTCCACTTTTTCCGGCATAAGACCGATTCGCTGAGAAGTTCGCCGTCCCAGAAGTGACCCAGCGTCCTTCATTATTTACAAATTTACTATCTTGAATCAAGTTTGTGAGGGTTTGTCCCTGTATGGTCACTTTTTCTTTGTTTCCGTCTTTTTCATCATAGATGATTTTGAAGTTTTCAGAGCCGTGTGTGACAAAGTTTATCGTAAAGGTGTCTCTATTTTTTTTAGCAAGGATATCTTCGTTGTACCGAATTAAAATTGTTTTATTGGCTATAAAACTGCTAACTAATACGGCTAAAATAGAGATAAATACTAGAAAAAACGAATAAATTAACGATGTAGCAATAAAACCATCTTTATTCATATTACCAACCCTATTCTTTTCTAATTATATCACTTTGCATTGTTTACTGCAATAATACTGAACGAATAAATTGGGAAACAGATTAATTTTTATCGATGTTTTTTTTCTTTATTTAAATACCTAAATCTTTTTTCAGAAGTTTAGATTCTTTAGAACTTAAGCTCGAGCATTCTATAATTGTCTCGAGAGGTATTCCAGAACTATAGAGTCTTTTGGCAGACCTTCTGTCTAACTCGCTCTCTAAATTGTATAGTTTCTCTTTTACTGCTTCCATAATCTCGTCTCCTTCATATATCTCGTCTAACTCCTCATGATTCGTATTCACGAATATATAGAGCAATCTCTCTAAGCAATGTTTGGCTATCTCTTTAATCTGAGTATAATATTTTTTCCCTAAATAGTCCATATTTATATCGTATATTTTTAATGGATTGCATATTCGCTCTTCATTCGTAGAGTCTGACCTCATCGTACTTCGCGTGATGAACTTTTCTTTGCCGTATACCGGTGTTATTGAAATTGATTTGGTATACAGAGAGAGAAAAATGTCACTTTTAGAACATGCAAAAAGAGAAAATGCTTTGTTGTACATTTTCTCTCGTTTTTGTTAAAAAATGATTTTCTGTTTGTCTCTTAAAATCTTTTCTCATCGTAGACTGTATGGATTAGAAATAGTACCCATACCTTTGAATTGATTTAAGTATTCCGATTTAAGATTGATAACCGGATAAGTATATCTATTAATATTAACACTCTCAAAGGTCAAATCGCCCATACTTTCTACGATAAATATGTAAGGAAAACCATCGTCATCTACTAAATCTGGTGTAAGTGTCCAATATATATTTCCATTTCTGTATAAATAGTAAGCGCTGTTTCCTACTCCATTTCTCCCTCCTCCTGCGGCAAGAATCTCGTCCGCAGTGACAAGTCCCACTGGATAGGTTAAAGCTCCATTTCCTCCATTTGCCGTTTTGACTGTGAATTTATCATTATTTTGTGGACAGATAAACTGTGGTTGAACTAGTTTTGAAGAAGCATAACCCAATCTAATGTATGCCCCATAAATAGTATAATTTTTTCCGTATCCTAAACCAGTACCTAACTCATTCGATATGCTTCTATCATTACAGAAAATGGCGTCGGCCACATAATTGTGAAATCCTGTGTCGACTATATTCGTCTTATACCACTCGTCTACCTTTATTTTTAACTCTGAGTTTGTCTCGTTTCTTTGCGCTTGGTCTTTGCTCGTACTTGCACTTCCAGAGGCTCCACCATACATCCAGCCTATGTATTTCGCATCTTTTGATTGATTCCACCGTATTCTAAATGGAGCTTTTTGTGTATACGTATTCGAACCAGCCGCTCCAACACCCTCGTATATCATTCTAGCGCTGCCATCTCCATTGAACCTTATGATTCTCCACCACATGTCTTGACCGTTTGCATCTTGACCGAATTTCACAAAATTGTTCGGTGCTGTTCCTCTAAAATAATAACTCATTCCATAGTCGTCTTGCATGCTGAAAAGTCCGTCGGCCGTTTCATCGGTCGTGGCTGGATTTGCAAAGTTCGGTACTTCTGACTTTTTCGTTACGCTGTCATAAAATTCCTTTAACGAAGGTATTTCTTTATCGAAGTATAATGTACATTGATCTGAATGATTTACACTTAGGTTTATTTTCTTTGTGGTTGGATTTTGAGATAAGTTTCCACCGTTTTTGCATTTACTCTTTTCCTTGTTTAGTATGTATCCTGTCTTAGGAAATGTTTTTGTCGTACTCGCACTGTAATCTCCATTTTCATCTTGGATATACATTGCAATGAATTCTTTTTTATCCTCGACAAATTCTTCTCTCTTCTCTCGAATGCGCAATACATGTGCACTTATCATTCCTATTACTGAGATTATCGATATTGCCAGAAGTATTTTTTTATTCTTTTTCATCTCTTTTTCTCCTCTACTATCTTTATATCATTTTTTTTGAAAAGTTTTTGTCGATTTGTGACGATACTTATTTTATGAGTATTATATAGTAAAAGTATATAACTAATCGATTACATTTGCAAGCATTATGATACTAAAAATGTATCGTTTCGATTGTGTTTCTATCGTATCGTATGGTCATATTGCTGTCTACACGGGAGTTTGACAGTTTTAAGAACGAAAAATGGAGCAATCCCTTTTTTTATGGGG
>CAJTZC010000024.1 GCA_910583745.1 uncultured Bacilli bacterium
ATTTGGTGCCGTTCCTCTATAGTAGTAGCTCGTTCCATAATCATCTTCCATGCTGAACAGTCCATCCGCCGTTTCATCTGTCGTCGCGGGGTTTGCGAAGTTCGGTACGCCTTCCTCAGGCTCTTGGACATTCAAAGTCACATTTCCGATGTTTATAAACTTAGGCTCTAACTCTGCAACAGTGCTGACAACTCTCACTTCGCCCTCCCAAGTCTTTCCTTGCACGGCTTCGTAAGTAGTCTCAGCATTAATCCATAGACGTAGGTCGTATGTCGCGGATTCTCCTTTTTTTAGAGTCCCTTTCTTTAAAACATATGACTTGCTATAGCCACTTGGTACATTTTTAGTGTTCTCTGTCTGCAGAGCAAGCGTATTTGCAACGCCTTTATTCAATGAAAAGTTGATGTGGCTGTTCGAGAAGGAACCAGTCTTCGAGTTCAGTAAGACATTGTAGACCGCTTCGATGTTGCATGTATTCGTTATAGTAAAAGTATAAGGTGTCAGCGTCTGCCCTTTGTCGTCGTCCATAGAAAAGGTATTTGTCAAGTTGATAGAGTCTTTATCTGTAAATTCTATGTTAAAACAAGACGAATTCAAAGAAGAATGTCCTGTCTGTTTCTTCTCGGTCGCAAAGAAACCATATGTCACCGCACTGGCTGTCACAATCGTCAAGACTAGGATGACCCCTATCTTAAAACCGAACGATTGCATGAGAGACTTTTTATCTTTATTCATATCCACCATATCCTTTATTCTACTATCTAGATTTTATCATTCCTTACGTCATTATGCAACCCATAAGTCGCTATTAATCGTATTTAGCCAAACAAAAAAGCGACTCAAGTCACTTTTTCTGTACGACGTTACCTGCCTGAATATCTCTCATGCATTCCTCTACAAAAGAAGAAACATAAGCTCTCTCATCGTCAGACAAGGCAGCTATTTCTTTTTGAAGTCCTTCTTCTTGCTTAGGACGACTGATTCTGTGTACTAGTTTAAAATATACAAACTCGAATACGCGCATTTTGAGATCGTCGAGATAACTGATTTCCATATTAGTCGACTAACTCTAGACGTACTTCTAAAGCGTCGTCTCCTTTTCTCTCTTTAAGTTTAAGAATTCTAGTGTATCCACCATTTCTATTCTCATACTTTTTAGTTAAATCGTTAAAGATTATTTCTACAACTCTCTTATCATTGTGTAAGAAAGCAAGTGCTTTTCTTCTAGAAACCAATGTTCCTCTTTTTCCAAGAGTAATCATCTTTTCGACTAAGCTTCTAACTTCCTTAGCTCTAGCCTCAGTAGTTACGACATAGCCGTTTTCGATTACAGTCTTAGTAAGACCTGCTAAAATACTTCTTCTGATGTGAGTTTCTCTATTTAATTTTCTCAATTTCATTCTCCTCACCTTCTGTTAATCGTGGAACTTAAGTCCCATTTCGCTGACTTTATCCAAAACTTCTTTTAATGACTTTTTACCCAAATTACGTATCTTTGTAACTTCTGCTTCTCTCTTATCGATGAGATCTTGAACCGTATTGATGTTCGCTCTTTTCAAACAGTTATATGTACGAACAGAGAATTCGATTTCCTCGATTGGAGTTTCCAAAGTCTTCGTGATGACATCGATTTTCTTTTCTGCCATTACACCAGACAAGTCTGAAATGTTATTCAAATCTGTTACGATGTTCAAATGTTCTACCAAAATCTTGGCAGACAACGCCATCGCCTCTTCTGGTGTCATAGAACCGTTCGTATGGATATACATGTTCAATTTGTCGTAGTTCTCACTCTGTCCTACGCGGGCAGGTTCGACTTCGAAGTATACTCTCTCGATAGGAGAATACAAGCTGTCTATTGCTATTTCGTTCGCTTGTAGAGCATCGCCGAGAATCGCTTTATTTTGCGCTGCATCGACGTAACCTCTTCCACAACCGATTCGAATAGTCATATCTAGAGAACCGTTTCCTACAATATTTGCGATGACCAAATCGGGATTTATAATCTCGATATCGGAATCGCATTCGATTTCACCAGCTGTGACAGGTCCTTCGACATTCTTGCGAAGATAAACTGTCTTTGGTTCGTGAGAATGGTTCTTGATGACAACACTCTTCAAGTTCAAAACGATACCAGTGACATCTTCTAAAACGCCATCGATTTTTTGGAATTCGTGTAAAACTCCTTCGATTTTTACGGAAGTGATAGCTGAACCAGGTAAACTAGAGAGCATCACTCTTCTAAGAGCGTTTCCAATAGTCGTACCGAAACCTCTCTCTAGTGGTTCTAACTCGAACTTTCCATAGAAGTTACTTTCATTGTATTCTTTTATTTTGTATTCAGGTTTTTCAAAATCTAGTGTCATTATTACCCCTCCTATTATTTTCTTGGACGTTTTGGTGGTCTACAACCGTTATGTGGTATTGGTGTCGTGTCGTTGATAGCAGTGATTTCTAGACCAGCTGCTTGTAAGCTACGGATAGCATTTTCTCTTCCGTTTCCTAACCCTTTTACGAATACTTCTACTTTCTTCATGCCCATGTCTGCTGCAACTTTACCACAAGCCTCAGCACTGATACCGGCAGCATAAGGAGTTTTCTTTTTAGAACCCTTATATCCGATTGTTCCGGCAGAAGCCCAACTTACGACGTTTCCATCGTTATCAGTAATAGTGACGATTGTGTTATTGTAAGTTGATTTAATATGAGCTTGTCCTTCGACGACAGTCTTTTTAACTTTTCTTTTTCTTCTATTATAAGCCATAAATTAACTCCTCCTATTTACCTGCTTTTTTCTTATTAGCAACTACCTTACCTTTACCCTTACGAGTTTTAGCATTGCGGCTAGTTCTCTGTCCACGAACTGGTAATCCTTTTTTATGTCTTACACCTTGATAAGAATTGATTTCCATCTTATTCTTGATGTTCGTTTGGACTTCACGACGAAGTTCACCTTCGACGAGATGTGTATCGATTTCTGCACGAAGTGCTGCGATTTCTTCGTTAGAAAGTTCGCCGATTTTCTTATTTTCATCTACTTTTGCATTTTTGCATATGTCTTTTGCAGTCGCTTGACCTATACCATAGATATGGGTTAAGCCGATATACGTTTTCTTATTATTTGGTAATTCAACATTCTTAATACGTGCCATAATTTACTCTCCTATCCTTGTCTCTGTTTGTGTTTTGGATTTTCACAAATAACCATTATTTTACCTTTTCTTCTTATAACCTTGCACTTAGAGCACATAGGTTTAACTGATGGTCTTACTTTCATAATTTTTTAACGCTCCTTACTTTCTATAAGTTATTAGCCCACGTGTTAAATCTGTTGGTGACATCTCAACTACTACTGTATCGCCAGGTAGGATGCGGATGATATTCATTCGCATTTTACCAGAAACGTGAGCTTCAATAGTAGCAGTCTTATTGTTGGATAAAGCCACTTCAACTATATAGATATCGTGGTTGACTTTTGTAACTTTACCTTCGACTTTAACTTTAGCTTCTTTAGCTTTTGTAACTTTACCTTCGACTTTAACTTTAGCTTCTTTAGCTTTTGTAACTTTAGCTCCTTTAGCCATCATTCACTCTCCTGTTAAAATTTCATATCCGTCGTCTGTAACGACTATTGTGTGTTCAAAGTGAGCACTAGGTTTCTTATCCTGTGTCACGATAGTCCAATCGTCAGAGAGGACTCGTACATATCTTTTCCCCGCGGTCAGCATGGGCTCTACGGCAATGGTCATACCCGTCTTGAGTACGACGCCCGTGTTGTACTTACCGAAATTCGGTACGTCGGGTTCTTCGTGCATTTCGCGTCCGATGCCGTGTCCAACGAGTTCGTGGACGACACCTAAGCGGTGTTTCTTTGCATAATCTTCGATTCTTGCACTCACACACCCTAGTTTTACGCCATTCTTGACTTCTTTAAGTCCGGCGTATAGAGCTGCCTCCGTATGTTTCAAAAGATATGTCTTTTCTTTGTTTATGTCGCCGACGGCAACAGTTTCCGCTGCATCGGCTTGATATCCATCTAAGCCTACAACGATGTCTATACTTACTATATCACCATTTTTTAAGACTCGGTCGCTCCCGATGCCATGTACCACTTCTTCATTGACGGATACACAGATGTTCCCGGGATAGCCTTCAAAGCCTTTGCTACTTGCCACACCGCCGTGCGATGTGATAAATTCTCCAGCCAAATCGTCTATCTCCTTGGTCGTAATACCGGGAGCAATTTTTGTCTTCAAATATTCCCGTGTAAGATAATTTAAATGTCCAGCCTTCTTCATTTTGGCTATTTCTTCTGGTGTCTTAATGCTAATCATTTTGTATCTTCTCACTTATCATCTCATACGTATTATTTATTCCATCGATTTTCACGAGCTTGCCTAGATTCTTATAGTATTCTATGAGAGGTGTCGCATTTTCGAGGTAAGTCTCATACCGAGTTTTGAATGTCTCTTCGTTGTCGTCGTTTCTCGATACCAACGCCTCATGGCAGTGGTCACATACCCCCTCTTCGTGAGGTGGTTTAAAGTATTTGTTGAAAATAGCTTTGCACTTTGGACAACTGATGCGACCCGTCGCACGCTTGAGCAAAATGTCGTAAGGAACGTCGAGTTCGATTACCAAATCGAGCTGCATGTCCAACTTATACAAGACTTGCTCTAGTAGCTCCGCCTGTCGTACCGTTCTGGCACAACCGTCTAGAAGGAAAGGCTTTCCTTTGATGGATTGCAACTTCTCCTCTAGAAGTTCGAATACCGTTTCATCATCGACCAGTTTACCACTGACTTGAATCTCGCGAATCTTCTTGCCCAAAGGACTCGATTCGTCGATATCGCGAAGTAAATCGCCAGTAGAAATGTGGATATAACCGAAGTTTTCCACAAGCAAACCGCTCTGTGTACCTTTTCCACCCGCAGGTGGTGCAATAAATAATATGTTTTTCACCTTAACGTCTTCTCCTTTTAGTAGAAGCAGTATAATTTCTAGAAACTAGACTACTCTCTAATTGCTTATAAGTCTCAAGACAGACACCACATACGATTAAGAGTCCTGTACCACCGATGGTTACAGCTGTACTTAATCCAGTGACCTTCGTAAATACGATAGGTAGAACTGCCAAGATGATGAGGAATAAACTTCCTACGACAGTCAATCTAGATATAGAATTTCTCAAGTACTTGCTCGTCGCCTCTCCTGGTTTGACACCTGGAATATAGGCATGCGATTTGTCCAAGTTCTCGGCCATCTCTTCCGAATTCATCTGCATTTTTGTCCATACATATCCGAAAGCATAGATTAACAATACATAGAGAATTAATCCCGTCCAAGAATAGTAAGAAATGTACTTTTCGATGAACTCCACTACATTTTCCTTGCCTAAGAACTCGGCGATTAAAGATGGTATTCCGACGATAGCACTTGCAAAGATGACAGGCATGACGCTTGCTGAATTCAATTTGACTGGCAAATACGTCTTCTCACCTTTGTAAGAAGATGCAGTTCGATTCGAATACTGTATAGGTATTCTTCTTTCTGCTTCCTGTATCCAGATGACACCTACCATAATTAAGAGGTAGACCAATGTAAATCCTGCAAATGCTGCAATTCCTAACGGCATGGAAAGATTACTTCCCGAACCGAGGAAAGATTGGAATGCCGAAACGAATACGGAAGGAATACCTTGAACGATACCGGCCATGATGATTAAACTCTGACCGTTTCCGATACCCTTCTTCGTAATCTCGTCTCCCAACCAAAGCAGGAATGCTGTTCCTCCTGTTAGAACTAGGGCACTTTTCAAAACTGTAAATGACCCTGCGTCGCGAAGGAATGCATACGCGAATACGTAACCTTGTATTAAGGAAAATATGATACCTAAATATCTGTTTATCTTGTTAATTTTCTGTCTTCCTGCTGCACCCTCTTCTTTGAGCTCTGAGAAGTATGGAATGATATCCATCTGCAAGAGCTGTGTCAAGATGCTCGCTGTAATATAAGGCATTACACCCAAGGCGAATATCGAGAAATTCTTGAGTCCGCCTCCGGTCATGACGTTCAATAATTCTAGGAACCCTAGATTTTTTGTTATACCTGTAGCTCCTGGAACGACTATACTAGTTCCCAAAGAGAATATTGCTAAGGCAAATATTGTAAACAACAATCTGCGTCTTATGTCTTTATTCGTCGGTCCAAAGAAGCCTTTTAGACGTTTAAACATCTAAATCACCTCTGCTTTTCCGCCCTTTTGTTCGATTTTAGTGACAGCTTTGCTAGAGAATCTGTGTGCTTTTACTGTGATTTTCTTCTCTAATTCGCCATTACCTAGAACTTTAACCCCGCTAAGTTGTTTTTTGATGATGCCTTTTTCTTTTAATAACTCAGGAGTTACGACATCGCCATCTTCGAAACGATTCAAATCGCTCAAATTGATGACAGCATATTTTGTCTCGAAGCGAGTATTCGTAAATCCACGTTTAGGCAATCTTCTATAAAGAGGGCTCTGTCCACCTTGGAACCAAGCTGGAATAGATACACCACTTCTAGATTTTTGACCTTTTTCACCTCGAGTAGACGTCTTACCCATTCCACTTCCTGGTCCACGTCCGACTCTCTTGCGATTCTTAAATTCAGGAGTTTTATCTAAATTCTCTAATTTCATACTATAACTCCTCTCTCTTTTTACCGCGAAGTTCTGCGATATGTTCAGCAGTACGTTCGCTCTTCAAAGCGTTGATAGTAGCTTTCGCAACGTTGACTTTCGTATTAGAACCTAAACTCTTAGATACGACATCTTTGACGCCAGCAAGCTCGAGAATGATACGAGCTGTACCACCAGCGATGACACCAGTACCTGGTTTAGCTTTCTTAAGTAGAACTTTAGCTCTACCACAAGTTCCAATTACGTCGTGAGGAAGTGTTCTTCCTTCTACTAAAGCGACCTTAATCAAGTTTCTACCAGCAGCTTGTTCTGCTTTTTTGATAGCATCTTGTACTTCGTTCGCTTTACCCGTTCCAAGACCGATGAGGCCTTTACCGTCACCGACAGCATAAGTACAAGCAAAACGCATATGTCTTCCACCCTTCGTAACCTTCGTTACTCTAGCGATGTTGACGACCTGACCGTCTAAAAGCTTTTCTTTCGGTCCGTTCGCGTTACCTCTTCTATTTTCTCTAGATGGGTTCTTCTTGAATTCTTTTGTTTCGTTTTTCTTAACTTCTTCGTTTGCCATAAGTTCCTCCTAGAATTCTAATCCGGCTTCGCGAGCAGCTTCAGCTAAAGCTTGAACGCGTCCGTGATATTGGTAACCGCCACGGTCGAAAACGACACGTGCGATGCCAGCTTTTTTAGCCTTTTTAGCGATATCTTTTCCGACTTCGCTTGCACCCTCAGCATTACCACCGTTTTTTAATTTAAGTTCGAGTGATGAAGAACTTACCAAAGTAACGCCCTTTTCATCGTCGATTATTTGAGCAAATATTTGGGCATTAGATCTGAATACGTTAAGTCTTGGTGCAGCTTCTGTACCAGACACCTTATCTCTCACTCTCTTATGTCTTCTGACTCTAAGAGTATTGTTTGATTCTTTCTTTATCATAATATCTCTCCTTTACCCTACTTAGCAGCCTTTTTACCTTCTTTACGACGAATGTGTTCATCTTTATAACGGATACCTTTGCCTTTGTATGGTTCTGGTTTTCTCCATTTACGAACATTTGCCGCAAATTCAGAAACGTGCTGTTTGTCTATTCCTTTTATAGTAATTTCAGTGTTGCTAACTTGATCGATGCTCAAATCAGATGGAATGTCGATGACTACTGGATGTGAAAATCCTGCAGTGACGTTCAACTTATTCCCTTGTACATTGAATTTGTAACCTACACCGTTTATCTCTAAACTCTTTTGGTACCCCTCGCTGACACCTATAATCATATTTTCGATGAGCGAGTTTGTCGTACCGTGTAAGCTCTTCGCTTGTTTTGTCTCGTTCGCTCTAGTCGTCTCGACAGTGTTTTCTGTAACACTAACAGTGATGAGAGCGTCTGCAACTAGACTGAGTTCTCCCTTAGGTCCTTTCGCAGTAACTTTTTGATTTTCGACAGTTACAGTAGTTCCTGTAGGGATGTTAAGTTTTCTATTTCCTATTCTACTCATACATTTTCCTTACCAAATGTAGGCAAGTACTTCGCCTCCTAGTCCTTTTCCTCTTGCTTCTTTATCAGTCATAACACCTTGAGAAGTAGAGATGATAGCGATTCCAAGACCGTTTAAAACTCTAGGAAGCTCGGAAGCTTTAGCATAAACGCGCAATCCTGGTTTACTGATTCTTTTAAGACCAGTGATAACTTTTTCTTTCTTGTTGTTAGCATATTTGAGATTCAAAGTTATCTTATTGCCTTTTATATTTTTTTCGACACTGTAATCAGAAATATAACCTTCTTGTTTTAAGATTCTAGAAATTTCTTCTGTCATCTTAGAACCCAATACTTCGACAGTATCGTATTTCATAATATTTGCATTACGAATTCTCGTAAGCATATCTGCAATTCTATCGTTCATATCTTTATGCTCCCTTCTACCAACTTGATTTCTTTACGCCTGGAATTTCGCCTTCATTAGCAAGTTCTCTGAAACAGATACGGCATAATTTATACTTTCTTAGTACTCCGTGTGGACGTCCACATCTTTCGCAACGTGTATATTCGCGAACCTTAAATTTAGGTTTACGTTTGTTTTTAATAACTAAACTCTTTCTTGCCATAGTCTCTCCTACTTTCTAAATGGCATTCCAAAGCCACTTAACAATTTCAATGCTTCCTCGTTCGTCTTAGCTGTAGTGACGAATACGATATCCATACCTCTAAGCTTAACGACATCGTCGTAAACAACTTCTGGGAAGACGAGTTGGTCTTTTAATCCCAAAGTATAGTTTCCTTTACCGTCGAACGCTTTAGGAGAAATTCCTCTAAAGTCGCGGACAGCTGGTAAAACGATACGTACCAACTTCTCGAGGAAGGTGTACATATTGTCGCCACGCAATGTGACTTTTGTACCTACTGTGTTACCTTCTCTGATTTTGAATCCAGCAATCGATTTCTTCGCCTTCGTCACAACGGGTTGTTGTCCAGAGATTAGAGATAATTCTCTAACGGCAGCTTCGATGAATTTTTCATCGTGTGCTCCGTCACCGACACCGATGTTGATGACGATTTTCTCTAATTTAGGTACTTCCATTTTTGAAGTATAGTGAAATTCATTTTTGAGTTCGTCTACGATTTTTTCTTCGTACATTTTCTTGAATTCTGTCATTATTTTTCACTCTCCTTCTTTGTTTCTTTTTTAGCAGTTTTTTTAGTAGTCTTAACTTCTTCGAGTTTTACATTTGATACGTGAATCGGTGCTTCTACTTGTAGAATGCCACCTGTCTCGTTGTATCTGTTCGGTTTCACGTGTTTATAAACGACGTGTACACCTTCAACTACAACGCGATTTTCTTTTTTTAGTGTCTTTGTTACTTTGCCAGTCTTTCCTTTGTCAGACCCAGCGATAACTGTAACAGTATCTCCAACTTTTATCTTCATATTGTATCCTCCTATAAAACCTCAGGCGCGAGTGATACGATTTTTGTATACTCTTTATCACGAAGCTCTCTAGCAACGGGTCCGAGTACACGAGTACCCACTGGAGACTTGTCTTCTTTTACGAGAACACAAGCGTTATCATCGAATTTGATGTAACTTCCATCTGCTCTTCTTACGCCTTGTACGCTTCTAACTATTACTGCTTTTACTACTTTACCTGCTTTGATGTTTCCGTTCGGAAGAGCCTTTTTGACTGTACCGATGACGACATCTCCGATGTTAGCATATCTCTTCTTACTTCCGCCCAAAACTCTGATGACGAGAATCTCTCTTGCTCCAGAGTTATCAGCAACTTTTAATCTACTTTCTGACTGTATCATAAGTTACCTCCTACTTATAAGATTACAGCTTTTTCAAGTACTTGTACTAGTTCATAGTCGACTGTTTTAGCCAAAGGTCTAGTTTGTACTATCTTAACTGTATCTCCTATTTTAGCTTCATTTTTTTCATCATGGGCATGGTATTTTTTAGAGTATTTAACCATCTTACCATATAATGGATGCTTTCTTTGAGTTTCAACTAAAACTGTGATAGTTTTATCCATTTTGTCGCTTACTACTCTACCTACTAGAGTTACTTTTTTAGTTTCACTCATAATTAATTACCTCCATTTTCTAATTCACGTTTTACTGTCTTCAATCTAGCGATTGTCTTGCGAAGCTCGTTTATTTTGTGAGTTTCACGAAGAGCACCTGTAGATTGTTGCATTTTTAGACTGAATAGTTCGTCCTTGATTTCGACGATTTTCTTATCTATTTCACTAGGTGTCATTTTTCTCATTTCTTCTAATTTCATTAATTAACACCACTTTCTTCTTTTTTCACTATTTTAGTTTTAACACTAAGTTTGTGAGAGGCAAGGCGAAGGGCTTCGCGAGCGATTTCTTCGCTAACTTGTCCTACTTCGAACATAATCTTACCTTCTTTAACTACTGCTACGTATTCTTCTACAGAACCTTTACCTGTACCTTGACGAACGCCTAGGGATTTTTTAGTTCTTCCTAAGTGAGGGAAAATGTTAATCCATACTTTTCCGCCACGTTTCATGTAACGAGTCATAGCGATACGAGCCGCTTCGATTTGTCTAGCGTTGACGTATCCACCTTCCGTAGCCATGAGTCCATATTCACCGAAGTGTAGTTCAGTATTTCCTTTTGATTTTCCTTCGTATGATAGACGATGAGGTTTACGATACTTAACTCTCTTTGGCATCAACATGGTCATTACCTCCCTTTACTTCGCGATTGTCTCTTCTATTGTTGTCGCGACGATTGTCATTTCTTCTTCTATTATCGCGTCTGTCGTTTCTAGGTTCTTCTTCTTCGAATGCAGGCACTCCTAAAATCTCCCCTTTGTAAATCCATACTTTTACACCGATTTTTCCATAAGTAGTATCTGCTTCGCTTGTAGCGTAATCGATATTGGCACGTAGAGTGTGTAGTGGTACAGTACCTTCTGTATACCCTTCACTTCTCGCGATTTCAGCTCCACCTAATCTTCCTGAAACTTTCGTTTTGATACCTTTCGCTCCAGCTCTCATCGTGTTTCTGATTGCGCGTTTTTGTGCATTTCTGAATGATGCTCTATTTGCAATTTGGCTTGCGATGGAATCGGCAACCAATTGTGCATTCATATCAGGATTCTTGACTTCGACGATTTGTACGTATACATCTTCGCCAGTCAATTTTTTAAGTTCGTTACGTAGAACCTCGATTTCTTTTCCACCTTGTCCGATGATAACACCAGGTCTAGCAGTAGAAATTTTGACGTTTGTTCTATTGTTGTTGTTTCTTTCGATACAGATATTCGATACCGCAGCATCTTTCAATTTCTTGAAAAGATATTCGCGAACCTTGATATCGTTCAAAAGTGTGTCAGCAAAATCGTTTTTCTTAGAGTACCATTTACTCTTCCAGTCTTTATTGACACCTAATCTTAAACCGTTAGGATTGACTTTTTGTCCCATTATTTTGCCTCCTTTACCGCTTCAGCTTTTCCATCTGAAACTTTTACTACGATGTGACTCGTTCTGTGGTCATGTCTGTTGACACGAGACCTAGAACCGAACTTGATTCTCTTCAAAGTTTGTCCTGGGTTGATGAAACATTCAGATACGAATAAATCATCTTCGTTTAATCCTAAATTGTTTGTAGCATTTGCCACAGCGGAATTTAGAACTTTTACGATAAGTCTACTAGACTTCGTGTTCGTACCAGCTAAAATGGCTCTAGCTTCACCAACTTTTTTACCTCTTATAAGGTCGATTGTCATTCTTGCTTTTCTAGGAGCTACTTGGGCACCTTTATGTATTGCATATGTTTCCATTCATTACCCTCCTACTTATTTCCGCCGTGTCCAGTAAATTTACGAGTCAACGCAAATTCACCTAACTTATGACCGACCATTTCTTCAGTCACGTATACTGGTATGAAATCTTTACCATTGTGAACTGCGAAAGTTAATCCGATAAAATCTGGATAAATAGTAGAACGACGAGACCAAGTCTTGATTACTTCTTTTTTTGGACTATTTTTAGCAGCTTGAACTTTCTTCATAAGATGTTTAGCTACGTAAGGTCCTTTTTTTAAACTTCTTGCCATTCTCTCTCACCTATTTCTTTCTTCTACTGACTATAAGCTTGTCAGAAGCCTTCTTATTTTTACGAGTCTTAAGACCGAGTGCAGGTTTACCCCAAGGAGTCATAGGAGCTTTGCGTCCAACAGGAGCACGTCCTTCTCCACCACCGTGTGGGTGATCGTTAGGGTTCATGACAGAACCTCTGTTTGTAGGTCTAACACCCATGTGTCTCTTGCGTCCTGCTTTACCGATGTTTACGAGTTCGTAATCTTCGTTTCCGACGACTCCGACTGTAGCCATACAAGTGCCTAAAACTTTACGCATTTCGCCACTTTGTAGACGAAGTAAAACGTATTTCCCTTCTCTACCCATTATCTGAGCACTCGTTCCAGCACTTCTTGCGAGTTCTCCACCTTTTCCAGGTCTGAGCTCGATGTTGTGCACTACAGTACCGACAGGTATGCATTGTAGTGGAAGCGCATTTCCTACTTTGATATCGACATTCTCGCCACTTTCGACGATCATATCGACTTTTAAATCTTTAGGTGCTAAAATGTATCTTTTTTCACCATCTTTATAGATAAGTAATGCTATATTTGCACTTCTATTAGGATCATATTCGATAGTAGCTACACGTGCAGGAACTCCATGTTTATTTCTCTTGAAGTCGATTACACGGTATTTTTGTTTTGCTCCACCACCGATATGATTTACAGTAGTTCTTCCTAAATTGTTACGTCCACCGCTTTTGTTTTTTGAAACAAGTAGACTTTTTTCTGGAGTACTAGTAGTGATTTCTTCGTTTAGAAGTGTTGACATTCCACGTCTACCATTTGTGGTAGGTTTATATTTCTTAATTGCCATATAAAGTTCCTCCTATTATAATTCTATCTTGTCACCGTCTACAAGGGTAACATAAGCTTTCTTATACGTTTTTGTTTTTCCAGTATATCTTCCGACGCGTCTGTCTTTTGGCTTTGTATTCAAAGTAGTAATTTTAGCTACTTTTACGCCGAATGCTTTTTCGACTGCATCTTTGATTTGGAATTTGTTAGCGTTCTTATTTACTTTGAACACATAAGTCTTTCCATCGCCTGCGACGATGCTTGCTTTCTCAGTGATGACTGGTGCAATGATAATATCTCCGTAATGCATTAGTTGAACGCCTCCTCTAATACAGATACTGCCTCTTCATCCAATACCAAAGTATCAGAGTTGACAATATCCAATACATTTAAGTCTTCAGCCATGATTGCGTCTGCATAACCCAAGTTACGAGTAGCCATGTATAAATTTTCAGCTTCTCCCTTAGTTACGAATAGCACTTTGCCTTCTAACTTCAATGTCTCTATCATATTTTTAACAGCTTTTGTCTTCATATCTTTAAGTTCTACGCTGTCGATGACGACGAGTTCATCTTGAGCCAATTTGTAACTTAAAGCTGATTTTAAAGCCAAAGCTCTTTCTTTCTTATTCATTTTGAAACCGTAGTCGCGAGGAGTTGGTCCAAACACGATTCCACCGTGTCTATATTGTGTAGCACGAATAGAACCTTGACGGGCATTACCTGTACCTTTTTGACGGTAAGGCTTACGTCCACCACCAGATACCTCTCTGCGGTTTTTAACTTTAGCTGTACCTTGTCTCAAAGAATCCAATTGCAAACGAATGGCTTTCTTTAAAACGATATCGTTTGGCTCGATGCCAAAAATATTTTCATTTAGTTTTAATTCTTTGACGTTTTCACCTTTGAGGTTGATAACATTAGTCTTTTTCATTATTAGTATCTCCTTTCACAAGAATTAAGCTTCCGCTTTTTCTTCCTCTTCTTGAGATTCTGTAGTTTTAGTTTCTTCCTCAGACGCAACGGTCTCTTCTACTGGAGCAGCTTCCACTTCATTGGCTTCCGTAGTATTCGTCTCTTCTACAGCATTTGGTTCGACATCTGTAGAAACTTCTTCGATAACTTCTTGAACACTCTCACCGAAAGTGATAATCTCCTTAGGAGTGACGCTTCCGCCTTTGGCAGCATTTCTAATTAAAACTAAAGAATTTTTTGGCCCTGGAACGTTACCGCTGACTAAAATGTAATTTTCAGCTTCATTAACTTCGATAATCTCTAAGTTTTGAACAGTAACGGTCTCATTACCCATATGTCCAGCAAGATTTTTACCTTTAAGGACACGCATTGGACGCATAGTTCCCATTGAACCCGGTCTTCTATGGTATCTAGAACCGTGTGTTTTTGGTCCTTCACTTTGTCCATGTCTTTTAATAACACCTTGGAAACCTTTTCCCTTTGATGTTCCTGTGACGTCTACTAACTCACCAGCAGCAAATACGCTAGAAGTTAGAACTTGACCTAGCGCATAATCAGCAACATTGACATCTCTGATTTCCTTTAAGAAGCGCTTAGGATTTGTATTGGCCTTTTTTGCATGGCCGATGCTAGCTTTTGTAGCATTTTTTTCTTTTCTGTCGACAATACCGATTTGTATAGCCTCATATCCATCGTTCTCTTTTGTTTTCACTTGAGTGACGACGTTTGGTTCTACTTCGATAACTGTGACAGGAATAACTTTTCCTTCTTTCGTAAAGACTTGAGTCATCCCAGCTTTACGACCTAAGATTCCTTTCTTCATCTATATACCTCCGTCTTTCTTTCTATTACTTTGTTTTGATTTCGATTCCGACACCACTTGGTAAATCTAATCTACCCATAGCATCGATTGTCTCTTTACTTGGATTCTTGATATCGATAAGTCTGTTGTGAGTTCTTCTTTCGAATTGCTCTCTAGCATCTTTGTACTTGTGAACAGATCTTAATACAGTAACCTTCTCAATTTCAGTTGGAAGTGGTACTGGACCAGATATCTCTCCTCCAGTTCTTTTAACAGTTTCTAGTATCTTTCCGCAAGCTGTGTCCAAAAGACGATGGTCATAAGCTCTTAGTCTAATACGGCATGTGTTATTTGACATTTGCATGTCCTCCCTTCGTTTACATCTAGTATAAACTTGCTCCGTGTGAATTACCTGATTGCCATCTTTAAAATTCTGTCAACTTACCGTGGCGTATCAGCAACCTCGCACATCTAAGCAGTCAAACCAACTTCCATTATACAGGGTTTCTACGTAATTTCAAGTATTTTTTGCAAAGTTTTCGCAAAAAATTCACAAAAAAAATTTTGCAAAGAAAAAAGGATTTTTAAAACCATCCCTTCTTCAAATAATCTTTATTAATATTTAGATGCAAATCTCTTCCCAATTTACCGAATAGTATATGGATTATCTTGGCTACCATCTCCTTCTAATATTTTTATGTCGTTATTAAGATAAACCGTTGGTCGTATTTTGTGTTTCTTAATTTCATAGTCGGCAGCCATTCCACCTTTATCAGATACTATCATTGCTGCTACAACGTCTTCCCCAAAATCATATACTCCAAATTGAGCAATAGTCCATTGATTTTCTCCATTGTAAATCCAACTTGTAGAGGGATTATCACAATCAAGCCATTTTCCAAAACATTCATCATTTACTCCATAATCATAAGTGTAATAATAATCAGTTGGATATATTAAGCCGACATCTTGAAGTACATTAAAAGGCCTACCGTAATATGCCAATATTTCTTTACTCCTTTCGAAAGGATAAAAATTTTTCATCGTCTTTTCTATATAATCTATGGAACCTTTTCCACCACTAAAATTATCATATCCACCTAAATAGAATTTAGATTTTTTAATCATTGATTTTGCTTTAACTGATAATCCAGTAGTGAAATAATCTCCACTTCTCATATAGTAGTCTCCAAAATTTAAAAGGTTATGTAAATATCCATCTTTCCAAGTTAGTAATTTATCATCATAATGAGAAGCTCTATCATCCCACATCAAATCTCCAATAGAATCTTCTCTCATAATCTTAACTCTATTTTCAATATGTCCATTTTCATCTTCGTTCGGAAATACTCCTACTATTCTCCACATTTCATCATTAAAATATATATAATTATTTGGTACATTTCCTATAAATCGATAATCAGTTAAAGCTTCTGTTTGCTCTGTAGCATCATGGTCAAAAGTATACATTTCTCCCTTATCGCCAGAGGTATACTCCGTAACTTCTATAGGATTCGTCTTACGTAGTAATTCGTTCACTAATAATACTTCTGCTGGTTTGGCTGTTTCTTCTATAGTAAACTTTGTCACGAATTTTGCATTTATATCTTGTGTCTGGTCGACCTCTTCTAAATCTTCCAACTTAATCGTGAGCATATAGGAATTTGTTTTTCCTGCTTCTATCAATAAACCCTCGGTGAGAGATTCTATCGCCGGATTGTCACTTCTCGGAACATTCTTTTTTGTAGTCTTCACAGGAGTATATTCTGCTGTACCTTCAGGTTTAACTTTTAAAGTATAAGTCAATGACTCTGCCAAGTAAGTATTGATGAGATTCTCCCAACTTATCTTCGCATAGGTATCTCTTGTACCCGTATTTTCGATAATCAATTCTTTCTCAATGGTATCTCCAAAACCCCATGTGGCTTCTATGTTTTCTACAGTATCATCGTTATCTCTAAACGTAAGTGCCAAGGTACCTGAAGTAATTGTCACCTTTTCTTGTTCATTTACTGCGACTTGTGAAACAAAGTAAGCATAGGTAAGTGATGCAGTAAGTGCAACGATGGATACACATAGAACTAACAAAGCTACCAAGTTCTTCTTATTTCTCTTATTCTCGTTCATCTTCTCCATTACAAACAATCCTTCCTTCTATAATACTTATTATTCTACTTTATCATTGTTACATAGCACCTGCTCCAAGTCAAGCATTTTTAAAATAAGTAGTAGTTTTTTGAAAAAAGTTTGCTAACTCTCTGTAAATAAAATATTTTTTAGTTCTCTCAAGCTTAATGTTCTTAATACTTTTTTAATACACCAGATTATTGCTCATAACGATTTTAATTGTTTACAAGAAAAAAGCTGAAAAATAAACATATTCATTTTCAACAATTCTATAGCAAAACTTTAATTGCACAATAAATATTAATTTTTTAATAATTAAATACCTAAATCTTTTTTCAGAAGTTTAGATTCTTTAGAACTTAAGCTCAAGCATTCTATAATTGTCTCGAGAGATATTCCAGAACTATAGAGTCTTTTAGCAGAACTTATTCTCTTCTTTTGTAAAGCATAACTCACACCTATTATTACCATCAATACAGTCATTGTTAATCCCATGAATATCACTTTCTTTTTTTGCTCACTATTACTATTTTTTTCCACGCAAAAAGGTCCCTCTTTCTATATATCCGGACCTTGTTTCTTATCCGCACCTCTTTTACTCTTAAATTTTAACCCACCGACTCCATTCTTGTCAAGCTTTTCACTCAAGGTTTACATGAGAATAAAAGTGGAGTAAAAAAAAGCGATGAGACACATCACTTTTATAATTCAAATATTTCTGTAGGGCTGTTATCCTCATCGACTGATTGCGCTACATTGTCATTGGTTTGTTCTAAATTGGTCGGCTCTATAATTTTTATCGTTCCAACCGGAACATCTGCCGCAGAAGAGACGGTGTTGTCTGCTGGTGACGTTTCTGAAGACACGACATTTTGTGAAGCGATTTCTTGTACGACACCTGCTGTCTCTGTTTGTCCATCGATGGTCTGAGGTCCCAATTTCTTTTTCTTTTTATTCTTTTTATTTATTAACAATAAGATACCCAAGAGCAATAATAACAATACGATTACAATATAAATCCAATAATCCATGATGTTGAATATCTTTTCGATATTTATGACATAATCTCGAACACTTCCATCCTCGGCAGTTACTTTAATCGAGATGACAGAACCAGTATGCAAGTTGCTATTTCCTACGATTTCATAAGTCGCTTTCGTATCCTGAGTGAGTGCAGAAATCTTCAAACTCAACTCTTTCCCTATCCCTAAATCGTAAACATTTTTAGCTGGGTCAAAATTTAACTGATAGTTTTCTATTGTCAAACTCGAAAGGTAATTGTTACTCGACTTAGGTGGCACTTTATTTACAGTCACATTATATACCGCTGTATTGCCATTCGAGTCCAGCAAAGTCACAGCAACCAAGTTCTCTCCCTCGACCAAGCCGAATGCGTTTTCGGAGATGGACACAGACACACCCTCAGCTTCGGGTACAGCTTTGATACTTAAAAATACTATATCCAAACCTACTTCTATGGAGTATTCATACTTATAAGGATCGAATTGAAGGTCATGTCCTTCAATAGTCAAACTCTTAAGGAGTAAGTTGTTCGTCCCCGTCTCTCCTTGATTATCTTCTTCAGGAATTTCCGGTTGTTTATCCTCTTGAGGTGTCGTCGTTTCATTTGTAGGAGGTGTGTTTTCTGCGATGATATTGGAAAACTTTTTAAACCGAACAAAATAAGTGTAGATACCATACCCACAGGCACTCCCGTCTACTTTAAGTTCAGCTACCTCGTTGGTCTTCACCATTCTCGGTTCAAAACCTTTTACCCAAGAATAATCGGTCGTTCCATACAGAGTAACTGCACTGATGTCGTCGGGAATCGTTATGAGGTAGTTCGAATCGTCGACGACAGTGACTGTACCACTGCTAGAAGTGAGTTCCTTAATTTCTCCACAAGCATAAACGTCGAGCCGAAATAAGACGACGAGACAAAATGTCAAAAAAAACGCGATTTTTCTCTTCATAAGAAACCCTCTTCCCTATTCTCCAAAATTATAACACAGCATTAAAAAAAATGAAACCCACTTATTTCATTTTTTGTAAACAACAGTTATAAACTCGGGAGTTTGACAGTTTTAAGAACGAAAAATGGAGCAATCCCTTTTTTTATGGGG
>CAJTZC010000025.1 GCA_910583745.1 uncultured Bacilli bacterium
TCTTATACCATTCGTCTACTTTTGTCTTTATTGGTGAGTCTGTTTCATTTCTTTGGGCTTGTTCTCTACTCGTACTCGCACTTCCATTCGCTCCTCCGAACATCCACCCTACATATTTTGCATCATTATAGTTGGAATTCCATCTTTGGCCTGTCAGTGCAAAACCTCTCGTGTAACTGTTCGTTCCGCTTGGCCCTGCTCCATCGTATTGCATTCTCACTGTTCCATCTCCGTTGAACCTTACGATTCTCCACCACATATCTTGCCCACTTGCGTTCTTTCCAAATTTTATGTAGTTATTTGGTGCCGTTCCTCTATAGTAGTAGCTCGTTCCATAATCATCTTCCATGCTGTACAGTCCGTTTGCCGTTTCATCTGTCGTCGCTGGATTTGCGAAGTTCGTTGGGTTATTAGTATTCTTCTTTATATTTAAACTTGCAAGCGCATCTTCTGCAGTCCATTTTTTGGTACTTTCATCTAATGTAAATTTTGTTATAAAGTTTGCATTTAAATCTGCCGTTTGGTCTATATCCGGTAAATCTTCAAATGTGATTCTTACTCTATAGGTATACGTGTGTCCTGCTGGAACAAGTAAGTGGTCTGCCATAAGCTGTGTTGAAGCTGTCTCACTTCTCGGCACATTTGCACTTACTGTCTCTACTTGCTTCCATTCTGCTCCTATGTCATCACTTTTCTCTTCTAAAGTATACGTTAGAGATTCTGCTAAGTATGTATTTATCAAATTATCCCAACTTATCTTTGCATACGCATCTCGCGTTCCCGTATTTTCGATGACCAATTCTTTCTCGGTACTGTCTCCAAAGTTCCATGTACCTTCTATATTCTCTACCGTTTCATCATTATCTCTAAATGTTAGAGCTAAATCGCCACTTCTTATCGTAATCTTCTCTTGCTCGTTTGTTCCCACTTGAGATACAAAGTAAGCATAAGTCAGCGATGTCGTCAAGGCGACTATCGATACGCATAATACAATCAATGAGATTATATTTTTTTTGCTATTTTTTTCTTTCATTTTCTTTACCTTCCTACTATATAGATGCTATCTCTATTGTATAAAAATTATCTCACATTCTACCGCGGATATCAACTGTTTTTTGTGATAATTTTTCTAGAATAACATTCCACTGCGAATCATTTGATTGACGAAATTTTGTTCTTTTTTATCTGTTATTTTAGAAAGCATAATTTTATTTTTGTCAATAATTTCTCCTTTTTCTACTCGAAGATTCATTGCCCCTTTTGTTTTAGAACCATCCGTATAAGCTACATACATAGCATTAAAAGCTGGATTGTTAAATAAGCTTATGATTTCATAGTTTAGTTCGTTTCCCTCTTTGTCTATAATTTTTAAGTCTTCTATTATCATTTTTAACTCCTATTCTGTCTATCATAATACAGTTGATTGGAATAAAAGTAAAGAAAAAACGACCGAAGTCGTTAATATTTGCTGGTCGATTGTTCGAGCATCTGTTTTTTAGATAATATCCAATCGTGTTTGTCGTTGATAATCGTCGAGTCGCAGTAAGGACAGACGGACGATTGTACGTTTTCTAGAGGCGCATTGCAGTTAGGGCATTTGTTGTCTTTCTGGTCTAGGCCTTTCGTAAATGTCATCTTGTAAGAATATATCATCCAGTCTTTGTCTGTGCCACGGACGACTTTTTCCTCTTTATCTACGACATAGTCGTGACATTCTATCCGCATATTGATCGATACAGAGATTTTTTTGTCGTTGTATTCTTGGTCTACTATTTCTGCACATATGAAACGGAAATCTTTCATTATGTTCTTCTGTTTTTTGAGATTTAATGCGACCAGTTGAGAATGGTAAAGATTGTATAATTCATCGGTGGTCCATTTTCTCAAGGTTTCATAGTCGAAGTCCATCCAAGCTTCTTGAATCTTTTTATAAGTCTCGAATGCTTACGACGAATTCTTTAAACTGGTCACCTAATCCAGATGATACCGAACTCGTCAAGGCTTTGATTAAACCCATATTATTCACTCCTATTCAATACTTACATTATACAGTGTCGGTTTTCATAAGTAAAATCTTTTTGTATAGTTGCTGAAAAGTCAGTGTAAACAAAAAAAGAGACTTACATCTCTTTACATAAAGCGTCTTTATACGTGTTAAAGTATTGGATTCCTGAGACGATAGAAAGAATCGTCGCGAGGATGATGAGACCATCGGCTACTTTGATGTTGATGAGTTCGAATGGTAAATTGTATAGCAACATCAGAGATACACCGGTCATCATGCATATCGTCTTTATTTTTCCTGCCATGCTCGCTCCGACGGCTTTTCCGCTTTTTCCTCCGACCATTTTGATGGAGTCTACGAACGTATCACGTGTGATGATGATGACTGGAATGGCAACAGAGATAAATCCATCGACCGCTAAAGCTATCAATATGCCATTTACGAGTATTTTATCTGCAATGGCGTCCATTACTTTTCCAAAGTCTGTCACCTGGTTGTTCTTTCTCGCGAGGTAACCATCTAGAAAATCTGTGCAGCTCGCGATGATGAATACGACGGCGACGATGATGTACTTGAGGCTCATCTGTACGCGGCCTGCTACCATGTACGTAGGCCATTCGAAGCCGATTTGGTAAAATGGGAATACCATCATGATGAGAACTACAACAGAAAGTATAATTCTCGAAACTGTTATTTTATTGGGTAAATTCATGTTCATCCTCCTATGCAACTTGTTTTATTGCCCATATCATCGCGACTGCGATTAGTATGATAATGACCACCGCTGTTATTACATATTTTGCGACATTTGATTCTTCTTTAGGTCTCAGATAAGGAGATACGATTTTTATCTCCCCCGTATCTTGGCTCATTTTCTCTTTTTCTTGTTCTACCATCTCTTTGGCTAAATCGTCGAGGGGAATTTTCGAGGTATATTCGAACATATACTCGTTAAACTCGTCGATGACTTTTCCAGAGTCCAGACCTAAATATTTTGCATAAGTTTGAAGATATTCTTTTAATTTAAATATGTCTTTGAAACTTCCTATAGACCCTTCTTCGATTTGCTCTAAGGCTTCAATCGGAATATTGGTGTCTTCGCTCGTCTCTTCTAAGCTGATGCTCGAGGAGAGTCTAGCGTCTTTAAAGTTTTCTCCTATCTCGTTCAAGACAGTTCACATCCTTTTTATGAAAAAAAATAATACTCTGTAAGCCTTGTTCTGTACCCTTACGGGCGACAAACATTTATCTTTCAGAATCACTTCTGAACCTCGAGTTAAATTCGGTTCTTCACTCGAGACTCCCCTACCAAATTTGGGTTTCTCACTTGCGGGGTTTACCACGTTCCACTCTTACCGTTTCCAGTAAGACTCGTCTCTTTGGCACTTTTATATCTAATCGAACCGTCGAGAGGTTCTTTCGAAGCCGTCATGTATCAACATGCCTAGGGTTATTTGTTCCCCTAGCACAAACATTACCAGTCGTCACAGACTGAGTGAGCAAGGACTTTCCTCAAGTAGACATGCTACCAGCGTTTGTCCGAGTATTATTCATTTTTTCCATATACTATTTTTTCAAGGTTAGAAATTCTCTTTAAAATGTCGACGTTGCTCGTACCATATTTTCCAGAGCCGTCACTCTCTCCTTGCGCTTCTAAAGAAATGTTCAACTTTCTCACTTCGTTCGCGAGATTGTTGTTTTCTTCTTTCAACTCATGGTTTTCTTTGTCTAATTTTTTTACAAGTCGAATGAATTCTTTATAGTCTTCGATAATCATGTCGAGATATTCGTCCACTTCTTTCGGTCTGTACCCTTTAGCGTCGAATTTGAATTCTTTATCCAATATATCTTCTGGAGTCAGTTTGATATCTACTTCGTACATAGCATTCACCCTTCTTATAACAAACATTTTACTAACCTTTTAGGTATTTGTCAAGGTGTATACACATCATGTATTGCGTATATCCTTATTTAATATATATACAGTTTTTCCATTGTAGATGACTCGAGAATAGTTCTCTGAGATGCCTGTTCTCGTGAGGATTGTATTCTTTTTTATCGTACCTAATTTGTTCGGTATGGCTGCCGTCGGACTCGTCCGAATCGTCGCCTTTCTGACCGCTTTTACCTCTTCGTTTGTCGGAGTAAAGACCACGTCTGTCGTATGCTCTCCAATAGGACTTTCGACGATGTCTTCTTCATCGTCTACGTAGTCGAAGTAAGAGATGTTCAAATCGACATTCGTCTTGATGCCATCCACTCTTCCTGCGTCCGAATATTGCCACATGTGGTACGTTCCTTTGTAGTCGGTCTTGTTCACCCAGTGTGCTAACCAGATGAGTTT
This sequence comes from uncultured Bacilli bacterium, assembly GCA_910583745.1. Classification (GTDB taxonomy): domain Bacteria; phylum Bacillota_I; class Bacilli_A; order RF39; family UBA660; genus RUG11867. Next base: position 4,350 of record CAJTZC010000025.1, read on the forward strand.
CCCTTCCAGTTTTCCCATATCTAAATAGTAACTCAAAGCGTCTTTGTAAGAATAGACCATCGTCTCATAGCCATACGAACCAACTGTCTCCGTAAAAGCGAGGACGTTGTCTGTAATCGTCGACATTCCTATGTTTTTCAATCTACCCGAATTGAATGTCTCTATGTCGTATACGACTGGATAGGTGAGATGATAATCTTTTATTAAATTGATAGTAAATTCTGCTTCCTCGATGGCTTCTGCTTCGTTTTTAGCTGTGCCGAAGAAATAGACACCTACTTTTAAACCGGCCTTTGTCGCGCCTTCGATGTTTCGTCTAAATGTCGCATCTTCGATGACCTCTGATCCTTCTGTCTGTCTGAAACCGCATCTTATCATCGCGAAGGAGATGCCTGTGGCCTTCACTTTCTCCCAGTCGATGTGTCCTTGCCATTCTGAGACATCGACTCCATATGAGACACCGTAGGAAAGGAATTTCTCACTTATATCTCCAAGGTCATTTGTATCGTTAAAAGCTTGATATTTAATCGTATCGGGTTTAAACTCGTATATCAATTTCACTTCGTTCATCGGCTTAATCTTCGTGAAATACATTTTAAAAGCATTGAACACTAGAAAACTCGTAGAGAATACGACGAATGCGATAAAACCTATCGTCATTCTTTTAACATATTTTTCGTTTTCAAAAATTTTGAAAATGTATTCCATACTACCACGCTTTCTACCCCGAATACATTATAACAGAAAATGTCGAAAACTGGAAGCCTAAAATGGTTCTTACTCTCTTTCTTCGATGGTCTCTTTTACTAACATGATGCGTTTTGCATAATCGATTTTTTCTATGAGGAAATCGATGTATATTTCTACTCTCGGCATTTTTTATCTCTCCTTGTCTATGAATATTTTTTCATAAACTGTACACTTTTTAAAGGCTTTCGACAATATTTATCTTTCTTTTTTACCTAAAATAATGTATGATAAAGTTGGTGATAAAAAATGGAGAATAATAATGGGGTTATGTTGAAGAGGCCGAGTCTGAAAAAGGCCGAAGAAAAGAAGAAACCGACATTTGCGATTGGTCTTTTGACTATTTTGTTGATTGCTTCTTATATCTTTACTATCAAGACGTATGAGCCAGTACCGAACATCATGATTACAGGTGGCATATTGATGTATCCGTTCACTTTCTTAATCGTGGCGTATATTTCGAAGTATTACGGTTTTAAGGAATCGAGAAAGAGCATATTTTTGAGTTCTCTCTTGTTTGTCCTCTTCATCGGCATCGTGATGGTGGGTGTCCTTCCTACTGCTAACAACGAAACGACTGGATACAATACCGTCATACAATATCTATTTACAAACGACTTTTTTACAATCGGAGAGTTCCGAATCTATCATCCTCTTTTAGGTCAGTTCTTCGGAACAATCATCGCATTTATCGTCAGTCATCTCTTGTATGCGACCGTCTACAATGCGATTAGCAATTTGACCGTCGATTATTTGGCAATGGGATTGAGTATGTTTATCGGGTCTATCGTAGACCGCATATTGTTTATGACGATGCTTTTCGCGAAGAACTTGATGGACGGAGTAAATACGTTCGACTTTTTCCTCAAGTGTCTGACGAGTGAGTTTATCGGTGCCATCGTCACAGCACTCATCATCGTCATACTTTATATCATTCTAACAGGTATATTGGAAGCAAGAAAAAAACGTCAACTCGCTTAGTTGACGTTTTTTAACCACTCTTTGTCCTCTCTACTGACTCGATAAGAGTCTTTTATTTTTCTTATCGTATAGTTCATGACTTTTTCATCGAAGGAATTTTCTTTTAAAACCGTTTTTGCCTTCGTTGGAAATTTAACATATATTACGGATAAGAGCCAAGCAAGAGCCATGTTGGCATAGTAGCATTCACTTCTGTATCCTTTTATCAATTCTAGCACTTTCTCTATATATTCTTCGTTTACAAAGTAAGTGAGGAGGATGACGAAGGAAATTCTATTTTTAAATTCGTCCCTGTCACTGAGTAAGGTTTGACAGATGGCAAAGAAGTAAGGTCTATCTTTTATTATGATTTTTGAACCCGCGATGAATGTATCGCATACGGACCAGTTATCTACTAGAGGAACAAACGCTCGAAATGCCTCTCTATATTCTTCGATGTCTTTTATGTTTCCTATGACAAAGCCTCTTATCATTTTGAGTTCGTAGATATCTCTATGGTCTGTCTTTAAAAAGGTTCTGTAGTCTCCGTTTGAAATGGATTTCGCTATTTTTCTAAGTGTGGGAATTCTCACCCCGATGATGTCGAATTCTCCTGGAGTCAGTTTTCTGGTAAATTCTCTATATTTTATATCTTCTATACTTTTTAGATAGTTTAAAAGAGAGAGGTTTCCCTCTTTCCAATTCGTATTTTTAAAATCCATGTTACATTCCTTGACGATGGTCAGGCGACATTTCGTCTTGTCCTAAGTTGGCCTGTGCGTCACTTAAAATTGGAGCGATGTCGGATGCGTAATATTTATCAACTATTTCTCTAAATGCTTTATTTGTATCTGTCTCATCTAAGTTGTGTGCTCTTCTTCGCTCTTCGAACTCTGTAATGGTATCGATTCTTTCTGCGAAGTCATCTAGGTCGACTCCCATGCGTTCTGCAAGGATTTGTCTAAGTTCCGCTTGATCTTTTGTAATCCGAGCTTCTCTTATTTCTCTTGCGAGATCTAGACCGTCAGTAAGGAACCCGCAGATAAGTCTTGATGCTGGTTCTTGTGGAGAATCATAAGAACTATCATAAGACTCTCGAATAACTTCTAATTCGTCGTATCTCAATAATCCTTCTTCTAGGGAACTTCCAAATTTCGAAATAGGAGTTTCATCAATTGTTCCCGCTTCAGTAAGTGTCAACTTTGCTCTTTCTTCTGCGAGGCCTCTTTTAGTAATTAGGGTATTGTCTTCTATGGTATAACCTCCCACATAGCCACTTACCAGTCGCATCGTTTCACGGCTTAACCCAGCGAGAGAATCTGGATTTTTTGCATCGAAATAGTGTGGAAGTGCGACGACTCTTTGTACTTCATCGATGTGAAATTCTGTGCCATCGAAGGATATCGTCGGTTGGGAAACTCCGAGAGGACCAGGATATTTCGATTCTTCTAACTTTAACTTTCCTTTAAACGTTTTCTCTAGAACCTCTGGTGTAGTTTCGTAGACTTGGCTTCCCTTTTTTAAACCAGCTTTTGCGTATGTCGTGCTGAGAATCGTATCGCGAATGACACCTCTATACTCTTCACCAAAATGTGCCTCCAAAGAGTCCGCCATAATAGCTAAATCTTCTGCAAAACCAGTATCGTATCCATGTTTCTCAATCAACTTATCCTTATAATCACTCAGCATTTCCTTCGACATAATATTCCCTCCACTTTTTACACTCTATTATAACAGATGTGTATATATTTTTAAAGTCAAAGTTTATAATTTTTCAAAATTCAGTTTTACTAAGGTTCGTGCTTCCTTTTCACATATTATTTAGGGCATTTGACAATGACTTCAAAATAAGTTTTAATACTATTTAGAACGCGAGTTTAGTCGATTGTTTCTCCAGTAAAAATCAATTAGGGGACTATTTATATTCGGTTTACTTCGTTTATTTTTTACCGGTTTTGATTAAAAATGGTTAAAATATAATTGCAAAAAATTTAAAAACTTGTCTCCAAAATGCTGTCTATTTGCTCGCTTACAGTTGTTTGCAGTTGTTTGCAGTTGTTTTTGCATATTGTTGTACATCAATTTTGATGGTTTGCTTAAAGCGCTGCTCATAGCACTTGTCATCATAATAGTTTTAGTGACTATCTGAGCAAAAACAACACGACTAAGACCCTAATGTTCTTAGCCGTGTTTCACAAACAATGGAGAGTCGCGACAAGAATATCGCGTGTTCTTTTACTTGTGATTATATATTATATTTTTATTTTTTTAGTCTAAGCCTGCAGATAGTAAGGATTATCGATGGTGCCATCTCCTTGGAGTTTATCTAGGTATTCAGCCTTCAGATTGATTACTGGAGCGACCGCACCGCTGCTATTGACATTGTCGTAGTACAAACCGCCGCTACCATTGACATAGAACACACGAGCAAAGCCGCTAGAATGCATGTAAGTAGGCGAGAACGACCAGTACCAACTTCCTTTTTTTAAGTAATAACTACTATTTGTTGTTCCATACTTTCCGCTTCCTGCGGCTACGATTTCATCTGCTGTGATTAACCCTACTGGATACGTCGATTTCCCGTTTCCTCCATTTTCTGCTTCCACTGTGAATTTATCGTTTTCCTGTGGACACGTGAAACGCGGTTGTGTTACTGTTGTCTGCCATGGCCCTCCTACTCTTGCCGTTGCTCCGTATGCTGTTACGTTATTTCCATATCCTAACCCTGTATCACTACTCCATCCCGTAGCACTCTTTCCTGGGGTACTTCTATCGTTACAAAAGATACTATCTGCGACATAATTTCCATATCCCGTGTCCACTATATTCGTCTTATACCATTCGTCTACTTTTGTCTTTATTGGTGAGTCTGTTTCATTTCTTTGCGCTTGCTCTTTGCTCGTACTTGCACTTCCATTTGCTCCTCCGAACATCCACCCTACATATTTTGCATCATTATATGTTCCATTCCATTGTTGATTCGTCAGTGCAAAGCCTCTCGTGTAACTGTTCGTTCCGCTTGGCCCTGCTCCATCGTATTGCATTCTCACTGTTCCATCTCCGTTGAACCTTACGATTCTCCACCACATATCTTGCCCACTTGCGTTCTTTCCAAATTTTATGTAGTTATTCGGTGCTGTTCCTCTAAAGTAATAGCTCGTTCCATAATCATCTTCCATGCTGTACAGTCCGTTTGCCGTTTCATCTGTCGTCGCTGGATTTGCGAAGTTCGTTGGGTTATTAGTATTCTTCTTTATATTTAAACTTGCAAGCGCATCTTCTGCAGTCCATTTTTTGGTACTTTCATCTAATGTAAATTTTGTTATAAAGTTTGCATTTAAATCTGCCGTTTGGTCTATATCCGGTAAATCTTCAAATGTGATTCTTACTCTATAGGTATACGTGTGTCCTGCTGGAACAAGTAAGTGGTCTGCCATAAGCTGTGTTGAAGCTGTCTCACTTCTCGGCACATTTGCACTTACTGTCTCTACTTGCTTCCATTCTGCTCCTATGTCATCACTTTTCTCTTCTAAAGTATACGTTAGAGATTCTGCTAAGTATGTATTTATCAAATTATCCCAACTTATCTTTGCATACGCATCTCGCGTTCCCGTATTTTCGATGACCAATTCTTTCTCGGTACTGTCTCCAAAGTTCCATGTACCTTCTATATTCTCTACCGTTTCATCATTATCTCTAAATGTTAGAGCTAAATCGCCACTTCTTATCGTAATCTTCTCTTGCTCGTTTGTTCCCACTTGAGATACAAAGTAAGCATAAGTCAGCGATGTCGTCAAGGCGACTATCGATACGCATAATACAATCAATGAGATTATATTTTTTTTGCTATTTTTTTCTTCCATACTTTTGTTCCCTTTCTTTCTACTCAGTCTACCATACATGTTTTGAAAATTGTGTCGATTTGTAATCATGTAATTTGAACTCCTGTACTTATTTTATGAGTATTATCTATGTTATAAGTATACAGTTTAAATGGTTTAAAAGCAAGCATTTTGTTTGCATAAATAGACAATTATGGAACTTATAGAAAATAAAAACAGAGCTAATTTTTCAACTCTGTTATTTTTGACAATTTTTCTTTTAAAATTTTCGTGTTCGCTTCATCAAAATATTCTATAGGAGCTTCCTCATATTCTGCATCTATGATGTCAGATTTATCCAATTCTGTTAAGACTTTTCCCTCTTTTACAATTACGATGTATGGCAAAGTCACCTCTTCTAGCTCTAGCTCGAAGTCTGGATGATCGATGTCATTCATTTCTAAGTAATATATTTCATCTATCGATTCACTTGCTATGTCGTTCAACGGAGAGACGAGAACTTGCATCCATGGGTCATCCGTTCTTCCAAGTAGAATTATACCTGATTTTTCGAGTAATATCTCGTTCGCCTCTTTGAGACTTACATACTTGTATATGTTGTCTTCTGGAGCTGAACGGTAACTCTTTTTGAAACGAATACTATCCTCAATTTTGCTCTCCTTATAGAAATTGTAGGCATCTTTTATCCCGAATATCAGGAATACGATGCCTACAATTACTAAGACTAAATCGAGAATTATTCGAAGCGTCTTGTTTTTCATATTAGTTTTTCAATTGACTCATTACTTCATCAGCAAAGTTTTCAGAACGATGTTCCATACCTTCACCGACTTCAAAACGAACCATATCTGTGACTTCTCCACCGTTGTTTTTAACGTAAGTTTTAACATCGATGTCTCCGTCTTTGATGAAAGCTTGGTCGACTAAGCAAATCTCTTTGAAAAATTTCTTAAGTCTTCCTGCAACCATCTTCTCTGCTATATCAGCAGGTTTTCCTTCTTCCATCGCTTGATCGATAAGGAATTTCTTCTCTTTTTCTACTCTGTCAGCAGGAACACTTTCTTCGTTCAAGTATTCAGGCTTCATCGCAGCGGCTTGCATTGCAACGTCTCTCGCTACTTCTTCGTTTGCACCTTTTACAACTGTTAAAACAGCAATTTTTCCACCCATGTGTAAGTATGAACCGAAGACTTCTTCATCTGTCTTTGTTCTCACTTCTATACGGCGTAGAGAAAGCTTTTCTCCAATTGTAGCAGTTCTCGCAACGATTAATTCTTCTACAGTACCTTCAGAAGTTGCAATCTTTAAAGCATCTTCTAGGTTTGTTACGTCGCTTTTTACAATGGCATTACCGATTTCATCGACCATAGCGACAAAGTTTTCGTTTTTACTTACGAAATCTGTCTCACTGTTTACTTCGATGATTGCGGCTTTGTTGCCAGAGATATAGACATTAGCTAAACCTTCAGCAGCAATTCTACCTGCTTTTTTGGCGGCTTTAGCAATTCCTTTGTCTCTTAGATACTCAACAGCAGCGTCCATGTCTCCATTCGTCTCTGTAAGCGCTTTTTTGCAGTCCATCATTCCTGCTCCTGTCATCGTTCTAAGTTCATTCACCATCTGTGCAGTTACCATATTTTTTTTCCTCCTCTTATATTTTATTTGTTTAATGTATCGATTAGCTCATCTTTTTTCATAGTGCTCGTCCCAGAAATTCCAGCTTTTTCAGCAAGTTCTCTCAACTCTGCTACTGTCTTTTTTGAGTAATCCACATTTCTTGATTCATTTCTGTCTGTCTGTGCAGGTCTTTTTCCTTCTTTACCTGTACCTTCTTCTTCTGTAATATAATCAACTAAAGGTAAGTTCTTTCCTTCACATATTGCGTTGTTCAATACTCCTAAAACGACTTTTACAGAACGTACTGCATCGTCGTTTGCAGGGATTACGAAATCGACATCGTCTGGGTCACAGTTTGTATCGACGAGACCAAAGACTGGAATGTTCAACTTTCTCGCTTCTCTGATTGCATTGATTTCCTTTTTAGGATCAACGATAATCATCGCATCTGGTAATTTTTCCATATCGCGGATACCTGCTAGCACTCTGTTCAACTTTTCGTATTCTTTTTTGATATCGATGACTTCTTTTTTAGGTAGAAGGTCGAATGTACCATCGGTTTCCATCTTTTCGATTTCTTCTAATCTCTTGACTCTTCTTCTGATTGTACGGAAGTTCGTAAGAGTTCCTCCAAGCCATCTTTCCGTTACGTAGAAAGATTCACTTCTGAGTGCTTCTTCCTTAGAGACTTCGCTAGCTTGTTTTTTAGTTCCAACGAATAAGAACTTTCCTCCATTTTCACTTATTTTTTTGATTTCTTCGTATGCTGCTTCCATGCATGCAACGGTTTTTTCAAGATCGATAATGTAAATATCGTCTCTTGCAGTAAAGATGTATTCCTTCATTTTAGGATTCCATCTTTTGGTTTGATGTCCAAAATGAACACCAGCTTCTAAAAGATAACTCATAGAAACTACAGCCATGTTTTTTTCCTCCTTCGTTATTTCACCCGGGCATTTCCAAAACACATCAGCTAAGTAAAGCCACTCGATGTGTAAATTCATGTCCGTGTTTATTTGGCTTTTAAGCCATCTATATCATAGCAAAAAAATTCTAAATAGACAAGCACTTCTATCTAGAATTCTCTGTTTTTCGTATAAATTATGGTCGACTATCATCTATTATCCTCTTTTTTAATTTATTTACTATTGAACTGGTTCAAACTATTAAACTGAAACTCGTTTTATTCTCTCTATTTCTTGAGCAATCAAGACTTGTATGTCGAGACCGTATCTCTTTTTTAACATGTTTGGCGCTATACTAAAAATCGGATGTAATTTATTCTTTTTAATGACAGATTTTCTATTCTTTACTAGATAATGATAAAGCGCTTTAATCTGAATAGGTGACATTCTCAAAGCTGAAGAGGTAACATATTTTTGTAAACCCAATTCTTCAAATGTCTTTATGGCTTCTTCGATTCTCTTTATAGATGGGGTCCATATAGATGGAGTTAGGAGATGGGTATAAAGTGGATTTGACCAGAAAGGTAAAGCTAGTTTAGCACTAATATTTTCATAATTAGTACCCCAAATAGAAGGCGTTAATAACCTCTTAAATCTTTTGTCGTCCCATATAAGTTTATTTGGAAAATTTCGTTTATCAGGATGAGGCATCGTTAAAATACATTTAACTTCTTCATAATTGCTTTTCCAAATCGTCGAAGTTAAAAGACCCGCAAATCTTTTGTCATCCCAAATGAGTTTATCTGTAAAGTTTTGTTTATCAGGATGAGGCATCGTTAAGATGTTTTTGACATTTTCATAATTGGATTCCCAAATACCTGAAGTCAGAAGATTTGCAAATCTTTTATCATCCCATATAGTTTTATCTGGATTATTCGGGTTGTCTGGGTGAGGCATCGTTAATATGTTTGTAATTTCATCATAATTGGATTCCCAAATACCTGAAGTTAAAAGTTCTTTAAATCTTTCGTCTTGCCATTCGGGCATCTCTAAAATGTCTTTGACAGTTTGATAAGCTCTTTCATAGAGTTTATTGGATTTTAAGTCTTCTCGGCCTATTTTCTTTAAATATATGTCTGTCAACAGCTTTTCTTCTAAATTCATGTTTTATTTTCCTCCTTCTCTTTTTTCAAATTGCGGTTTATTATAACATTTGTTTTTATTAAATGCAAAAAGCTAACTTGCTAATTTCATCCTTTTTCTTTCTTGTGCAACTAAGACCTTTATATCGAGTCCATATCTATCTTTTAATGTGATTGGCGCTAAATTAAAAATCGGATGTAATTTATTCTTTTTAATGACAGATATTTTATTCTCTACTAGATAATGGTATAGAGCTTTGATTTGAATAGGTGACTTTCTTAAGATTGTAATTGTAACATATTGTTGTAAACCTAATTCTTCGCATGTCTTTATGCCATCTTCGATTCTCTCCGTAGACAGAGGCCATATAGATGGAGTTAGGAGATGACTATAAAGTGGATTCGACCAGAAAGGTAAAGCTAGTTTAGTCATAATACTATCATAACTAATATTCCATATAGAAGAGGTTAAAAGCTTAGAGTACTTCTTATCGTCCCATATGGTTTTATCAGGAAAGTTTATTTTATCTGGATGGGGCATCATTAAGGTATTTTTGACATTTTCATAATTGGAGTTCCAAATTGATGGAGTCAATAGTTTTTTAAATTTTTTGTCTTCCCATATCAATTTATTTGGAAAGTTTCGTTTATCAGGATGCTTCATCGATAAGATGTTTTTGACATTTTCAGAAGTACTGTTCCAAATCGTCGGAGTCAAAAGTCCTGTAAATCTTTCATCGTCCCATATGGTTTTGTCCTGATTATCTGGTTCATCAGGGTGAGGCATCCTTAAGATGTTTGTAATTTCATCATAAGTGGCTTCCCAAATGTTCGAGGTTAAAAGACCTGCAAATCTTTCATCGTCCCAAATAAGTTTATCTGGATTATTTGGGTGCTTCATCGTTAAAATATTTTTGACATTTTCAGAATTGCTATTCCAAATCGTCGGAGTCAAAAGATCTGCAAATCTTTCATCATCCCATATGGTTTTATCCGGGTTATCTGGTTCATCCGGATGAGGTAGCGTTAAGATGTTTTTGACATCTTCATAGGTACTATTCCAAATCGTCGGAGTTAAAAGACTTGCAAATCTTTCATCATCCCATATGGTTTTATCCGGGTTATCTGGTTCATCCGGATGAGGCAGCGTTAAGATGTTTTTGACATTTTCATAATTGCTGTTCCAAATATTTGAAGTTAAAAGTCCTATAAATCTTTTGTCATCCCAAATAATCTTATTTGGATTATCTAGTTCATCAGGGTGAGGCATCGTTAAAATGTTTTTGACATCTTCATAATTGCTGTTCCAAATATTTGAAGTTAAAAGTCCTATAAATCTTTTGTCATCCCAAATAATCTTATTTGGATTATCTAGGTCATCAAGGTGAGGCATCGTTAAAATACTTTTAACTTCTTCATAATTGCTTTGCCAAATCATTGGAGTCAAAAGACTCGCAAATCTTTCCTCTTTCCATTCGGGCATCTCTAAAAGGTCTTTGACAGTTTGATAAGACCTTTCATAAAGTCTATTGGATTTTAAGTCTTCTCTTCCTATTTTCTTTAAATATATATCTATCAATATTTTTTCTGCAGAATCCATATTTTATTTTCCTTCCTTTTTGAATGGGGCTTATTATAGCATTTATTTTTATAAACGTAAAAAGCTAACTTGCTAATTTCATTCTTTTTCTTTCTTGAGCAACTAAAACCTTTATATCGAGTCCGTATTTTTCTTTTAACTGTATTGGCGCTAAATTAAAAATCGGATGTAATTTATCACCTTTAATGACCGGTCTTTTATTTTCTTCTAAATAGTGATAAAGTGCCTTAATTTGAATACTCGATTTTCTTAAACATCTTGTTGTAATGTATTTTTGCAAGCCCAATTCTTCAAATGTCTTTATGGTATCTTCGATTCTTTTTGTAGATATAGTCCAAATCGATGGAGTTAGGAGATGACTATATAGAGGGTTCGACCAGAAAGGTAAAGTCAGTTTAGTCATAATATTGTCATAACTAGTGTTCCATATAGAAGCAGTCAATAACCTCTTAAATCTCTCATCATCCCATATCATCTTATCAGGAAAGTTTATTTTATCAGGATGAGGCATCGTTAAAATGTTTTTAATGTTTTCATAATCATTGTTCCATATAGTCGGAGTCAAAAGTTTAGTAAATCGTTCATCGTCCCAGATGGTTTTATCTAGATTATCAGGGTCATCAGGGTGAGGAATCTTTAAGATATTTTTGACTTTTTCATAATTGCTTTTCCAAATCGATGGAGTTAAAAGACCCGCAAATCTTTCATCATCCCAGATGGTTTTATCTGGATTATCTGGGTCATCTGGATGGGGTATCGTCAAAATATTTTTGACATCTTCATGATTGCTAAGCCAAATAGAAGGCGTTAATAACCTCTTAAATCCTTTATCATCCCATATCATCTTATCAGGAAAGTTTCGTTTATCTGGATGAGGCATCGTTAAGATGTTTTTGACATTTTCATAAGTACTATTCCAAATCGTCGGGGTTAAAAGACCTACAAATCTCTCATCATCCCATATGATTTTATCTGGATTATCTGGGTCGTCTGGGTGAGGTATCGTTAAAATGTTTTTACTGTTTTCATAGCTATTGCTCCATATAGACGAAGTTAAAAGACCTGCAAATCGTTCATCGTCCCAGATGGTTTTGTTTGGATTGTTTGGATCGTCTGGGCGAGGTATCGTTAAGACGTCTTTAATTTCATCATAAGTGGATTCCCAAATCGATGAAGTCAAAAGACCTGCAAACCTTTCCTCTTTCCATTCAGGCATTTCTAATACGTCTATGACAGCTTGATAAGACCTTTTATAGAGTCTTTCGCATTTTAAGTCTTCACGCCCTATTTTCTTTAAATACAAATCTATCAATATTTTTTCTGCAGAATCCATGTTTTTTTCTCCTTCCTTTTTGAATGGGACTTATTTTAGTATTTATTTTTATAAAGCACAAAAAGCTAACTTGCTAATTTCATTCTTTTTCTTTCTTGGGCAACTAAAACCTTCATATCGAGTCCATATCTTTCTTTTAACGTGCTTGGCGCTATACTAAAAATCGGATGTAATTTGTCATCTTTAATGACTGGCATTTTATTCTCTACTAGATAATGATAGAGCGCTTTGATTTGGATAGGTGACCTTCTCAAAGCTGAAGATGTAATATATTTTTGCAAACTCAATTCTTCAAATGTCTCTATGGCATCTTCGATTCTCTTCGTAGAAATGGTCCATATCGATGAAGTTAGGAGATGAGCATAGAGTGGGTTTGACCAGAAAGGTAAAGTTAGTTTAGCACTAATATTTTCATAATTAGTGTTCCATATAGAAGGTGTTAATAACCTCTTAAATTTTTTGTCGTCCCATATAATCTTCTGTGGAAAGTTTTGTTTATCTGGATGGGGCATCGTTAAAATATTTTTGACTTCTCCATAATTGCTGTGCCAAATCGATGGAGTCAAAAGCTTTGCAAATCTTTTGTCGTCCCAAATAAGCTTATTTGGAAAGTTTTGCTTATCAGGATGTTTCATTGTTAAAATGTTTTTTACATCTTCATAATTGCAATGCCAAATATTTGAAGTTAAAAGACTCGCAAATCGTTTGTCATGCCATATGGTTTTATCTGGATTATCTGGGTCGTCTGGATGAGGTATCGTTAAGATGTTTTTAATTTCATCATAATTGGAGTCCCAAATGCTCGAAGTCAAAAGTCTTTTAAATCTTTTATCGTCCCATATAAGCTTATCTGGAAAAATTCGTTTATCTGGATGGGACATCGTTAAGATGTTTTTGACTTCTTCAGAATTACTGCACCAAATATTTGGGGTCAAAAGACCCGCAAATCTTTCGTCATCCCATATGAGTTCATCTGGATTATTAGGTTGCATCATTGTTAAAATATTTTTGACATTTTCATAATTACTATGCCAAATTGTTGGAGTTAAAAGACTCACAAATCTCTCATCTTCCCAAATAAGCTTATCTGGGAATCTTTGCTTATCAGGGTGTTTCATTGTAAAGATGCTCTTAATTTCGTCAAAGTTGCTATTCCATACAATTGTAGTCAAAAGACTTGCAAACCTTTTGTCTTGCCATTCGGGCATTTCTAATACGTCAATGACAGCTTGATAAGACCTTCTATAAAGTCTTTCACATTTTAAATCTTCTCGTCCTATTTTCTTTAAATATAAATCTATCAACAGTTTTTCTTCTGAATTCATGTTTTATTTTCCCCCTCTTTTCAAAACGCGGTTTATTATAGCATTATTTCTAAAGAAATGCAAAAAAGTTATCCTGCTATAGCCGGTTGGGTTCTCGCTCTTTCTTGGGCAACTAAGACCTTCATATCGAGTCCATATCTATCTTTTAATTCGCATGGCATTACATTAAAAATCGGATGTAATTTATCATTTTTAATGACTGGTATTTTATTCTCTACTAAATAATGATAAAGTGCCTTAATCTGAATAGGTGACTTTCTCAACGATGTTAGTGTAATATATTTTTGTAAACCCATTTCTTCAAATGTCTTTATAGCTTCTTCAATTCTCTCTGTCGACACGTTCCATATAGATGAAGTTAGGAGATGACTATAAAGTGGATTTGACCAGAAAGGTAAAGTCAGTTTAGTCATAATATTATCATAATTAGTGTTCCATATACTTGATGTTAATAACCTCTTAAATCTTTTGTCATCCCAAATAAGCTTATCTGGAAAATTTCTTTTATCTGGATGGAGCATCGTTAAGATGTTTTTGACATTTTCATAAGTACTATTCCAAATCGTTGGAGTCAAAAGTTTAGCAAATCTTTTGTCATCCCATATGGTTTTATCTGGATTATTCGGTTCATCAGGGTGAGGCATCGTTAAGATGTTTTTGACATCTTCATAACTGCTGTGCCAAATCGTTGGAGTCAAAAGACTTGTAAATCTCTCATCGTCCCAGATGAGTTTATCTGGGTTATTTGTTTGCTTCATTGTAAAAATATTTTTGACATCTTCATAACTGCTGTGCCAAATCGTTGGAGTCAAAAGACTTGTAA
>CAJTZC010000026.1 GCA_910583745.1 uncultured Bacilli bacterium
AAACTTTTTCATTAAATTTGTTAGAAACTACTTGACTTATATATAGTTGTCTTTCTTTTTAATTTCAAATAAAAATAGTAATTATATTATACCAAATGAATGACTATGAATAAATGCTTTTAAAAGTTAAAATTTTCTCTCCATACAGAATGAGTCGGAGTAATCATAGGAGAATTCTTGGTTAGTAAAAAGGGAATAGGCTATCTCATCCTATATGGAACACAGGTGTTCAATCTTAATCTCGACATGACTGAAATAATTGTACTCATCGTCATATTTTTTATCCTTTATAAAGTTATAGATAAAGTTGATAAATTATTTTCAACAAATCAAACCTCAAATCAGTAAAAATTTAAAAAGATTCAGTTTCATTGTACTAAACTCGAATCTTTTTCTGAGAGTGTAAGATAACATTTCTTCTCCAAGCTGATTGTACTAAACTAAAATTTTGAGTCGGAGTAAATCGAAATTGCATCAACCATAATCTGTCTTTTTATTACTTTAGTTTTATTATTAAACTTCTGTTAACCTATTACTATAACCATATATCGCATTTTTGGTTTTTTCCATTTCCTCTAAAACTACCTATAACTAATATTATTCAACATTTTCTTTCTCTCCTTTTTTCTCTTCAATTTGCTTTAATTCATTAATACTTTCTAAATAATGAATTTCTACATCACTTGGTAAACTGTTTATTCTTTCTTTAAAGATATTGTATTCTCTCTCCACATGGTTCATAGCATATTCGTGACTTATTTTACCTGAACCTTTTAATATATCTTTTCTATTCATTGTTAAGAAATAATTTAATTCTTCTATCCAATCAGTCATCTTCATTGTTCTTCCTTCAATAGCTTGTAATTCAGCATAATCTAAATACATTGAAACAATTCTATTTAAAATATCTAGTTCTTTTTCTGTTAAATAATTCTTTGCTATAGTTGTCTCATAAAAACTAGGGATTTTACCTTCAAAAGAAGTTAACCCCATAAAATTTTTATTACTATCAGCTCTTTCAACGATTACCTCTGCAGTAGTGTGACCGTGAGCTGCCCAATGCATTTTGTTTTGAACTATTTTAAAAAAGTCTTGTGTTATTTTAGCTTTAGGATCATAATCAACTGAAGTAGCATATATATCTAAAATTTTTCTCCAAAAAACTTTTTCTGAAGAACGAATATCACGAATTCTTGAAAGTAGTTCGTCAAAATATAAACCTCCACCAGCTCTTTTTAATAAATCATCATTCATAGTAAATCCTTTTTGGATATATTCTGTCAATCTTTCATTTGCCCAAATTCTAAAATTCGTACCAATATTTGATTTTACTCTAAAACCAATTGCAACAATCATATCTAAATTATAATATTTTATGTTATATGTTTTCCCGTTTGAGGCAACTGTTCGGAATTTCCGAACAGTTAATTCTTCTTCTAATTCACGTTCTTCAAATATGTGCTTAATATGTTCTGAAATATTAGATTTACTAGAATTATATAGATTAACTAATTGTTCCTGATTTAGCCATACATTATTATCAACCATCTTAACTTCAATATTATTTAAACCATTTTTATCTTTGTATATAATTATATTTCCATGTTCCACTAAAATCATCTCCTATCATTATAAAATTAAAGTCATAAGCAATAACTAACAGCAATAATTGCATCTAAACTAAAAAAATCAAACTCCCTTTCAACATTTCGATACCCTCTTTTTGAACTTGTTGAATTTTTCGATTAGTTGAATTTTTAATTAATTTTTTTGATTCATAAATCTCGTTTAAGTGATAACTAATTGTATTGGGTTTAACATTAAATAATTCAGCCATTGTTTTTTGAATTAACAAAAATCTTCATTATCATATAAAACCTCAATAGATTTATTTGTATTTTCACTTTTGATATAAAATTAAGTCTTTTAACTTGTCTATTTGCATTTATCAAAATCCTCCTTCAATTCTATTAATTTACTCCTATAATTTCACAATAATTATTAATTAAGCTCATTAAAAATATTAAATTCTCTAAGTTTCTCTAACAAGTTATCAGCGAATTAAAGGTATAAAAAACACTAATCTAAATAATATATTTGCAACAAATAATTTTGGTTCTATATAATAAACTTTTGAACTATCTGTTTTATTTATATATATTTTTCTTTTTTTTCCTTCTTTTGGTATTAACACATTCACACCCCATCTTGTTGTAAAAAAACATAGTTTGTTATCATACATATATTTCACTTTAATATAATAAGTTGTAGCCTCTTTTGCTTCTTGAACACGTGCTCTCACTGGTTGACAAGTTTCGGCCTCTACAACTTTATACGTCAGTCTCTTAACAATAAAATTAATAATGTCATATAGAATCCAAATTGCTAACAAGATATAAAATATCCAAAGTAAAGAATACAATATAAGATTTAAAATTTCCACTTTTCCGCATCTCCTTATTTTTCGCCATTAGCTTGGTTACTTACGTTTTTTTATACAAAAGCACAAATAGAAAAGAATACCATCTTTTACGAGGTGTCGAACCCATTTTTTCCTTACCCTGTAAAGTAAATTTAACTCCTCGTACTCGAACAATGGGGCAGAATGGGCCAAAGTTTCTCAAATGGACTCAATTCGTTCAATAAGTCTATAAATCTTCTAATCTTAGTTCTATTGCTTCGAATATATTTAAAATCATTCCGAATCATTTTGACTCCTCCCAAAAATTTTATTTATAGAAATACAAATCGATATTCTCTATATCTCCCAAGACAACAATCCCATAATATCGTACATAGTTTTCGAGTTCTTCCCTAGTCGTAGGAATATAGTTGCTCAGATACTCCGTATAATATTTGTTCGGTATCGAATAGTTATCTCTCGCGCATTCCAGTTTGTTCTTGATATAAATAGTCATCTCGTCGAACTTTCTCGCCGTCTTTGAATAGATGTAAATGTTCGCGGAAGCTAGGATGACAAAGAGAAGCATCCAAGCATGGCTCATAAAATTTTTAGGCAACACGCCATCGTAAAATTCGAGTATCATCAGTATATCGATGAAAGAGAGAAAGACGAGACTGCCGTACTCGACATCTCCGAATAGACACAAGAACAAAATAGTCACTATTTTAAAGAGAAAATAATAGGTAATCCTTCGACGAAACTGCTGACTTGTACGAATGTTGAACATGAGATAGATATTGCCCGCCATAAAGAAGACGTACGTTATATACTTGATGATTACCGATTCGCCGAGGAGTGAAGAGAACAAGAAAGAGATAATACCGAGCATGGCTAAGATGATTTTGCCCCTTCGCCCATACGAGAATATCTTCATAGAGCCGATTAAAACCATAGAAGATAAAATCAATAGCGCGATAAAGTTCGAATCAGACACGAGAGGGATAAATCTCTGCATCAAGGTAAAAGAAAACCCTGAATAGCTCAACTTTTGACTCAATGCCAAATGCACGATTCCGAGGACTTCTCCCATCAAAAGAAAGCTTCCCATCTCCTTTTCATTCTCGTCCCGCGACTCAAAAAACAGATAGAACAAGGTGACGAAGAAAAATACAAACGAATAGGCAGGAACGATACTCGTCCCGACCAACCCCAACACAAAGAGAGAACTTCTCTTTATGCGCGCGAGCGAATTTTTAACGAGTACATTTAGTAAAATAATCAAAAAGATGGAGCCGACGAAGTAACTGGAAAACCCAGTGAAATCTACAAATGACGAGGCAAAGATGGATTTGTCCATCAAGAGGAAAAAGAACCCCGCCAAAAACAACAAAGACGAATTTTTATTGTCGACTACATTTTTCATCAAGACAAACAGAGAAGTCGATAAAGCTCCATAGACGAGAATTCGCATGATGGGCATCCGACACAAAATCATGCTCATGAGATTGCTGACCAATCCATAAGGAGAAATTTTGGATAAATCTGCCAACCTGTGAGGTTCGAAAAAGTGAAAAACCAAGCTTCTACCTCCGATTGGAAAAAAGGCCGCCAAAATGGCCATCACGGCAAATATTAAAATAAATTTGTATTTTTTTATAAAATCCTTCACAAGTATTCCCCTATTTAAGTTTAGCATATTTAACAATTTTATGGTATACTTTTTTTAGGTGGTAACAATGGAAAGAAACAAAATGCTCAATAATGAAAAACATTTAGCTAAATATGCAACGCGAGACAAAGATGCAATCCGGCTCGATGAATTCGAAGAAGACTTTAGACCGAACTACTTTAGAGATACGGATAGAATCATACACTCGCTATCTTATACGCGCTATACGGATAAAACACAGGTATTCACGCACTGGCATAACGACAACGTAAGTCGTCGCGTCATACATGTGCAACTCGTAAGCAAAATAGCTCGTACAATCGGAAGAGCACTGGGTTTAAACGAAGACCTCATCGAAGCGATTGCATTAGGACATGACCTCGGCCATTGCCCATTCGGTCATCCGGGGGAAAAGATTCTAGATGAAATAAGCATGAAATACGAGGGGACGCACTTTAATCACAATGTCGAAAGTGTAAGAGAGCTCATGGTGCTAGAGAACAATGGGAAAGGTATCAATGCGACAATTCAGGTTTTAGATGGAATACTGTGTCACAACGGTGAATTTGTTCAAAACACTTATAATCCTATAAAAAAGACAAAAGAAGAATTCTTAAACGAATACGAGTCTTGTTATGTCGATTCGAACACGAATAAAAAACTTAGACCGATGACTTTAGAAGGATGCGTCGTTCGCATTTCTGATTTAATAGGCTATTTAGGAAGAGATATTGAAGACGCCGAGAGATTGGGTGTTTTAAAACCGAATTCCGTACCGAAAGAAATAGCAGAAGTTTTAGGTCGCAACAACCGAGAGATAGTCAACAGCATTACTGTAGACATCATTGCGAATAGTCAAGATAAACCATATATTAAATTATCGGACAAAGTTTTCAAAGCCATAGTAGATTTAAAGAACTTCAACTATCAAAACATTTACTATAAAGCGAATACAGAAGAATCTATCGGGTTTTATACTAAAGTTTTTAACGAACTCTTTAAGTACTATCTCGATAACATAGACAACCCAAACGTATCTATAAACAAAACCTTTTTAACCAGTATGACAGAAGACTATCTAAAGAATACGAGCAATCCGAGAAAAGTCATCGATTATTTAGCGGGTATGACCGATGAATTTATCTTGAGAGAATATGAAAACTTCCAAAACAAAAAATAACTCCCCTTTTCGAGGCGTTATTTTATATGTAAATCGAATTATGTTTCAAAATAATAGGGATTTTCTATAGTTCCACTGCCTTTAACTCTATCCAAGTATTCACCTTTTATATTTATGACAGGAATCAAAGCATCTTCCTGTGTAGCACTGTAATGACTCAAGTCACTTATATCACCGTGATGAAACATGAAGCTTCCACTGCCTAGATGGGGTGTCATAGTCCAATACCAAGGCCCAGAGTAAAAAGGAGCTTTGCTTAAGAAATATCTAGAATTACCTTTAGAATTACTACCAGCAGCGACGATTTCATCTGCTGTTATAAGACCGATTGGATACGTTAAATCGCCATTTCCGTGTAATATGTCATCAACTGTGAACGAATCATTTTTTTGTGGGCACTTGAAAGTCGGTGTTTTATTCGTAACTAATCTTACATATCCACCATAATAAGTCGTTTCGTTTCCATATCCCCCACCCAAAACATTTCCGTATGCATCACTGTAAGAAGTTCTGTCATTACAAAAAATACTATCCGAAATATATTTTTCATATTCAGTATTTAGGAAAGTCGACTCATACAATGCATCGAGTTTTTGTTTGGCATTAGAACTCAACGTATTTGTTTCTGCTTCTTCTTTCGAAACGGAAAGACCCTCACCTTCCCCGTACATCCAACCTACATATTTTGTATCAGTATTTGAAAGATTGTAAGCGTTCTTCAGTGAGCCAAAACGATCGGCAGAAAAAACTCCATTTTCCCAACCTTGTGTACCATCGTAAATAATACGCATACTACCATTTCCATTGAAACGGATGATTCTCCACCACATGTCTTTCCCATCAGCATTTTGTCCAAATTTTATATAGTTGTTTGGCGCTGTTCCTCGATAGTAATAACTCGTCCCATAGTCATCGTCCATACTGAAAAGGCCATCTGCAGTCTCATCCGTCGTTGCTATATTTGCAAAATCTACAACATTATTGGGATTAATCTTTATATTTAAAGTGGAAATTGAATCTTCTGCAAGCCATTTTTTTACTCCTTGTTCTAAAGTAAATTTCGTGATAAATTTTGCATTTATATCTGGTGTTTGGTCTATGTCGGGTAAATCTTCAAATGTGATTCTTACTCTATATGTATAGGTGTGCCCTGCTGGGACAAATAAGTGGTCTGCTAAAAGCTGTGTTGATGCCGTCTCACTACGCGGCACATTTATATTTTCTATCTCAACTTGCTTCCAAACTGCATTCGTATCATCACTCTTTTCTTCTAAAGTATAAGTTAATGATTCTGCTAAATAAGTATTTATCAAGTTGTCCCAGCTTATCTTTGCATAAGTGTCTCTCGTCCCAGTATTCTCGATGACTAGTTCCTTTTCGATTGTATCTCCAAAGTTCCATGTACCTTCTATATTTTCTACGGTTGCGTCGTTATCTCTGAATGTTAAAGCAAGGGCTCCACTTCGGATAGTCAACTTTTCTTCTTCTTTTTCCACTGGCACATGAAAGAAAGCATAACTTACTCCTATTATTACTATTATTATTGGTATTAACAATCCTATGAATATCACTTTCTTTTTTAATCTTTTTTTACTATTTTCTTGCACGTGAAAAGGTCCTTCTTTCTATATATCCGGACCTTGTTCTGTATCCGGACCTCTTTTACTCTTAAATTTTAACCCACTGACTCCGTTCTTGTCAAGCTTTATCTCATGGTTTACATCCCTTTTTCCATATTGCTTTTCTGCCACTTTTTCCTTTTAGTTAGGGCATTTGACAACGATTTCAAAGTGTGTTTTAATACTAAGTTTAGTCTGTTGTTTCTCCAATCTTTACTTTATATTAGGGTGGGTTTTGGCACCTATGAATTTCATCTTTGAATTTTTTTTACGATTGGAGTGATGTCTATAGAATTAAAGATAGACTTTGATGGTCTACTTCGAGTGCTCATAGCACTCACCATCATCATTATTTTGTTAAAATTTTAATGAAGAAGTAAAAACAACACGACTAGGACCCTATTGTTCTTAGCCGTGTTTAACCTAACGGAGAAACGCGACGAGAATAACTCGCGTTCTCTTACTTATGATTATATATTATATTTTTGTTTTTTTCAATCTAAACCTGCAGATAATATGGATTATCGATGGTACCATTACCTTTAAGTTTATCTAGGTATTCAGTCTTGAGGTTAATGACCGGTGCAACTCCACCAAGAACACCGACATAGAAATATTTCAAATACCCATTACCTAAGACATTGAACATATTAGCACTTCCACTAGACCTCAAATTAAAAGGTGAAAACGACCAGTACCAATCTTCTTTTTTTAAATAATAACTAGAAGCTGTAGAAAATTTGCCACTTCCTGCTGTAACGATTTCATCTGCTGTAATTAACCCCACTGGGTATGTCAATGCTCCGTTTCCTCCACTTTTCTCTTCTACAGTAAATTTGTCGTTCTCCTGTGGACAGGTAAATTGGGGTTGTGGATTTTCATTAGCAATCGTGCTTATATCGTTATCTCCTGTCACGAATCTTCCTAGTGCTCCCTATCCTGTCGCGTTTGGTCCATATCCTAACTCTGTATCATTTGGCCATAGCGTTATATTCTTTCCCGGTATGCTTCGATTGTTACAAAAAATACTATCTGCTACATAGTTACTATAACCTGTATCGACGATATTCTTCTTATACCATTCATCTACTTTTGTCTTTATCGGTGAATCTGTTTCATTTCTTTGTGCTTCTTCTCTACTTGTACTTACACTTCCCTCGGTTCCTCCATACATCCAGCCTACATATTTTGCATCGTTATACTTGACATTCCATGGCTGACTTGTCAAAGCAAAACCTCTTGTATAAGTGTTCGTTCCGCTTGTCCCTACTCCGTCGTATTGCATTCGCATTGTTCCATCTCCATTGAACCTTATGATTCTCCACCACATATCTTGTCCACTTGCGTCACGTCCAAATTTTACATAATTTTTTTCAACTGCGCCTCTATAGTAATAACTTATTCCCTTGTCATCCTGCATACTGAACAGTCCATCTGCTGTTTGATCTATAGCTTCTAAATTCTCAAATGTTATTTTTAATTTATAGATATAAGTGTGGCCTGCCGGAATAAGTAAGTGGTCCGCCAATAGCAGAGTAGATGCTGTCTCACTTTGAGGTACTATCCCACCTGAGTCAAAATACTAATAATATGATTCTATTTCTGTTCTTTTTTTCTTCCATAAACTTTGCCTTTTCTATCTACTCATTTAAGCGCAAGCGTTTGAAATTTTCGACACTTACAAATATCATCTTATTATTGTTCACTTAATGAATATTATTATGTTACAAGTATATTATTAAAACAACATAAAAGCAAGTATTTCGCTTGCACAAAAAATAAACTCCTAAGATGGAGCTTATTAAGTATTACTCTTCAATTACGATATCCTTAACAAAAAAAACATTAATAAGTAATCGAAAACCAATACGCGTACACTAAGTAATACTCGTGTGTACTCTACTATTCTACTAAGAATCGACTTTTTTATGTTGGTTCTTTTTGGCAGCTTTCAATTCCTTTAGATTGTGTAGACGCTCTTCTTCATACGGTTCTTCCTTGAAATTCAATCCCATCCCGATGACGAAGATGGTTGCCAAGATATAAATCCACATCATAAGAATAGCTATATTAGAAAGTCCACTGTAATATAGACTATAGTTCTCTGTATGTAATCCGACGTAGTAAAGATAGATTTCCGTAGCCAATATCCAGCCTATAGAAGTGAAAAGAGCTCCCGTATTGACATAAGAACTAGGAACTTCCTTATCTGGTGCAATCGTATACAATAACTTTATAAAGAAGAAAATCGTAAACCAAGAAAAGGGAAATTTCAAAAAACTTAACACCCGATAAATGACATTGTACCCCGTGATATTTTCAAATACACTCGAAAGAAAACTTCCAAATATAGGCACGAGCACGATGAACAGGAATAGCAAGATGACGATAAAAACCATGATGATGGCTTTTATTCTTCTCTCCAAAAAAGGCTTCTGCTCTATTCCATAGATGTTGTCGGCTGTCACAATAATCGAGTTCATTCCGTTGCTAGCGAGATACACACCGACGACGATGAGAAAAAAGAGTCCCATCCCCATTTCGACATTGGTTACATAGGGAGTCAACATACTTATCATCTCGTCGCTTATTCCGATGTTAAAATATGTGGTAATATCCTCTAGAGATATCGCCAACAACGAGGCGATATAAAAGATAATCGTAATAGTCGGTACCAGCGACAATATGAAAAAGAAAGCAAGTTGCCCTGGCAAAATCGACATGTCAGGTCTTGCTAAAATCTCCTTCAAATTTGGTAATATTCTCTTATATTTTTTCGCCATTGCCATCACCCAAAAGTAACGTCTTATTCTCTTTCATCTTCTCCGTTGCTTCATTTATTGCATCGTTAATCAGCTTCAAATCGTCTTCTATCATGCTGAAACCGACCGCAGCCCCTCTATCGTGAGGTAAATTTTTAAACTCCTTGTTCAACTTCTTGATATAACTGATAATCTGTTTTTCATTGTATCCGACGAGATAGACAATAAATTCATTCCCGTCGGTACGCATGACCTCCGAATTATCCAACTGGGTCCTAATAAGAGCATTGGCTGCTCCTTGAATTTGCCTGTCGCCCTCTTGATAGCCTAAAGTCTCATTCAACTCTTGAATAGAGTTCAAATCGATGACGATGATAGACTGAGGATAGATAGTATTTTGATTCCAAATAGGAATATTTTCATTTAAATAATTACGATTCTTTAAAGAGGTCAAAATGTCGATATATTTCATCTTATCGTTTCGCTTGATTTTCTTTCTTACAAAAGCACGTTTTCCAATTTTATAAGAGACATACACGAACAAACCGATGACGATTATCAATAATACGGCATACTTCATTATCTTATAGATTAAAGAACCAGACATGACCGTTCTGTTATAATCGTCGAGCCCTGTATAGAGAATTTCATTCTTATCTATCGTACTGATGTAATAATAGAAAAGTCTATTGAACATCGTATCATTCGCGGATTGAAAGTTCAAGTTTTTGTTACTGCCGATTCTAAATCTTTCATTGATATCGGTATTCTTTTCTTTATAGACGAGGTAATTCGAATATCCCATCGCGACGATTCCCTTATCGTTCATAATCTTTTTAAGTTCTCTGTCGTCTTTATAGAATTTAAGATTCAACCCCAAATCCTTCAAATAAGAATATTCGATTGAATTCTCTCGGACATAGACCACTTCGTTCTTTATTGCGTTGATACTGTTGACGACGCGATTGTCTGTGTTGTTCAGAATAAAACTGATGTCCATTCTATAGAGAGACTCGACTGTTGCCATCGTCGTCTCTGCAGAATAATAATTTGTGAACAAATCGACTTTGCCTTTGTTAATAGCTTTAGACAATTTATTAAAGTTTCCATACACATCGTATTCAAATAGGATGCCACTAAAGTCGGAGAATCCCTTGATGTACTTACTAATCGTTCCGCCATATTCTCCACCGGATTTTATGTCATACGGCCCATTGTTGACGAAGCCATAACGATATTTTTTGTTGTTTATGACATCCAACTCTTTTTCTGTTATTTTTAATTTATCGACGAAAAGTTTGTACTCGTTTTGATTGAATGAATCCGCTTGATGGTCCATTTTCCAATTATTGTAGTACTTACTCAATATAGAAGTCAATGTCACATCATCCGAATATTGAAGATAATAATAATCCTTTATATCGCTCAAATGGTAATCGATAATGTAGAGATTTTCTAAAATGATATCCAAGTATTCCAACATAGGAACGACGATATACGAAATCGTACCCTTAGAAAATTCGTCCAACATCGTAGCTTTATCTTCGTAATTCTTGAGAGAAAGAGTATAGTTCTTTAGCCCTGCGAGAATGACATCTTGATTTTTCGTTAAGTATCCGATGACATCCTTTACCTCACCGACATCAGCAATATTCACGCGATTTTTTCCGACCAAGACGTAGTGGTCTGTATAAAACAGTTTCGTGTTGCCAGAGATGTTGCTACTTTTTGTGAGAGACAATCCTGCAGGAATACCACTTACACTGGTAGTGACTACATCGAAAGTCAATCCATTGTCTTTTTCAAAGTTTTTTAAAAAATCGTAGAAAACACCTGCTCCGTCTCGACCAAAGACATTAGCATCGTTCGCGACGTTAATCGAAATCAATTTCGATTTATTCTCAATCATATATTTTTTCTCTTGTACTGTGAATAAATCTCTCTCTATCCACAATTTATAGACAGCAAAAGATGCACCTGCGACGACAGCAATCGCCAACAAAAATGCGATGATTATATTTCTAGTTTTTTTCATGATTCACCACTTATTTTTTCGCATTATTAGACCACGTGATTGTCGTAGCCCCAGCTTTTCTATATCCGATGATAATCAAATCGGCAGGGTCTTCGCCCTCTTCGACGGTTTTCCCATCCTCAATGGTGACTAAAAATTGTAAGTCATAAAAGTTCAAATAATCCTCTTCGAAAAACTCTAAACAACTTATAGAGACATTGTGAGCATCATCTATCGTTGTATCCTTTTCAAAAGAAATGTTGAAGTTGAGCAATTTTCCATGCAAATTTATCTTTACATCTTGCACTTTCTCCATCTCCAAAATCGATGTCTCCATCTCCGTAATCTTTTCATCCTTAATCTCGACATCCTTAATGCCGTCCAATCTGTTTCCATACTTGTTGCTCGTAGAACTGTCAATAATATAACCTACAAACATCCAAATGATGATTGCGATACAAACCAAAGCTATCCCCATCAAAATTACAAAAACTCTATTTTCTTTGTAAAATTTCTTCATTGCCTTGCCACCTCTTCGTAAGAACATTATACTACATTATATTATTCTAAGCAAATAAAAAATACCGACCCCAAACCTAGTGGGAATCGGCTATTCATCGAGTTTCTGTGCCCGTTCGTAGATTTCTCTTGCTTTTTTAATGACATTTTCTTCGCTGAATTTATCGGCAACACCCTCTAAATATTTTCTATCGTATTCGTCATATTTCTCATAGACCGTTTTGATAGCGCGAACCATGTCATCGGGGTCATTCACTTTGCACAGACATCCACATTTCTCATCGACAAATTCACTCGGGCCGAGACAATCCGTCGAGATGATAGGCATACCTGATGCGAGAGCTTCGACACCGGGAATGGCAAAAGATTCGAGTTCACTGCTTATCAACAAAGCGTGCTCATTGATAAGATATTCGGCAATCTCTTCTTTGGACTTTCTACCTAAAAAAGTGACATAGTCTTGGACGCCTTCTTCGCACATCTTTTCCTTATAGATTTCTTCGAAGAACCCATCTCCAATGATATCGAGATGGACGTCCATCTCTTCCCTAACAAGTTGCTTCAAAGCTCGAAAAGCGATGTCCAACCGTTTTCCTTCGCGAAGCGCGCAGACGGTGACCAACTTAAAGGTGCCTTCGATTTTTCTTTTGACATTGTTTTTAAAGAGTTCGACGTTTACCTGATTCGGTATGACATCGCATTCAGGATAATAGTTCAAAACGATTTTTTTCATGTAATCGCTGACCGTCGTATAGAGACAGTTGTCCATCACAAATTCAGTATAATGTTTGAATTGTTCTTTCGAGAAAAACCGTTCCAAATTGCCTCCGTGCTCTGTGACGACCACTGGAATTCCATACTTTTTTCCTAACACACAAGCGGCATACCCCGCTGGAACAGTCACTTGGGCGTGCAACACGTCGGGTTTAGGATTCGTCTTCAAATAATTTTTAAAAGCTTTTTCCAATTTCTTCGTATAACTTTTTACCTGAAAATCGAAACTTATCGGTCCCAAATTCAACATTCTGTATTTAAAAACCTTATAATTCTTCTCTATATCGACTTCTCTCTTTTTCATAAAAAGGTATTTCATCGGTTGAGATAACCTCTGCCTATCGATGTAGAGCATGTTTGCTTCTATTCCATACCGATTTAGAGCACCCGTAAATTCTTTGTGATAAAGACCCATGAGCTTGTCCTCACCACTCGGATACCAGCTCGGAATGACCAAAACTCTCATATCTTATACTCCGTTCCTTCGCATTCGTTGATCACATCTAGACAATGTCTCATGATGTCCTTGCGGCCTCTTTTAGATAAAACTTGCACCAAGTCGTAACCTGCACGGCGATTGCCTTCTATGAAAGTCGCTCCTTCTTCTGTCACGGCGACGTCCCAACCGACCGCGTGAATGTGTCTGCTTTCGAGAGCTGCCTCGAGAACCATCTTTTTAATCTTGTCCCAATTGGGAATGGGAAATCCGTCAAATTGCACTCCAGATTTAGGGTGTTTGTCGAAATATTCTAACTTTTTATTATAAGCTTGTCCTACCAATTTTCCAGTTTCTATGTCGACTAAAACAGCCATTCCACCCTGGTGAAAATTATCTACGGAAGCTTCTCCATTTCCAAAGCGCATACAAGCGAACAATATCTCACTTTTTCCGTTGTAGGCGAAGGTCATGATTCTTATAGTATTGACGCTACCCGGTGCCACTTCGCTGACCTTAGAATGTTGGACGACGTACTCCTCTAAGAAAAGTCGTTCCTCTCGCAATTTATCGTAGAATGCCTCGACATCGTCAATCTCTTTCGAAAGCATTTTTTCGACTTTATGACCTCCTAAACCGTCGTAAGGCTTCACCATGAATTCTGCGTGTCCTTCCAAGAACTTTCTCAAGTTCTCGATTCCTTCATCGACGAAGAAATCCCGAGAGATATACTTCTTAAAATTGTTCAAAAAATTAGGCTTATACGAAAATTCATCCTTGTGCTGATGAGGACTGACAATCTCATAAAACTTATCTTGGTCTTTAATCGTCACATACTCTTTCAGTTCTCCACGACTTCGATTGTAGAGTTCATAATTAAGAAAATCGCTATACCCACAGCCTAAACTTAAAAATGAACGGAGAAATTTTCCACGCAAAGTCCATACACCCATGCCATTCTCTTTGCTTATCTTTTTTAAGTTATCATTAAATCTTTTATAATTGCCTTTTAAAGCATAGTCCAATAAACTCAT
The DNA here is from genome assembly GCA_910583745.1 of uncultured Bacilli bacterium. Classification (GTDB taxonomy): domain Bacteria; phylum Bacillota_I; class Bacilli_A; order RF39; family UBA660; genus RUG11867. The sequence continues at coordinate 14,412 of CAJTZC010000026.1, forward strand.
TGAAAGTCACTCTCTTCTAAAAAGATTATAACAAATTTACTCACGTTTTTAAACCAAAAAAAGAAGGCTATACAATTTTACCTTCCTACTTAAAATTTATAGTTTTTTAAATAAATCTTTTTTTCTCAAAAAGTTCAAACTCAATACACCCAAAATTCCAAGCCCTACTATCACTAGAGTGTGTGACACGATTCCTGTATTTGGATTTTGAACTGTACCATTGTTTCCACCGGTATTTCCTCCTGTATTTCCAGAAGAACTCTTGTTAGGAGTCGTAACGCTTTTAGACGAACTCATATTGTTCTTACCTGTATCGACCCTGTAAGCATAAAGTGTATTTGGTTCCACGTTGTTATCTATATAATTTTCTGAACAAGGGACACTCGCCAAAAGAGCAAAGGAATCGTCGTCTTTAGAACGATAGATGTTACAAGTGGCACCTGCTTCCGTATTTGAGATGTTAATCGTGATAGAATTCGCGACGACGTTGCTGAGAACGATATCGGGTATCTTCTCTTCCGTCGGTAAGTCTGGTCCTGGTGTACTCGGTTCATCCGTATCCGAATCGAATCGCAAATTAAACAAATCGATTCTCACCGTCTGAATTACTGTATACGGCAAACCAAACGTCTCATACTTTTGCGTTATATACTCGATACCGTTCTTATCGAAAGTCAAAACGGTCTCATCGATGTTAGTTAGAAAGTCTCGAGAATAACCATTTAACACGGCAATCGCGCTGGAAACTTCCCCAATCCATGTCGCATCCATTGAAGCTTGAAGCACCAAGATGGCTTCTTCTAAACCCTCTGGAAAATCGTAAGATAAAATTCCATTGTGGACGCTGAATTCTGTAACGAAGTCTGTTCCTTCATTTCTTGTCGAAATCTCGAACCCACTTCCCGTCTTTCCTATTTGAATTGCACCATCTGTATTGAGAAGTTTATACATATCCCCTTCTTTTACAGTGTTTATAATATCGTCTACAGTAAAATCTCCACGCGCGTCGACTCGGCCACAGACTGTCATGAAACATGCGATTAAAAATACGACAAACTTAAATCTTTTCACTCTTACCATCCTATCTTCCTACTATTATTATAATGATAACACAAAAAATTATAATTGAAAATAGCTAAGGAACCATTTACACTTAAAAAAACCGTTTTTGACGGTTTTCCTATTTTGAGAGCAATTCGCAGATTAAATTGCTTATTTCAGTCGGATTATCAATAGAGAGGCCCTCTATCAATCTCGCTTCTGAATAGAGCACCTTTGTATATTTTTCCAACTCAGCTTTATCGTTTTCGTACAGGTTTTTAAGTTTCTCTGCGATAGGATGGTTTTTGTTAATCTCGAGAATAGTCTCTGCCTTGATGTGCTCGTCCGTCGGCATCGCGTTGATGACCTTCTCCATCTCGATGGAAAGGTTTCCTTTGCTCGTGAGACAAACTGGGTGATTTTTTAGACGATTGGTAAATCTTACTTCACTGACTCCATCTTTCAAAGTCTCCTTCATCGCTCCAAATAAGTCTTTGAATTTCTCGTTCTCTTTCTCGAGTTCTTTCTTTTCCTCTTCACTTCCCGTATCGACATCGTCCTTAGAGATATTGACGAAACTTTTGCCATCGTATTCTCTCAACATCTGAATAGCAAATTCGTCGACATAATCTTTAAAATACAATACATCGTATTCTTTATCCTTGAAAGCCTCGACTTGAGGAATCATGTCTATCTTGTCATAAGTCTCACCAGAAGCATAGTAAATCTTATCTTGGCCCTCTGTCATATTCTTCACATATTCTTTGAGAGTGACCATCTTTTTGTTTTTAGAAGAATAGAACAACAGTAAGTCTTTCAAGTCGTCTTTATGCATGCCATAGTCGTTATAGACGCCGAACTTTAACTGCATTCCGAAATTGTCGAAGAACTTCTCGTATTCCGAACGATTCTCTTCCAACATCGTCTCGAGCTCTTTCTTTATCTTTCCTTCGACAGACTTCGCGATGAGGATGACTTCTCTATCTTCTTGCAAAATTTCGCGCGAGATATTCAAAGATACGTCTGGACTGTCGACCAAGCCTTTTACAAAGCTAAAATAGTCTGGCAACAACTTAGGACATTTCTCCATGACCATGACCCCATTGGAGTAAAGAGACAGACCTTTTTCATAATCTTTTTGATAAAAATCATAAGGCGTATGGCTCGGTATGAACAGTAAAGAGGTATACGTACATTTTCCCTCCACGTTATTTCTAAACACCCTGATAGGCTTCTCGTAGTCATAATATGTATCCGTATAGAAGTGGTTATAGTCGTCCTCGGAGACTTCTTTTGCATCTTTTTTCCATATAGGTGTCATGCTGTTAATAACTTCGACCTTTTCCACATCCTCGTACTCGTCTTTTGACCCTTCTTTCAGTTGGCTGACAGTTTTTTTCATGCGAATCGGATAAGTGATATAGTTCGAATATTTCTTTATGATATCCTCTAAATCATAAGGACTGAGATATTTGTCGTATTCGAAATCTTCATCATTCTCTTTTAAATAGAGAACTATCTCTGTCCCATAAGAGTCTTTCTCTACAGGCGTAATCGAATAGCCATCCATTCCTTCGCTACTCCACATGAAAGCCTCTGCGCTTCCATACTTTTTACTCTTTACTTCGATTTTAGAAGCGACCATAAATGCCGAATAGAAACCGACACCGAACTGTCCTATGACGTCGATTTCCTCTCTGTGTTCGTTCTCTTTTTTGAACAACAGAGAACCGCTTTCACAGATAGTACCCAAGTTGTTGTCCAACTCTTTCTCACTCATACCTATACCGTTGTCGGTGATCGTCAAAGTCCTCTTATCTTTATCGAACGATACATTTATTTCGAAATCGTCTTTTTCAATCTTAATTTTTGAATTTGTAAGAGACTCGTAATACAACTTATCGATGGCGTCGCTCGCATTGGAGACGAGTTCTCTCAAAAATATATCTTTATTCGTGTAGATAGAATTAATCATCAAATCCAGAAGTCTCTTAGATTCAGCTTTAAATTCTTTTTTCTTCATATGTATTCCTCTTTCCTAAACATAAATCTACCACCATTTATAGCACTTGTCAATAGTGAGTGCTAATTAATGACAAAAAAAGAGGTCTATTACGACCTGTTTCCCTACACCTGTAAAAAATATGGCTTACCACCGGACAGTTTTTCCGAGTGTTAAAAAAATGACCTTTTTCTTGGTCACTTGCTTGCTTTTTATATGACACATTCTGTATAATAAATTTGTAACAATAAAGGATGTGTCATATGAATATACTATATAATAATTTTGATTTTTGTTCAAGTGGTTTTAGAGATTTCTTTTCTAAGTTTTTTAGAGATTTCTTTTCTAAGTTTTCCTCTCTAAACCTTTTCTTAATATTTTTCCTGAAGTTCTCACTTCCATGATTTCTTCTAGGTCCTGTGTCACTAACTCTATCGCTCTTAATTGTAAAGGCGATAAGTTCGATTTCATTCAACCTAATTCCGTCGACCGACGTATTCGTAGATTCTTCAATAATCCTAACTATAACCCTTATGAAATCTACGACTTCACTATCAATCATGTCATCTCTAAGTTCTCCTGCAAACACGGCGACAACCTTGTTCATGTCATTTTTGACCACATGTTTAAGTCTGAACAGTTCGTCGTTTTTATGCTCTCTCTTCGTATTGGGAAGAAATCCATACCTCTTTGGTTCAGATGTTTCGAAGATGGACATTGTTAAAAGGAACAAACTGTGGAAAAGTCGGTTTAAGGAATACCTTCGTATTCCTTAAACTCCCTCTTCTC
>CAJTZC010000027.1 GCA_910583745.1 uncultured Bacilli bacterium
ATGCAGATGATTATGTTGAGAGAATAAAGAGATTAGTTCGCTAAATTACAATTTGAAAGTGAGATGAAATATTGTGAAAAATAAAAAACTAATGAATTGGATAATTGCCATTATAGTTGCAATTTTGTATCTATCAGTAAGTTTTATATTTGATATATGGGCATTCTCTTGGCTTATATGGGTTGCTTATGCAATTTATAGATTTATTGCTAAATAGAAAAATTACAATTTTTCGAGCAGATTAATTTATAAAAATTAGTCTGTTTTTGTTCCTAAAATTATAAAATTATGCTATATTTATATTAGTTAGTAATTTTTACTACCTACTATTGCTTTTGAGAAAAGTTATTCGACTTCTTCTTCACAGGCACCAGTATGATTAACACTCGAAGTTTCGAGTATCAAATAGAAAACGCACTTGCTAAAAGTGTGTTTTTATGTTATGATGAATATGTCAAGGAAACTTGCATAAAATAAAAAAGAGGAACATTCGATTCTGTAAGTGAATGTCATCTCTAAATATTTTGGGTTTGACACTCGATCAGAGATGAAAGAGTGTCATATTTTTATCGCGATTACCAATGAGGTAAGAAGTAATAAAATGACAGCAATGTATCGAAGGACTTTTACAATAAAAGCTCTTTTTTTCATTTTTATCCCTCCTTTCTTTCTCAAGATTGGAGGATGACACTCACATCAAATGTTCCTTATTGAATTATATAATATTTATTGTGATAATACAATTAAGATTATACTATTTAATGATTATACTATTTAATGATCGATTCTTACATCAATTTTTATTGGTAAAGTTTTAGACTGCGTGATTAGCACTAAAATTATCAATCTACATTATTAGAACTCTTGTATAATTACTAATAATCATTAGCAGGGTGTACTTGATAAAAACATCTATTTATGCTATGATGAATATGTCAAGGAAACTTGCATAAAATAATAAGGAACATTCAATATGCTATGTTGGGTGTCTTTTTTTGACATCTTATCACCTCCTCTCTACTGAGAAAAGAGGCATCACCCAACTATTAAATGTTCCTGAGTGGATTATACTGGATTATTTAATTTATACAATGGAATTATTAAACTTTTGTCAATTTTGATATCCTTTATGGATATGTTGAAAGAAAACGAGTTTAATAATGAAAACTATTTCAGTTAGTTTCAAAATGCGTCGTGTCAATTGTCAAAGATTTAATAAACGCTTAATCTACGAAAGTAAATTGAGTGCTTTTTTTCTTATTATAGATTAGCTTGAATAGTAATAAAAGATATTCTCGGAAGAGGGAAGCTAAGCAAAATAAAGGACGGTCTAATTAGAACAAACTTGACATCAATGATAAATCGCACTAAAATATTTAATAACTTTACAAGAGAAAAGTATTTTGGAAGTGAGAGGGAGAAAATATGAATGACAAATTTAGTAAATTAATCGTTTTACTACAAACAAAACTGAAAGCAAAAACAGAAGAAAGAGATGGAATTTTAAGTAAAAAAAGAAAGGTATCTTCTGAAATGGAAACTGTAAAAAAAGAGTTCTCAGAAAAAACAGAAACGGCATCGAGTCTTAGAACTGATTTGAAAAAATACAATAGGTATTATTTAAAACTAGTTGGCAATATTGTCTATATAATTTTTTTGTTTTTTGCTGAGCTCATAACTGTAGGTTTTCTTGCTTTGGTACTTTTTATGACAACTGTTCCTTTTCTTAAAGGACTATCGAATTTACTACTAAATGGCTTGTTTGCTTTTGTTGTTGGAGGAGTAATTGGAGGAGTAATTGGATTCTGCTATACCACACTTAAATCTTTCATCGGTTCGCAAAAGAGCTGTATAAAAGAGATGAAAGAGTTAAGAAGTCTACGGAAAAAATACAAATCAAAAAAAGATATGAAAAAAGAACTAGAACTAGTAGAACCAAAAATCCAAGATCTTACAAGTGACTTAAAAAGGTTACAGGACGAAGAGAAATCACTTCATATCGACTTAGAGAGAATTTCCAGTGAGCTTGACGAACTGAAGCGGAAACTAGGTATAACAAGTGACGCCTTCATCCAAAGCTCTCTTAGCGTACAAGGCGCACACATCGAAGAAGATTTAGACAGAAAGTATGATGAATCCCATATCGAAGAACAAGTAGGAATTATCGATGAGGAAAGAAGAATAAGTTTTCAACCTATACAAAGGGAGAATCAATAATACATTTGTTTATTACAAACTACTGTTTTGCTATGATAAATCCATTTCATCGATGGGTTTTTTTGAAGATGCGCAAGAATAATCTCTGCATTTAGTTTTTTTCATCAGTTATCTATTAAAATAGAAAATAGAAGAGACATTTTTATAAACCTATGCCATTTTTTTAATCGAGAATATAAGGTTTTTCTTTGAAAATGAAAGTTCTTGTGATAATATAGTACTACACGGTTTGAAAGGATGTACACGATGGAAAAAGATGGGATTTGGATAAAATACGAGAAGAGTGCGCGAGGAGGATATAATCAGAAATCGAGCTATTACAGGCTTTTTGAAGACTTAAAAGATTCTTCTACGGCATGGCATATTGGAGAGAGTTTAGATATCTGTAGAAGAGAACTTTGTGGCGAAGATTTTTCTCTAGTCGGTTCGAGACCTGGCGATATTCACGTATTTTATGTCTTCGACGAGAATGGAAATCGAATTCCAAAAATTTACTTTAAGACCATCGTGGATAGAGAGGGACAAGTTTCTGTCACAGACATCCATGGAGCGAATTTAGTATTCGAAGAAAAGGAAAAGCTGACTACATACAATTTCAATGTAGAACCATGCTATCTTCCTGCACTCATTGAAAAATTGTGCGAAGTCGGAGCAGAGGAGAAAACGGTAGAAAAATATGAGAAAAAGCTCGCATCTTTTCAATCTTTATGTGAAATTTCTTCTCGAGGAGTAGAGACCGATGAGGATATTTTGATTTTATATAGAAATTTCACAAGAGAGGATACGGCTTTACCTCGAAGAATGATGAAAGGCCGTTGTGTCCAAGCTGATTTTGATGGTTTGAGTGAAGAAAATCAGAAAGAGTTTTTTCGGATTATTTGTAGACTTAACTATGTCTATGGGCTTTCCAAGACATCTCCTACGGATAGATTGAACGATTTAACTGTCAGGGTGGATCCTTCAAAAGACAGATTGTTAGAGGTTTCAAATAGAGAGATGGTCGTCGAATTTGCGAGCGAATCCGGGTTAAAGAGCCTTTACTATGCGAATAGCGATTTGAGAAACGATAGGGATTTCGTACTAGAGGTATTGCGAGATTTCAGAATCGAGTTGAGTCCTCTGTATGAGAGAAATCTTCCTGAGAAGTTCTGGACGGATATTGAAGTTTTGACTGCAATGACAGCGAGTAAGCCTTTCCGTTTGAGAGAAGTCCTCGAATCTTATTTGCGAATCGGTAACCAGGAACTCAAGAAAAAATTAGAGGACATCGATTTTGTAAGCCGTTTATTACAAATACATTATAGGTCTATTTTGGCTGATAAAACCAGCACCGAATCTTCTGTTATGGATTGTTCCATGTTGTGGCTGTTTTCTACACAAATTTTAAAAAGTTTGGGCGATTCGATATTAATCGGTCCAGAATCTACGTCAAGAAGAGAGCAGTTCAAACGGATTATCGAAGAAGAACACTCTTTGACGAAAGAAAAAATAATGCTAATGGGACAAAGAAAAAAGTGAAGAAATCGTCGGTAGAGAATTGAAAAAGAATTTTTTATTAAAAGTGTGCAAAAATAGTTGCAAATTTGAAATATTATGGTAAAATTATATCTGTGCTGATGTGATATGACGTCAAACAGAGTATGGCCTGTTGGTGAAGCGGTTAACACATATGCCTTTCACGCATACATGCATGGGTTCAAATCCCGTACAGGTCACCAATTAAGAATTTAAAGTCCTCAAAAGAGGATTTTTTACATTTTAGAAAGTATCTTGACAGTTTTTTTCGAAGATGATAGGATATTCCAGAAAAAAAGGGGGGCGATTTTTTTGGCAATTGCAAAATGGTATCCGAGAAAACTCCAAGGTAAACTCGATAGGTTGCTCGAACTGCGAGAGACAGCGCCAAAAGAGAGCTTGGATAAAATCGACGAGAATATCGCGGTAATTCATAACTTGTTGTCCGAACAAGAACCCGAATGCGATGTCGATATAACGACGTGTTTAGATAGAGAATATGAAGTGCTAAAAAATTGTGCTCCTGTCTGGCACGTCGTCGAACCTCTCGTGGCCGAGAAGGAAATATCCTGTGCAGAGAAATATTGTTCCATTCCCAAGCTTAGCGATGACGAGGTCGTAGGACTCGTCCACGATTTCTGTAGAGACTCCTTGGATAGAGAGTTATTTAAAAGAATTAGGGGCATACTCAAGAAAAAACACGAGTACATTAACATGCGAAATCTTGGTGGTGCAAACATATCGGCGGAGTCTTTCTACTTGCCATACTTTTCTCAAGTCTATATCTTGTTAAGAAGGTATAAAGACATCAGCGACTTGGTCTATCTGTCCCATGAGTTAGGGCATAGTCTACAATTTAAGACGAATTACAGTACTGCTATGTTTTTTCAACTTTCTCCTTTTTTGGAAGTGGTGAGCCAATTCTTCGAACTTTTAAGTCTAGATTATTTTAGGCAATTTCGCGAGTTTGAAGCCGCCGCGTCGCAGTTTAATAAAGTGACATTTGATGACGTTCGGGTATGGAGTAAATTTTTTTGGACAGAGACAGAAGTCTTAGAATTATGGGACGGAAGCAATAGGCAAGCGGACAAATCGACACTCGAATTGCTCTCTAGAACGTACGCAGAATCGGTAGGTTTAAGCCAGTTTTCCGTCGACGATATCTATTATCTTTTATCGATGAGGTTGTCCGGTAAGTTTAAATATTTTGCGTCTTATGTCTGCGCGGTCGAGCTTTTAATGCTCTATAAAAAAGATAGAGATCGGGCTCTCGATTTCTTGAAAAGATTTATGCAAATCGACTTAAATTTTTCTTTAGTAGATTACTATACTGCTATGTTGGATTTGGGGTTGACTCCCGGAGAAAATCTAAGTGCGTATAGAGATTACATCATGCGTCCTAAGGGTTAGATGTGGGCGCATTTTTTTGTCGTTCCAAAATTTGACAACAAACGGGGATTGTGGTATATTTTTTCTATGCTTAAGAGATGAAAAAAATTTCGAGATATGGGGCAAATTTAGGAGGATGAGTCATGGAGAATGAGAGAGAATTTACAAGTGAAATGGTCGACAACTACGCAGATAAATTGTTAATCGGCTTGAGCAAAGAAGAGAATGCGATGGTTTTGAGCGAGTTTGGACAAATCGATAAGGATTTCCAAACTTTTGAAAGTTTTAAAGATTTGGATAAAGTCGAACCGATGTCTTGGTGTCTGGATAGGACCATCGACCATCTCAGGGAAGATGTCGTCGTGGAGTCTATACCTTTAGACGATGCCCTCCGAAATTCAGGTCGTACTAACGACAGAGAAGTCGAAGTACCAAAGGTGGTGGAATAAGATGACAACGATGGACAAAAGTATCGAAGAATTGCATGCTCTTTTGAAAGCAGGAGACGTTTCTTCTCAAGATTTGGTCGACGAAGCGCTTGCAAAGTCACATGAAATAGGAGATAAGTACAACGCATTCGTCACGGTTATGGATGAGGCCAAGGGTGTCGAAGTCACAGACGAGCTCTTGAGTGGAATTCCTTATGGGATAAAGGATAATTATAGTACTAAGGGTGTTTTGACGACAGGTTCTTCGAACACTCTCAAGAATTATGTTCCTTTCTTTACAGCGACTTCTATAGAAAACCTTGAGAAGAGAGGTGCAGTTGCCGTCAATAAGACTGTATTGGACGAATTTGGAATGGGTGGCACGGGAACGACCGGTCATACAGGGGTTGTCTTAAATCCGTGGAACCCTTCTAGAATGTGTGCCGGTTCGAGTGCTGGTTCTGCCTGTGCCGTGGCGAGTGGAGTGTATCCTTATGCGACTGCCTCTGACTCAGGTGACTCTATACGTAAACCTGCTGCATACTGTGGCATCGTCGGCTATAAACCGACTTATGGAATGATTTCGAGATATGGATTGTTTGCCTATGCTTCGAGTTTAGACCACTGCGGTGTGCTCACGAGAAGCGTCAAAGATGCAGCGATTGTCGTCGATGCAATGAAGGGCGAAGACGAGAAGGATATGACGAGCTGGGATTCTAGCCATATCGACTTGGTGAACGCTCTCGAAAAGGACGTGACGGGGAAGAAACTGTGTTATATAAACGAGTTGTGCGATATCGACAATTATCCTCAAGCCAGTGAGCAGTTGAAAAACCACTTAAAGAACTTTCAAGATGTTCTCGAGAAAGTGAAAGAACTCGGTATCGAAGTGGAAGAAGTTCATGTCGATAAAAAACTTTTAAATGCGATTGCGAGTGTCTATGTCGTCATCGCGTATGCCGAGGCGACTTCAAATATGTCGAACATGACAGGAATCGTCTTTGGACCGAGAGAAGAGGCGGACAACTATGTTGATATGATTAAGAATTTCCGAACAAAAAACTTCTCTTCGATGATAAAGAGACGTTTCGTCATCGGTTCGTATGTCTTACAGGCAGAAAACAAGGACCGCTACTTTTTCAATGCCCAGAGGGTGAGAAGATTGCTCGTCGACGAATGGAACAAACTCTTCGAGAAGTATGATGCGGTCATCTTGCCAGTTGGAACAGGACCAGCAAAGCATTTTGACAGTTCTAAAGATGTATCAAATGGCGATGTTCGTGCTCTCGAAGAACACCTTCAAGTCGGCAACTTCGGCGGATTTCCATCCGTCACGATTCCCGACGGCTTTGTCGATGGCTTGCCAGTTGGATTGAACCTTACGGGCAAATGCTACGACGACGAGAATGTAATGAATTTAGCCTATAAGATAGAGAGTATCCTCGGTTATAAAGGACAAATTGCAAAGGAGGTCAGCCATGACTAAATATAAAGCATTAATCGGCCTTGAGATGCACTGCGAAATCAGTGAGACGAAGACTAAAGTCTTCTCTGGAGCGAAAAATGGCTATTCTTCCAAATCGAACGAATTTATCCATCCTCTCGATATGGCTTTTCCAGGAACGCTTCCTGTCGTCAACAAAGAGGCTGTCCGAAAAGCTCTCATGGTCAGTATCATTTTGAACTGTAAACAGCCGGAATACCTCTATTTTGAGAGAAAGAACTACTATTATCCCGATTTACCAAAAGGATACCAAATTACACAGGAGACGAAGCCCGCTCCTATCGGAGTGAACGGGGTCTTTACCTACGACTGTCATGACGAAGAAAAGAGCGTTCGAATAAACAACATCCACTTGGAGGAAGATTCTGCTTCGCTAGACCATTTCTCTAAGATGTCTTTAATCGATTATAATCGATCTGGAATGCCACTTTTGGAACTCGTCACGGAGCCGGATTTTAGGAGCAGTGAGGAGGCTGTCGCCTTCTTAGAGACGATGAGAGCGATTTATCAGTATGCGGGCATCAGTGAAGCCGATTCTAAAAAAGGACAAATCCGATGCGACGTCAATGTGTCCATTATGGAAGAGGGATTGGACGAGACGGACCCAGCCAACTGGGGAACGAAAGTCGAGATGAAAAACGTCAATTCCTTCGGGTCAGTCAAAGAGACTATCGATTATGAGATATCTCGTCAGATAGCACTCAAAGAAAGTGGCAAATATGATGAGATGGAACAGCAGACGAGAAGATGGGACGACGAAGCGAAAGAAACGAAATACATGCGCGGAAAAGTCGACGCGATTGACTATAAATATTTCATCGAACCGAATATTCCTAAATTTAAAATTACAAAAGAATGGTTAGAAGAAATCAAAGCATCGATTCCTCCTTTGCAAAAAGAGAGAAGAGATAAATACGTCAGCGAATACGGACTGAAACCGTACGATGCGAAAGTGCTGGTCAAAGATAGAAGTGTTTCCGACTATTTTGAGAGAGTGGTCCAAACGGGTGTCAAGCCGTCTGAGGCTGTAAATTGGATTACGACAATCCTTTTGGGTGCCATAAATAAATTGGAAATTGGCATCGATGAATTCTTTATTACGTCTTCGATGTTAGCAGAGTTACTCCAAATGGTCGAGGAAGGGAAAATCAGTAAAAACCAGGCCAAAAATGCCCTTTATGAAGCTGTTGAGAAGGAAAAGAACCCTATCGACATCGTCAAAGAGCAAGGCGTTTCCCAGATTCAAGATGAAAGTTCTCTGAAGGAAATGGTCGACAAATTGCTCTTAGAGCATCCAAAAGAAGTGGACGACTATTTGAATAAGGGACTTACCAACGTAGTCAATTTCTTCTTAGGACAAGTGATGAAGCAAACGCAAGGAAAAGCTAATCCTGCGAAGACGATGCAAATTTTAAAAGAAGAACTCGATAAAAGAAAAACGAATTAAGGTTCGGCGTTGACCGAACTTTTTTTGTTTGGTCGGTGGTTGACACTTTATCAAATTTGATGTATAATTCACTGCTGAACGCATTTATTTTGTTTTGCCATTAATAAAAGGGCGAAATCTATTAGAAAAATGATTTAGAAAGGTGTTATATTATGAAGCGCAGCAGTAGTGAAGATAAAAAATTTAAAAGCAATGGAAAAATTTTGACCATCGATTGGAAGAAAGTTAAAAATATGTCGTCTGCGGGGCAATTGGCATATTTTAGAAAATTATATACAGATATTCTTAAAGCACCGATTACGAATCCTGTGCCGGTTCTTTTAGGTACAAAATACTATGCTACAGATGAGAAATATAAAGATTTGCTAGTAGAAGTTTACAATCGCATCCACGCACTTAAGGAAAGCAACAGTATCACCACGAGTTTTGAAATCAATTGGAAAGTCGTAGCAAAACTAACTTTAACCGAAAGAATCGTCTACTTTAGGGATGCCATAAAAAAAATCGAGAGCGAGCCGATTGTCCATCCGACCGCTTTTAAAACGAGTTTTGGTCTCTCTGTCATCAATAGAGAAAGAGAAGAAACCTATAAAGATTGTTTAAGACATTATGAAGCAGCTCTAAAAGGAATCGATTTGTGTCCAAAGGAAAGTCAAAACAAACGTAAAGACGATACAAAAAAATTGAAAGCCCGTCGTCACGAAAAAGTACCGAAAAAACCTGAATTGCAGAAGAGAGAAGACATTGTTAAAAAGGCGGAAGATAGAACGGCCGAAAAGTTCGTTTCGAAAGAAGCACCCATCAAAGTCGAGACGCCTGTCGAAAAGAGTCCTGTCGAGGAAAATGTAGAGATTGCCGAAACAGTAAGGGAAGTTCAAAAGGGATTGCCTCCGCTGTATGTGAAACCGAAGGGGCGTCTCGTCTGTTCGATTGTCGCGACAGGATTAATTGTGCATTATGCTGCTCATCTGCTTTTGGCGGCTTTACCTGGCATCGTTTTTCCTAAAATCAAAGAGAAAGACCCTGAAATTTCTCCATCTATTTTTAGTTCGATGAATCTAGAAGAAGCGATGCAGCTCCATCACGATATGATTTTAGCAAATAATCCTTATTTTATGAACGTCGATTCTAAACTCGAAAAGGAATTAAAGGATATCACAGAGGCTGTTTTGCAAAAGCGCGAGGAGGAACGCCGCGCGAGAGAGAAAGCGAAGCGAGTTGCCTTAATCGACGAATACTTCAAAGAGTACTGTGTCTATTTTAACTTAGATTGTGAACAGATAATACAGATTGCCAAAGAGAAGACGAATGAATACGAAATCAGTTTGACTACTTTTTTTAAGGATAACCTCTATGACGATGTAGACGAGGAGGCAGCTGTCATGGTATTTGTTCGACAAATTGCTCACGACAGATTAAATTTCAAATTAGAAGAATTGGGACTTACGAGGGAATCGATAAAGGGAACGAACAATCAAGTTGTCTTACGATCTTCTGTTGAGGGAGAGACGAACGAATTGACTTTCGATGCGAGCGAGCCCGCTGGTCATTATGAGAATAAAAGGCCTGTCGATTTTCTAAGAAGCTTTTCTATCGAGCCTTCACGAGAAGATTTAAATATTTTGTATCTCTTGATGGAAGACTTTCAATTTGATTATGGAGTCATCAATGTACTCATCGACTATACTTTAAAAACACACGATAATCAGCTCGATGTCGCGTTTATTTTGGCAAACGCAAAACAGTGGAAAACATTAAACGTGCAGTCTGCTGCTGAGGCTTTGGGCGTCTCTAAAACCGTCGCATCTCCTATCGTTTATGTCGAAGAGGAAGAGCCAGTCGAACCGCCGATTGTTTACAGTGAATTCTTGTATCCGACTCTCAATGAGGAGAGTGTTCCTGTTGCTAGAAACGGAGAAGTCTTTTCCGAATTTATCGGTAGAGTGAGTGAAATGATTCATTTGGATAGAAATTATTCTTTAGCTTTGTGTCTACACGAGACTTGGCGGGGAACGAGTAAACTTTGCTTACAACAAAATAACTATGGTGGAATGAGAGCGAACGGAGAATGGTTCACATTTCCTTCGCCAGAAGCGGGAATGATAGAGTTTTGTATGAATTTAAATGGATATAAGAAATATAATCTTAAATCTTGGCAAAGATTCGCAGACATCTATGCCGAAGGCAGTGAGAATTGGCAGAAAAATTATCAAGCCTTCCATAGAGAAGTCATTCGCGATTCAGAAAAATATTTCGGAGTCGGGGTAGAAGAGTCGATTTTAAGTAGTATAGAAGAAGAGTCTGAAATTACTACAACTCAAAAACGACACGTTTTGGAACAAGAAAACAAGTAGTGCTTTTACCGAGCACTTTTTTTATTTTTTTGATGATTTGGGGTTGACAAAATGCGATTTTTAGTTTAGAATCTAGTCTTATCGCAAGGCCGTTTTGAGATTCGGCGTTTTATCGAGAATTTTAGGGGGAGAGAAATCTAATGAGGAAACAAGATAAAAATAAAAATTACAGTGCGATAAGTGTACGCGATATGACCATTTATGAAATCGATTGGAAGACTGTTTCAAAATTATCGCTCGAGGAACGAAAAAATTATTTTAAAAACTTATGCACTTTAATAATTCGTGAACCAGTCACTAAACCAGTTAAAGTATGGCTGGAGAATAGGTATTATGTGGTAAATGCTCACAATCAAGAGGTTTTGGAAGAGGCTTATCAAAAATATAAAGACGCATGTTTAGCTTTAGCCGAATATACGATAGAAGATTCTTCTTTCGATGTCGATTGGGCAGCTGTAAAATCTTTATCTCTGAGCAAACGAGTCGTTTTTTTAGAGAAAATGCTCAAAGATATCGAAAAAATGCCTCTCGTAGATACATGTGTCTTACAAGATGGCCAAACTTTTCACATCATTAATAGACGCGATAAAGCTCTATATGTTTATTGTCTATCAATTTTAAAAGACGCTCAAAACGGTGTCGATACTTTTGCAAAGGATACTTCAAAGTATAAAAAGAAACCGAAAACGAAGAAACCTAAAAAAGAAAAGAAGGATTTCTTGGCTGGTATAAAAAAACAGTGGCAAGAGTCTTCCGAGAGAAGAAGAGCGAAGAAAGAAGCTCGTGTGAAGAAGAACTACGGTGGTCTAATTGGTTTCACCTCTATTTTGGTCGGTGCAGCGATGTTGGCTGGCTATGTTGTCAATTCGGGAGCTTTGGAAAAATTGTTAGATGGAAAGAATAAAGAAAAAGGGAAAAATCCGAAAGAGGCCATTGAGGATATGATTACGAATCCAATGGTCAAACGAAATAGTGAAGAATTTATTGAAGAGTTAGAAAGAGCTTCGGAGCAAAGACTGGAAGAACTTTACAATGCAGAAGCAAAAGAACCCGATAATCGAAGCTTTAGGGAAAAACTTTTGGACGAGTATCTCGAGGAATATTGTCTCTACTTCAATATGGACAGTACAAAAGCCATCGAGATTGCTCGGACTTTAACTCACGATTATGAAGATTCTTTCTTAGATGCCATCGGAAATTGTCTTTACGATTTGAGCGACGACGAAGCTGCAGCTATGATTTTTACTTATCTTTTAAGTAGAGATGAATTGACTACAAAACTCGGCAACTTCGGTATGACTAAAGAGAGTCTATTTATCTCAGACGAAGTTGTAAACTATGACCCAGATGAAATGCTCGTATTGAGAAATGGTGAATCTTTCTGGGAATTCTTGGGTAGAACGAGCGATTTACTCAGAATGGATAAAAACTATTCTCTCGCGATTGCTTATACGATTGCAGGATTGGATGGAAATCCAGGCTTCGACAATAACAATAACTTCAGCGGTTTAAAAGACGCCGATGGACAATTCATCGTGTATCCTTCTGCAGAAGCAGGCATCATATCTTATCTCATCGGTTTAAAACAGTACGAAGAAAAAAATGTCTGTTCTTTAGAAGAACTCTCTGGATTGTATGTCAATGGAGACAGAGAAAAACCTAGTGAACAGTGGATTGCAAGTGTCAACTATTTCTACGATCACATTTTGAATAATCCCACTGAATTTTTTGAAGGTTCTATGGAACAAGCAGATAAAGTTTTACAATTGGAAGAAACAACGCACAATTAGGTGTGTTGTTTTCTATACATAGAGTTTACTCTCGCTAGGCAGTATTCCTTTTTAAAAATTCTTTTTTGATTTATAATAAGAATAGGAGAGGGTGTCATGCAAGAACTGTTTTTGCAAATCGATGCGTTTATTTCTTTTGTACTCGATTCTTTAGGAATATATGGGCCGGTACTCGGTTGTTTTCTCATACTTGTAGAATCTATTCTTCCGATGTTACCACTCTCTGTGTTTATCACTTTAAATTTTTATACGTTCGGTCATCTGTTGGGGTTTGTCATTTCCTATATCTTGACAGTAATGGGGTGTAATTTAGCATTTTATCTTTCGCGACGCGTCTTGCGAGGAAGATTCGCTTATTTGGTCAAACGGTTCGATAAAAATAGAGCTTTAAAGTTGGTCGAGAAATTTCCCTCTATAAAGCTTTCGCATCTCGTGACGATTTTGGCATTTCCGTTCACACCTGCGTTTTTGATAAATATCTTTGGCGGCGTCAGCGAAATGAGCCACGGAAAATTTTTCTTGGCTACGGCTCTCGCGAAACCTTTTATGGTATATTTTTGGGGTTTCTTAGGAGTGACTCTTTTAGACAGTTTGACGCATCCCGAGTATCTCATTAAAGTGTTGTTTTTGGTCGTCGGCGCCTATGTATTAAGTTCTGTTGTGAATAAAAAGTTCGATTTAGATTAGGAGTAAATTTTATGGAGTATTTGACTGTCGGGTTGCTCATCATAGCAATCCTCTTGCTTGTCGTATTGCTTTTCAAAAGGGGCGACAATTTGAATTTGGTGGATAGAATCAGTTCTCTCGAGAAGAATGTCACGAAAGAATTGGGAGATTTTAAATACGATTTTAGTGCTGCTCTAAAGGATGATTTCGATAGACAGGGGCTCGTTTTAGAGAAGAGACTTCACCTCATCAACGAGAAAGTCAACGAGAGATTGGACGTCAATTTTGAGAGAACGAACAAGACCTTCGCGAATGTTCTCGAGAGATTGGGAAAGATTGATGAAGCCCAAAAGAAAATCGATGGTCTTTCGACAGACATCGTCAGTCTGCAATCGATTCTCACAGACAAGAAAACGCGAGGCATTTTTGGCGAGACAAACTTGGCAATCATTCTTTCCAGTATCTTTGGCGAAAAAAACGACTCGATTTATAGATTGCAGTATGGGCTTTCCAATGGAAATATCGTCGATGCCATTCTCTTCGCGCCCAAACCTCTCGGGACGATTGGAATCGACTCGAAGTTCCCTTTGGAGCATTATGAAATCATGTGCGATAGAAATCTCACTCGAGGCGAGAGAGAAGAAGCGTTCAAACTGTTTAAAGTCGACGTAAAGAAACATATCGATGCGATTGCTTCTAAGTACATCATTCGAGACGAGACTTCGAGCCAAGCCATCATGTTTTTACCCGCGGAAGCAATCTTCGCGGAGATAAACGCTTATCACCAAGATTTATTGAACTATGCCTATAAAAAGAGAGTATGGATAACGAGTCCGACCACTCTCATGAGTACACTCACCATCATCAGCATGATTATTAAAGACATGGAAAGGGATAAATATGCTCAGATTATTCACGATGAGCTCGCTAAACTGAGTGTCGAGTTCGGCCGATATAAAGAGAGATGGGACCACTTGGCAAAGTCTATCGAGACTGTCAATAAAGACGTACTCTCCATCTATACGACGACCGATAAGATTACGAAGAGGTTCGAAAGCATCAACAATGTCGAGATAAAGAACGACCATTTAATAGAAAATCGCGAGGAGTAAAAACGGCAGCGAGGCCACAAGGCGGCCCAGGAGAAAGTATCTGTAAGAGAGGTCTGTCCCTTCGAGGATACTTTTTATCTGGGTGTGAATGCTGAAGCCGGCGAATTGACAAGCGAAGGTAAACCACCAAAAGTTCGAACCAGCTAGACGGATGATGGCAAGTGCATTCGTCATCTCGAATAGAGAGCTTACGAAAATAGAATCGAGATGGTAGATTTTCAGAAGTGTATTCATGATGCTGTAGACGACGACGATTCCCAAAACCAATACGAGTACGGAGAACGATTTCGATATCGAATTTTCGAGAACTTGGGAAAACGGTTGAGGTTCACGGGTAGCTTCTCGAGAGGCTCTATCTCGAAATTTCGGTCGAAATAGCAGAAAGTTCATAAAGTTCATCGCATAAAGACATCCTAAGACTGCGAAGGCAAATTTTAAATTCGGCGCAATAGCTAGGATGAATAAGGGATTGGGCGAGTAAGCGAAGGTAAGCAAGTATTCTCCTAAGTCCTTCGAAATAGAGCCTGATTGGTAGAATTCTTTGATATACTTCGCATTCCCAGGTGTTCCTCCTATCAAAGAAATTAATACTAACATGACGCTGTTCGTCTTAAATAGATAAAAAAGGTTCCTCGATAGACCACAGTTTATTGCTAAATCTAAAAGTATATAGAGGGGAAGCATCGATGGGACGAGGTTTTTGAACCACAAATTGCAAGAATCGATGACAGAACTCTTTATATCTTTGGAAAACAGCAGGATGGAAGCGAAAACGGCGAGTAAAACCAAAAGGAGTAAATTGTCTTTAAATTTTTTCATCAATAAAATATATGAGAATTTTTAAAAAATTTCACATATTTTACACCGTAAACGTGTTATAATATAGTATAGGTTTGCGAAAGAGAGTGATATTGTGTTAAAAAAAACAGAGAAGGAAGATTTTCATGCTCTAGAGGACATCAAAATCCCTCAGAAGAAGAACGTAGTAGAAAAAGTCGTCGATTATTTTAAAGACGAGTGGAAGTTTTTAGTATTTTTGGCTCTTCTCATTTTCGGTTTGACTTACGAATTTCCTTATGCGATTTACAAGCCAGGTGGTTCCATCAATATGAGCGATAGGGTCGAGGGAGACAACATGTACGATGAAAAAGGTTCTCTCAGTATGACGTATGTCAGTGTAGTGCGAGGGACAGCACCGTTTCTCTTGGTGTCGTTTTTGAATTCGAATTGGGACGTCGTGCCTACGAAGGATATTACATACGACGATGCCGATTTAGATGAGACGTTAGAAATCGATAAAATATATATGAAAGAAGCCATCAGTAATGCCGAATATGTCGCTTACGATAGAGCGAACATTCGATATGTAGAAAAGGAGAAGCACAGTGTCGTCACTTATGTCAGTAAGGACGCGAAGACAAAGTTAAAATATGGAGACGAAATCGTCTCTATAGACGGAAGGGATTATACGACTCTTTTGGAATTTCAAAACTATGTCAGCGCGAAGAAACCGGGCGACGAGGTTCGAATTGAATATATTCGCGAGGGAGACAATGCTGTCGATGTCGTCACTTTAATCGATGTCGAAGGAAAAGCGAAGGTTGGTTTAAGCATCGCAACGATTTCTGACTTCGAAACAGATTTCGATATCGATATTAAAACGAAAGAGAGCGAATCCGGACCGTCGGGTGGGTTCATTACAGCTCTTGCCATCTATAACCGCATCACAGAAGAAGATTTGACTAAGGGAAAAACGATTATGGGGACGGGGACCATCGACCGAGACGGGGTCGTAGGAGAAATCGGAGGAGTAAAATATAAACTGTTGGGCGCGGTGCGAAAAGGAGCAGAAGTGTTCCTATGTCCAGAAGAAAATTATGAAGAGGCTCTGAAAGTAAAAAAAGAGAACGAGTTGGATATCGTACTTCTAAGTGCTAAAACGTTCGACGAAGCACTCCAAAAACTCGCCGAATTATAGAGAAAAAAATCTCTCTTTTTTTCGTGAAAACAAAAAAGAAGCTGCACCCCCTGAGGGCAGCTTCATAAAAAAGAATAAAAAGGGGTTGGCTAGTGTGATACTAGCACCAATTCGCCTTCGTAAAGTGAATTGGTAGTTCATATATTAATGGAAAGTGATAATAAAGTCAACACTTTTTTTCATTTTTTTGAAAGTTTTTTTTGTGGTCAAAAATTGAGCAAAACGAGAACCCAAAAAAGTGCCGAATAAGAGAGGATTAGAAGACAAAAAATTGAGTATATTTATAAATAATGTAGAAATGTAAATGATGTGAGACCAAATTTTTGAAAAAAGTCAAAATAAGTCGAATATCGTATTTTTCTTTTGAGGTTAGTTATAAGAGAAATTCAAAAGG
>CAJTZC010000028.1 GCA_910583745.1 uncultured Bacilli bacterium
AAAATCTAAATAAGAAATGTAGTTAAAAAATATCTTAACTACATTATACGAGGAGATGAATTAATGATGGAATACGTGAAAGAGGCAAAGGCTGTAGAAAAGAGCCAGTATTTTGACGACGGGTTCGACTATGAAGCACATCTAATATCTTGGTACATCGAAGATGGAATCCGAATTGGATATGCGAAGCGCTCTAAGGAAAGTCTAGAAAAAGGTCTTGCAGAGGGTCGCGCTGAAGGTCGCAAAGAAGGTCGTGCAGAAAGCTGTGCCGAAATTGCTAAGAAGATGTTGCAAGATGGGAAGACTTCAGCAGAGATTACCAAGTACGTTGGACTTTCTAAGAAAGAGTTAGAAATGCTACGTTGTCAAATGTAAAATGCAAACGCACAATTGACAAATGTCACCGAATGTGATAAGATTATTCACATAGAAATGAAGGTGACAAAAAGTTTGCTCGAAATGTTTTAGATAGTTTGAGTAACTTTTTGGTGCTTTTTTACAAATTATGATTGACAATTTCGAGATATGCTAGTAGAATTGTAAATTGGTGGCATATCTTTTTTAAGTATAAGAAATTTCCGCCCAAAAATATTACGCGTAGGGGTGAAAACACAAGTGGCATACAAAAAACAAAAATTTGGAGACCATAGAGAAAGAGTGACTTTCTCTAAAACAAAAAACAACTTAGAATTATCAAACTTACTTGAAGTACAAAAGAAATCTTATGAGGAGTTTTTAGAACACGGAATTCAGGAAACGTTCGACGATTTGTTCCCAGTCGAATCGTTCACAGGAAACATCTCATTGGAATTCGGAGAATACTCATTCGACGAACCTAGGTATTCTGTTAAAGAGACAAAGGAGAGAGCAGTTACTTTTAGTGCGCCATTAAAAGTACAAGCGAGAGTGTTCTTGAACGAGACAGGTGAAGTCAAAGAACAAGAAATCTTCTTGGGCGATTTGCCTCTCATGACTGAATCTGGTACGTTCATCATCAACGGTGTCGAAAGGGTAATCCAATCTCAGTTGGTGCGTAGTCCTAGTATCTATTTCAATCGCGAAATCGATAAGAACGGAAGACCTGTCATCTCTGGACAAGTTATCCCGAATAAAGGTACTTGGTTGGAGTTCGAACAAGATGCGAGAGACGTATTGTACATAAGAATAGACAGAACACGTAAAGTACCTCTGACTACTTTTCTTCGTGCATTAGGGCTTTCTAACAATGAAGACATCGTCAGCCTGTTCGGAGAGAACCAATTCATCGAAAATACTTTCGAGAAGGATTCTACAAAGAATACGGACGAAGCTTTAATCGAAATCTACGAAAAATTGAGACCAGGAGAGCCTGCTACTTTAGAGAGTGCTAAGAACCAATTGGCAACGCAATTCTTCGACCGATTCCGTTATGACCTCGCAAAAGTTGGAAGATACAAGTACAACAAAAAGCTCAACATCTTGGATAGAATGTTAGGCTGCAAAATCGCTGAGGACATCAAAGATGGTAAAGAAGTCATCGTCAAAAAGGGAACATTAATTACAAAAGATATTCAGAATTCTCTTCGCGAACTTTTCGCGAACGGCTATGGGAAAAGAGAAGTGACGATTAACGAAGAATTGGATAAATTCAACGTCATACAGATGGTATCCGTCTATGATAAAGCCGATGAAGAGAAAATCGTAAAGATTATCGGTAACGACCAAGCTATCGATGAGAAGAGACTTACCATTTCCGACGTGTACGGTGCAGTAAGTTACTACCTCAATTTGTTAGGTGGAATCGGTTCGACAGACGAAATCGACCATCTCGGCAATCGACGAGTTAGACAGGTGGGCGAATTGGTGGAAAATCAATTCCGTGTCGGTATGGCTCGTATGGAGAGAGTCATTCGCGAACGCATGACGACCCAAGAGTTGGAGAACGTCACACCGAAGTCTTTAATCAATATTAGACCGGTTACGGCTGCTCTTAAAGAGTTCTTCGGTTCTTCTCAGCTTTCAAAGTTCATGGACCAAATCAATCCGATTGCAGAACTCACGGATAAGAGACGTCTCTCTTCTTTAGGACCAGGCGGTCTCTCTAGAGATAGAGCAGGTATGGAAGTTCGTGACGTCAATGCAAGTCACTACGGAAGAATCTGTCCTATCGAGAGCCCAGAAGGTGCGAATATCGGACTGATTGCCTCTTTGGCAAGCTATGCTAAGATAAATGAATACGGTTTCATCATGAGTCCTTATAGAAAAGTGACGAATGGCTTAGTTACAGATGAGATAGAGTATTTGACTGCTGATGAAGAGCAAGACTATTACATCACACAGGCGACGAGTCCTGTCGACGAGAAGAACGTGCTTTGTAGCAAAGAAGTCGTCGCAAGATACAACGGAGACGATTTGCTCGTCACACCGGATAAAATTAACTACATGGACGTATCACCTAGCCAAATCGTGTCTCTTACGACGAGTTTGATTCCATTCTTGGATCACGACGATGCGAAACGTGCCCTCATGGGTTCGAACATGCAACGTCAGGCTGTACCACTTTTGAAAACGGAAGCTCCTTTTGTAGGAACCGGTGTCGAAGGTGCCGTCGCAAAATATTCTGGAAGTTCTGTCGTCAGTAAAGCCGACGGTGTCGTAGAATATGCCGATGCGAAGAAAATCGTCGTCAAAAATGCGAAAGGGAAAGACACATATTATTTAACTGAATTCGAAAGAAGTAACGATGAGACTTGTCTCAACCAGACTCCAATCGTCAAAGCAGGAGACAGTGTAAAATATGGCGAAGTCATCGCCGATGGACCGAGTACGAACCAGGGAGAATTGGCCCTCGGTAAGAATATGGTCGTCGCATTCATGACTTTCGACGGATACAACTACGAGGATGCCGTCATCTTAAACGAGAAACTCGTCAAAGACGATGCGTTTACCTCTATCCACTTACAACATTACGAAATCGATTGTCGCGATACTAAACTCGGACCAGAGGAAATCACACGCGATATTCCTAACGTATCCGAAGAAGCTCGTAAGAATTTGGATAAAAACGGTATCATCAAAATCGGTACTGAAGTCAAAGAAAACGACATTTTGGTCGGAAAAGTTACACCTAAAGGTGTTCAGGAATTGTCAAGCGAAGAAAAATTGTTGCACGCTATCTTCGGGGAGAAGACGCGTGAAGTCAGAGATACTTCTCTTCGCGTTCCGCACGGGACATACGGAATTGTCCACGACATCAAAGTCTATACGAAGGAGAATTCCGATGAATTGGGTGCTGGCGTATCAAAAATTGTACGCGTATACATCGTACAAAAACGTAAGATACAAGTCGGAGATAAGATGAGTGGCCGTCACGGAAACAAGGGTGTCGTGTCTCTCGTCTTACCAGAAGAGGATATGCCTTACTTGCCAGACGGAAGACCAGTCGATATCATGCTCAACCCGATGGGTGTCCCATCGCGTATGAACCTCGGTCAGCTCTTGGAATTGCACTTAGGTATGGCAGCGAAGAAATTGGGTGTATATACCGCAACTCCTGTATTCGATGGAGCGAGTGTCGACGAAATTCTTGGCATGATGAAAGACGCAGACATGGATGAGGATGGAAAAGTACAACTCATCAATGGACGTACTGGCGAACCTTTCGAGAACAGAGTTTCTGTCGGTGTCATGTACATGTTGAAATTGCATCACATGGTCGACGACAAATTGCACGCTCGTTCTACTGGACCATACAGTTTGGTTACGCAACAGCCTTTAGGTGGTAAAGCGCAATTCGGTGGACAACGTTTCGGAGAGATGGAAGTTTGGGCACTTTATGCTTACGGTGCCGCACACGTGTTGCAAGAGATGTTGACTGTAAAATCAGACGATGTCGTAGGCCGTGTCAAAGTATATGAAGCGCTCGTCAAGGGAAATAACATCAGTCAGGCAGGAATGCCAGAAGCTTTCCGCGTCATGATTAAAGAATTCCAAGCGCTCGGATTGGATATCCAATTTATCGATAAACAAGACGTCGTTCACGATTTGAAGGAACTCGAAGACACAGAAGATAAAGAAGATAACGCTATTTCGATTGATGAAATCGATGCGAAAACTTTAGAGATGATGAACGAAGTCAACGAGAGAAAGTTAGCTAAGAAAAACGGCGAAGTCATCAAAGACGAGCCGATGAGGCCTCTCGATGACGATGAAGAAGACGAGGACACGCTCCTCGACGATGAAGATGATGAAGGTTTCGACGACGAAGAGTCACTCGATGACGATTTCGAAAGCGAAGAAGATATCATCGACGATTTAAAAGAAATGGACGGTGAAGAATAATGTTGGAAGTAAACAATTTTAAAGGCATTAAAATTTCTGTAGCCAGTCCTGAAAAGATAAGAAGTTGGTCTTATGGCGAAGTAAAAAAACCAGAGACGATAAACTATCGTACTCTCCGTCCAGAGAGAGATGGACTATTCTGCGAAAAAATCTTCGGTCCAACAAAGGATTACGAATGTGCCTGCGGTAAATACAAAAGACTGCGTTACAAAAATGTGGTCTGTGATCGATGTGGAGTAGAAGTAACTCGTGCTAAAGTGCGCCGGGAGCGCATGGGGCATATCGAGTTGGCTTCTTCTTGCTCACACATTTGGTTCTTCAAAGGTGTACCTTCTAAAATGGGCTTGGTTTTAGACATGAGTCCTAGAGAATTAGAAGAAGTTCTCTATTTCGTAAGTTATGTCGTCCTCGACCCTGGAAAGGCTCCTTTGGAAGCCAAACAAACTCTTTCCGATAAAGAGTATCGCGCTTATTTTGAAAAATATGGCAGTACTTTCCGAGTTGGCATGGGTGCTGAAGCAATCAAAGAGTTACTCCAAGGCGTCGATGTACAAAAAGAAATCGAGGATATCCGTAAGGATTTAGAGAACGCGACAGGACAAAAGAGAATTCGTCTCGGAAAGAGATTGGAATGTCTCGTCTCTTTCGACGAATCTGGAAACAAGCCTGAATGGATGATATTGGATGCGATTCCAGTCATTCCACCAGAGCTGCGTCCGATGATTCAGCTCGACGGAGGAAGATTCGCAACGAGCGATTTGAACGATTTATATCGAAGAATCATAAACAGAAATAACCGTCTTAAGAAGTTGTTGGAATTGGGTGCCCCTAGCATCATCGTCCAAAACGAAAAACGTATGTTGCAAGAGGCGGTCGATACATTGTTCGACAACGGAAGACGTGGAAGAAGCGTCGCAGGTGCTGGAAATAGAGCGCTTAAGAGTTTATCTAGCATGTTAAAAGGTAAACAAGGACGTTTTCGTCAGAACCTCTTGGGTAAACGTGTAGACTATTCAGGACGTTCCGTCATCGCGGTCGGACCGGCTTTAAAAATTTATCAGTGTGGTGTGCCAAAAGATATGGCTCTCGAGCTATTTAAACCGCACGTCATACATGAATTGGTCGAGAGAGGCTTGGCTCATAACATCAAGGGAGCAAAGAAGCTCATCGACTCAAAAGACGAATGTGTTTGGGATATCGTCGAAGATGTCATCAAAGAGCATCCTGTTCTATTGAACCGTGCTCCGACACTTCACAGACTTTCTATCCAAGCATTCGAGCCTGTATTAATCGGTGGTAAAGCGATAAGACTTCACCCAATGGTATGTTCTGGATTCAACGCCGACTTCGACGGAGACCAGATGGCTATCCACGTACCTCTTTCTGAGGAAGCGATGGCCGAGGCGAGAGTTCTCATGTTGGCATCGAACAACATCTTGAAGCCTGCAGACGGTACACCAGTCGTTACGCCTGGACAGGATATGATCATCGGTAACTACTATATCACGATGGAAGATGCAGGATTACCTAACGAGGGTAAAGTCTATAAAAATTCGAACGAAGCTCTCATGGCTTACGAGAGAAGAGAAATTACTCTTCAAACTCGTATCGCTGTCCCTGTAAATTCATTCAAACATAAGATTTTTACGGAGGAACAGAGAGGAAAATATTTGGTCACTACGGCAGGAAAGATACTGTTTAACGAAATTTTACCGGATTCTTTCCCATACGTAAACGAACCGAGCAAGGCGAACATCGAAGGAATCACTCCTGATGTGTATTTCATCGAGCCAGGAACTGATATAAGAGATTATATCGCCAAGTTGCCTGTGACAGAACCGTTCGGAAAGAAACATCTTAAGAGCTTAATCGCTCAGGTGTATGACAGATACAAGACGACGGAGACGAGTGTCTACCTCGACAATTTGAAAGACTTGGGATTCAAGTATTCTACGATTGCAGGTGTAACAATCTCTATCGCAGATATCGTCACGAGCCAACACAAAGAAGAGTATGTCGCTGTCGGACAAGAAAAAGTCGACAAGATAAACAAACAGTTTAAGCGTGGACTTATCACCGACGAAGAAAGACACATGCAAGTGTGCGACGTATGGCAAGATGTCACGAAGCAAGTCGGTTCAGAACTCGCTGGATATGCGAAAACGGATTTACACAATCCGATATTCATGATGAAAAATTCTGGTGCACGTGGTTCCGATTCGAACTTCAACCAGATGTCAGGAATGCGCGGATTGATGGCGAAGCCGAATGGTGATTCTTTGGAAATCCCTATCACGGCAAACTTCCGTGAAGGATTGAGCGTAAACGAGTTCTTCTTATCGAGCCACGGTGCACGTAAAGGTAATGCCGATACGGCCTTGAAGACGGCAAACTCTGGATATTTGACAAGACGTCTCGTCGACGTAGTACAAGATATCATCATCAAAGAGGACGACTGTGGAAGTCTCGTCGGTTTGAAAGTTTCTGACATCGTCGATGCAAAATCTGGTTCTGTCATCGAAAGTTTACAAGAACGTATAACGGGTAGATATACTGCTAAGAAAGTTATCGACCCTAAGACGAAGACGACGATTATCGACAAAGGGTGCGAAATCACCGAGTCTATCGCTAAGAAAATTATCAAGTCGGAAGTCAAAACCGTCGAAATTCGAAGTGTTCTCACATGTAAATGTGCGAATGGAATCTGCCGCAAATGTTACGGTAGAAACCTTGCGACTGGTATAACGGTCGAGAAGGGCGAAGCAGTTGGTATTATGGCTGCACAGTCTATCGGTGAACCAGGAACACAGCTTACGATGCGTACTTTCCACGAAGGTGGAGTCGCCGGTGTCGGAGATATCACACAAGGTCTTCCTCGTGTCGAAGAGTTGTTCGAAGCTCGTATACCGAAAGGAAAAGCGACTATTTCTGAAATTACGGGTAAAGTTACCATCATAGAGCCTACAAACGGCAAATACAAAATCGTCGTAGAGAACGATATCACTGCAAAAGAGCACGTGACGAGTTATGCTGCGAAGGTGTGTGTCGAAGTAGGAGATACGGTCAATGCAGGAGACAAACTCACTGAAGGAGCAATCAGTCCGAAAGAGTTGTTGGCTGTCACAGACCCTATCACGACGCAAGAGTATATACTCGAAGAAGTACAAAAGGTTTACAAATCACAAGGTGTCGACGTTTCAGACAAGCACATCGAGATTATTGCAAGCCGTATGATAAACAAGATGCGTATCGTAGAAGGAAACGATTCTGATATGGTAGCAGGTCTCACTATCTCTATCCGTGAATTCACGGAGAGAAATAAACCTGTCATCCTCGAAGGTAAAGTTCCTGCAACGGGTAGACCTGTATTGCTAGGAATCACGAAGAGCTCCCTCGAGACCGATTCGTTCCTATCTGCCGCATCGTTCCAAGAGACGACGAGAGTCTTAACAGATGCTTCTATCAGAGGTAAAGTCGACTTCTTGAACGGTCTAAAAGAGAACGTCATTATCGGTAAGTTAATCCCTGCCGGTACGGGTGCGAGAGAATACTCTGATATTTCAATCGAATTAGAAAAAGAATTCTTATCCGACGACCCTAGTGAGGTTTTAGAAGAGAAATTCTTAGACAATAAATTAGAAGAAACTTCTGACGAAGTCGTCGACGCTGAACAAACCGCTATGGATTTCGGTATGGAAACTTCAGAAGTCGAAGAAACGACGGAGAACGAAATCGTAGAAGTAACAGAAGAGAGTGCTGAATAGCACTTTTTT
The DNA here is from genome assembly GCA_910583745.1 of uncultured Bacilli bacterium. Lineage (GTDB taxonomy): Bacteria > Bacillota_I > Bacilli_A > RF39 > UBA660 > RUG11867. The sequence continues at coordinate 8,094 of CAJTZC010000028.1, forward strand.
CTTTTAAAATCATGGCGATTTCCTTTACAAATATTGCCGATTATGGTATGATGTTTAAGCACGAAAGAAAGAGGAAAATACAACATGACAGATAGAATTTTTTTGACTGAAAAAGAAATCGCTTCTTTATCAGTCGAAGACAGAATAAAATATTATTCGAAGTTGAGGGATTACTGTTCGAAATACCAAAACTCGAACGGTGGAAACTTTTTAAAAAGAGTAGTAGAAGATACATATTATAAAACGAGGAATTTTTTTTATGACTTTGAGGGACTTGAAAACATATCAGAAGGGCCTGCTTTATTTGTAGCAAACCATACGAATCCACGAGATTTTTTAACTATAAACGAAGCTTTTAGAGAAATGGGAATAAAGATATCCACTTTGATGAGTAAAGACAACTTGGGATTCTTGGGTCAGAAAATATGTTCAACTTATGGTTCCATTTTGGCCGATAGAACAGATTTAACCTCAGTAGATTTAGGTACAGCTGAATTATTAGGCGATTTGCTCTCGGGTAAATCCGGATTGATGTTCGGCGAAGTGACGATGAATCTCCACCCTTATCGAATGATGCAAGATTTGCAGTTTGACCCTATTCAAATCGCCTTCGCCGCGGGTGTTCCGATTATCCCAGTCATCGTCGAGTATCTGGAAGTACCTGAGTTGGTCGAGACAGAGCGTGAGCTTTATAATCAGTGTATCATCAAGTTTGGGAAACCTTTGCAGTTTAGCAAAGAGGAGCAACCAGATTCTCTAAAAGAAACATTGGGTCATTCGATGGCTCTCCATAGAGGAACGATTTTAGCAGAGAAAGGCATTATTCGATTTTCTATTGATGACGTGAGCCCTATGCTATACCTGAATCATACTCTCTTAAAAAAGAGAGGTGTTCTCGGATTTAGTTATGACTCTCTGTATGAAGCGGGGTTACAATACAGGCTTTATAGAAGGCAAATTGTGAACGAGTATAAGATAAGCTGTATTGGAACATTAGTGCCAGGTGTTACGAAGCCTTCCGATGAGAAAAAGTTTATAAATAGACCTATATAGAATTCAGTTGAAGCCCATTCTATCGCTTGGGCTTTTTTCTTTTTGACTGAAGGAACTTGCATTGTAAGGTTCTATTTGGTAAAATAGCATTACTTAAGAACGGGAGAGATTTTTAAATGGAATGGAAATCTATGAAAGAGTTAGAATGTCTCGGCACCGAAGAGAAATTGAGATACTTCTCTGAATTGAGAGAGTATTGTTCAGGTTTAAGAAATAAAAATGTCGAAAAGACGAATTTTAAACGAGAAGCTTTAATGGGATTGTATCAAAAGATAGTACCAGGCTACGATTACGTCATCGAGGGTAAGGAGAATATTCCTAAAGACGGAAATGCATTGTTCGTATGTAACCACTCGAATTCACACGATTTTTTTGCCGCACAAGAGGTAATGAGAAGATTAGGGCTGCGCGTTTCTGTTTTAGCAGGGTCAGATTGTCTAAATTTACCAAATCAAGCGATATTTAATGCTTGCGATGGAGTGTTAATAGATAGAAGAGATTCTAACTCGACACAAGCTGGAATTATGAATTTTTCAGGAAACATCATCAACGGTTTCCCAGGGTGGATTTTTGGTGAAAGTACGTGGAACTTACACCCTTTAAAGGCTATGCAACCAATCAAAATCGGGGCGACTCTCGTGGGAGCGATAACAGATATCTTTCTCGTACCTGTCACATTTGAATATGTCGAAGTACCATACTTATGTACAAGTGAGAAAGAACTCTATACTAAATGTATTGTCCGGTTTGGAAAACCGATTAAAATCAATAGAGAACAGAGCCTAAAGTTGCAATCGGACGAGTTATTATCTTTGCTAACTGCAAACCGAAAGGGAGTATGGAGCGACATCGGCATAAAGAGAGATTCTTTGAGAGATATAGATCCAACACTTTACTTGAATCATACTTATATAAAGAAATTTTTGAGTTTTGGATTTCAATACGATTCTCAATACGAATCTCAATTCATTTATAAACCTAAAGGTATGCCATTTGAAAATGAATACCGCTTGGATGAAAATGGAATATTTGTACCAGGAGTTACTACAAAAGAAGAAGGGAGAGCGTACGTCAAAAAAATGTAGAGACGATGCTCTTTTTTTTCTTGCTAAAAAATGTTATAATGAAAAAGTAAGCTAAGGTGGTACTATGAGCAATCTATATTTTTTAATAAGCGGTCTTTTCTGTATCGTTCTAAATTTAGTGTTATTCTTTTCGAAAGAGAGAGTCGATACGAAAGAGACAAAAATTTATGGTTATATGTTAATCAGCAGTTTTTTAGACGTATTGTTGGTCATCGCTGAGATAAGTATATGTTATCATAATTTTAGTGAAGATACCTTTTTGTTACTGACTATTTTAAATAAAATAGATTTGATACACTACATCGTTTGGCCGTCTCTTCTTTTCTTGTATGTATATTATATTACGTATAAAGAGAACATAAAAGGCTATCTTTCAATTAAAAATAAGGTCATACTGACAGGAATTTTAAGTGCGTTTATCGAGATTTTTTTACCGATAAAGCTCATAAGTCAAGATGGAGTGATGGGTATCACAGGTTATGCACCGTCTTTCGTCTATATCGTGGCTCTTCTATATATCTTAGGTATTATGGCGATTCTTCTTAAAAATCTTAAGAAGATATTCTCGAGAAAGTATGCACCTCTTTTAGTTTTATGCGTTTTGATAGTTGTCGCGGCTATTGTGAGAGCAGTGAACCCGACTTTAATTATCATTCCAAGTGCTCTCGTGTATATCGATTTGATTATGTTCCATACCATCGAGAACCCCGACGTCAAACTGATCGAGGAATTGAATCTGGCAAGGGAGAGAGCCGACAGAGCGAACCGTGCTAAGACGGAATTTCTGTCTAACATGTCACACGAGATAAGGACACCTCTCAATGCCATCGTCGGTTTTTCGAACAGTCTCTTGGACGATGTCGAGAATGAGAAGGCTAGGGATGATGCAAAATATATCATCAATGCTTCAGAAAATTTGTTAGAAATAGTAAACGGCATTTTGGATATCTCGAAGATAGAGGCCAATAAAATCGAGATTGTGAATAAAAACTATAATATGGAAGAGGTCCTCGACAATCTCGTCGCTCTTTCTAAGGCCCGATTGGGCGATAAACCGATTGAGTTTCGGACCAACTTTTCGGAAGACATGCCTAAATACATGTATGGAGATTCTTCTCGGATAAAGCAGATATGTGTCAATCTTCTCACGAATTCGATTAAATACACGAAAGAAGGTTATATCGAGTTTAAAATCGATTCTGTAATAAAGGGCGATGTATGTAGATTGATTCTCTCCGTGGAAGATACCGGAATTGGAATAAAGGAAGAGGATATCGATAAGTTGTTCGAAAAGTTTGGCAGACTGGATTTGGAGAAGAACATTTCGATAGAAGGCTCCGGGTTGGGTCTTGCGATTACAAAGAAATTAGTTGAGATGATGGGAGGAAAAATCGTCGTGCAAAGTGAATATGGAAAAGGTTCAAAATTTACAGTGGCATTGGACCAAAGCATAGTCGATGCGCCAGAAATAAAAGAGGAGTTCGATATCTCGACGATTGTCAAACACGAGTATCCAGGAAAAAAACTGCTCGTCGTCGACGACAACAAGCTGAATTTAAAAGTGGCCGAGAAAGTGCTGGAGCCTTTTCAAGTCATCGTCGAGACGGCGAACGGTGGAGATGAGGGAATAGAGAAGATAAAGAATGCCGAGTACGATTTGATTTTACTCGACGACATGATGCCAGGAAAGACTGGTGTAGAGACATTAAAAGAATTGAAAAGCACGATGGAAACCTTTAAAACTCCGACGATTGCTTTGACGGCCAATGCGATAAGTGGAATGCGAGAGAAATACTTGGTAGACGGGTTCGACGACTATTTAGCGAAGCCTATCGAAAAAGATGAATTGAAGCGTATTTTGGGCAAATATCTCCAAGACAGATAAAAAGGATTTTAAATTTTCTAAAACGACCCTTTTATTAGAACAAATAAAATACTAAATAATCAACGAGCTCTAAAAGTCTATATTATGCTATACAATATGTGCAACCTTTATATTACTTATCCAAAATTCCAGACGTTGTCTGGAAAATATTCCAAATAAAGAACAATTAATAAATGAAGTAGAAAAAGTATTGAAAGAAAATTCATAATGCTTGACATCAATAATGGTATCCTTACTCATTTTTTTGGTGATATTTAACAAACTACACGGCAGAGTTAGAGTACTCTATTAATGCCCTAATTATTTAATATCCAGAGTTAAGAATCAAATGAAAAGACTTTAAGCTTTTGGCTTTTGGTCTTCTTTTGGTTTAAATTCTAAAACTTTTAAGACTTCCGTCTCAATATGTAGATGTTTTTCTCATCTCTCTGCAGTCTTTTTGTATGTTCGAATTTGCTCATCTCTAATAGAGTTGAGTTCTTTTTTTTCTCTTTTAAAAGCTTCAAGGGAATCATACCATTTTAAATCGTGTACTCGTTGGACTCTGCCAAAGTCTTCTTCGAAAAAGGGTATCGCATCGAATGGTTCTATCTAAATTCAGTATAGCGTATTGTTCATCTTTCATTTTTCCATAAAAATATGCAGAATTATTTTAATTTGTCTAGAGGGTAAAGAAAAGCCTTTTGCTATTGAGAAAACTGTCGATTGGTGTTATACTTATTTTAGTAAAGTACAAGAGAGGTTATATATATGAAAGATGTCAACATACTGAAAAATAATGGAGTCAATTTAGATAAGAGTTTGGAACTCTTCGGGGATATCGAAACTTACGATCAAATGTTAGAGGATTTTCTTCGAGAAGTCGATGGAAAACTTGCGAATGCAAAGAGATATAAAGAGACCAACGACATGGCCAATTATGCCATCATCGTGCATTCTCTTAAGAGCGATTGTCGCTATTTCGGGATGGAAGCTTTGGGAGATTTGTTCTATGAACACGAACTCGCCGGAAAGCGTTCTGATACTTTCTTCGTTTCGGAAAATTTCGACCATTTGATGGAAGAAGCTCATCGCATGGTAAAAGTCGTCAAGAAGTATATGGGCATCTTGGTCGAGCTCGAAGAACCAGTAGCTGTTGCTCCTAGTCCAGTGAGAATCAAAGCGACAGAGCCCGCTGTAAGTGAGGAGTGCATCTTGGTCGTCGACGATTCGAACATCGTCAGAAACTTTATTCAAAAGATATTTGACAACAAATACAAGGTGTTAGCTGTAAGCGATGGAGGGGAAGCCATCAGCATCATCGACAATACGCCGCACGACAGAATCAAATGCATGTTTTTGGATTTGAATATGCCTGGCGTCGACGGTTTCCAAGTTTTGGAACACTTTAAAACTGCGAATCTTTTCAACGTCATTCCGGTTTCTATCATCACAGGTGCAGGGGATACGGAGACGATACAGAGAGCTTTCTCCTATAACATCGTCGATATGATACAGAAGCCATTCGACGAAAATAAGATTAAAGGTGTCGCCGAAAAGACCATCGCAAGAAAAGAAGTAAATAGTAAATAAATGAAAAATAAGAAAAGGAAATCTCCACTGAAAGATTTCTTTTCATTTGATGTAAAGTTGCCTCGAAAATCGGTTCAAAATCATATTTTGAGGTATAATAATAATAAAGAATGGCAGTGGTGCAGTATGAAAAAAAAATTGAAGCTAAGTAAAAGAGGAAAGAATTTTATAGTGAGTTCGATTTTGGTCCTCTTTTTTGGCGTCCTGTTTTTTCAATTTGGGAAAATTGACCCCGGTGAAAGCATTATAAAAAAAGATAATTATTACATAAAAATCGATTACCCGGAGATAGAGAACAAAAAAAGCAATCGAAAGGTCGCGAATTCTATAAAAAACTACATCGACGAGAAAAAAGAGGAGTTCATAGAATTGGTGAAAGATTTGGATACAGACGACAGAATCTACGACTTCTTAGTCACCAATTCGGTGAGTGAATACGAAGGGATTGTCCTCGTCCACTTGGAGGTTTATGCCTATACAGGTGGCGCGCATTATATTAGAGATGATCAATCTTATTATTTCGATAAAAATACGGGTAAGGAACTCAGTTTAAACGATTTTCTGGAGTCGAGTGAGTCTTTGGATAGGTTGGCCGAGAGAGCCTACCATCATATCTTGGAGTATGGTATAGAAAGAGAAATGAACTTTGTCGAGGAAACCGTCCGAGAAGGTACTGTAGGAAGTTTGGAAAATTATCTTCATTTTACGTTTAAAAACGACGGCATAGAATTTCTGTTCCCTCCTTACCAGGTCTCTTGTTGGGCGGACGGAGAAATAAAGATAACAATCCCGTATAAAGAACTCGAAGGTATTATAAAGAAAGAATATCTGAAAGAGAGTGAGGAGCCTCCTATAAATCCTGTCGAAAAGAACACTCGAAAGCTCGAGGATATGAAGGATAAAAAGTTGATTGCCTTTACTTTCGATGACGGGCCTCTCGATAAGACGACGAATCGACTTTTGGACAATTTGGATACGTACAATGCGAGAGTGACGTTTTTCATTCTCGGCAGTCGAGTCAACCGATACAGTTCGACTCTCATAAGAGCTTATGAACAGGGTAACCAAATAGGCAGTCATACGTACAGCCACCTCAATCTTTACAAGTTGAACGATGGAGACATTTTGAAGGAAATCGTCAACACGAATAACGAAGTGAAAAACATCATCGGCGAAGCTCCTGTGCTGTTGAGACCACCATATGGAAATACCAATTCTAAAATTAAAGCTCTTGGCGACATGTATACCATTCTTTGGGATATCGACCCAGAAGATTGGAAGTATAAAGACAAGGATAAAATCGCAGAGAACATCGTAAAAAATGCTCACGATGGGGCTATCGTACTTCTACACGACATCTATGAGACTTCCATAGACGGAGCACTTTTGGCAATGGAGAAGTTGCAGGAGGAAGGATACGCATTCGTCACCATCGAGGAGATGTTTCAGCTCAAAAATATCGAGCCCGATAAAACGAAATCTTATTTCAAATTTTAGTTATGATTTGCATTTCTAGCACATATATTTAACTGTTAGAAAGGAAGTTTTATTAATGGAAATTTTAAAGGTTTCATCTAAATCGAATCCAAATAAAGTAGCTGGAGCGATAGCAAACGTTTTTAGAAACAATGGAAGTGTAGAACTTCAAACGGTCGGGGCAGGAAGTTTAAATCAAGCCATTAAGTCGGTTTGCATTGCAAGAGGATTCGTCGCCCCAAGTGGTAAGAACCTCGTCTGCATTCCTGCCTTTGTCGACATCACAATCGACGGGGAAGAGAAGACCGCTATTAAGTTAATCGTAGAAGCTAGATAAAGGCTTCTTTTTATTTTGTATGGAAGGACATTTCCTATATATTTTTTCTGCAATTAAAAGTGTATAATTGTTTACTTACGCAAGCAAAGTGCTTGCTTTTTAGCCGTTTAAATTGTATACTTGTAACATAGATAATACTCATAAAATAAGTGTAAGGTTTCATATTACATTATTACAAATCGACAGGATTTTCAGAATGCTTGTGGTAGAATGAGTGTAAAGGTAGGTACAAAATATGACTGATAAAAATGATAAGAAAAAGGTAATCTCACTGATCGTATTGTGCATATCGATAGTCGCATTGACGACCTCTTTAACGTATGCATATTTTGTCTCGCAAATCGGAACAAATGAACAGGAGAAGATTACGATAAGAAGTGGAGATTTGGCTCTGACGTTTAGAGATAACGATGAGATGATAGAGAATATAGAAGGGACTTGGAACTTTGGAGATACAATTGAAAAGGAATTAGTCATCGAAAATACGGGAACGCGAGATGCCTATGCAAAGATAAGTTGGGATAATTTGATAAATACATACTTGGCAGAATCTTTAACCTATACTTTGGAAGAAAAGAGTGATGAGGCAGGAGCAGTATGGAAATTAGTTGAGACTGAAAGTGCAAATGTACCGAGAAGTGAAAGTGCATCGACACAGCTTTTGGCAGACCATTTGTATATTCCGGCAGGCCACACCTACACATATAGAGTAAAAATCACATTCGAAGATTTAGAAGACATAGACCAAACAGAAGATATAAATGCCAAATTTATTACTAAATTCACAATAGACC
>CAJTZC010000029.1 GCA_910583745.1 uncultured Bacilli bacterium
AATCTTTTTTTGTACATACTCAGGTCTCACATCTATTGTAACTCAACAAAAAATTTATCTTTGAGTTTTCTTTTTTCTAGACGTCTCGTTGTAGATTTGTTAAAATGAAATAAGAAAGAAGAAAAGAATTATGAATTCAATCAACAATAAAAAGGTTTTACGTTTTGAACAAATCGTAGCGGGAGCAATCTTAGTTTTCGAACAATTGGATTTTTTGGATATGGAACTACTCATGCAAAAAATAGAATCTGCTGGTTATCAGATTCAAATCGAATATTCGAATGAATTTTCGGAGATTGAAAATTACGTATTGTGTGGAGTTGATAGGCATATCCGATTTAAAACCTCTGTCAGCAAGGCGAAAACGGCTGTTCGTCGTAATCTTATGCAAGTTGCCGGAAAAGAAGTGCTGTCTTACATTGGTGGGTTAGATATCGATGCTTTTAGAGAAGAGAAAAATAGAGTGCTTGCAAAAGAAAAAATGCGAATTTTGGATTGTGGAAAAGTCCTTTTAATTACTGACAATCCCAATGATGTGGACTGTTTTAAAGCATTCGGTTTTAGCGATGTGAGTTGTTTCCCCTCTATTTTAAATGCTCAACTTTATTTTGAGGGCAATCCGCAAGAATTAGAAGATTATAATCTTATTGTATTCGGTGGGGACCAAAGACTTCATCAGAGAAAGGATTTTATGTTAAATCGTAGAATTAAAACTTTGCAGGAAACAAAGAGGTCACTCGTCGTCGATTTTAGAGCTTACTATCAGAATAATCCGTCCTACTTCGTCACTGTCGAAAATTATAGAGGTTTTGAAAACCCCTTTATGTCAACAAAGACTTTAAGCGAGGCTTTAAACGGCATCGTGACTGGTGCCATCGCGAATGGAACGACGACTAATTTGAAGCAGAAAGTTATAAATAAAAGACAGCTCGGCGACATTACTGCTGTGCCGTTTAGAGTTTTTCCCGAAAAAAAGTCGGACCTTACAATCCTTTTTTGTCACGATTTTGCTTTTGTCGAAAAAGCTCGGCTCATTACTAAAAATATGGGTTTGCAAGTCACTTTTAAAGATAGTGCCTCTTTTGCATTCGAGAATCTTTCACAGGATTTTGGACACTTCGATATCCTTATCGGTGACCAAAACTATCAAAATCAGTTGAGTACACTTGCAATTGAGTGTTCGACACAATGTAGATTTATGAATTTACCTCTTGCGCTTATGGCAACGTTTGAAGACAAAGGCCATTTAAATGGTCCTAAGAATTCCATGGATAATCGTATTGTCTATGGCAACAGAATCGATGTAGATTTTGTCTATGGTGGTTCTTATATCACCAGTTCGAATTTAGAAGAAACAGTAGTAGAACATCGGGTGTTTAGCGTTCCATTCAAGACCTCTTCCGTTGTCACGCAAGAGACTCGAGAAGAACATGAGACATTGGCTCGTTTTAAAGCTTTGTTAGAAGTTTTAGTGAGACAGTACAATGCTAAAGTGATGTCTTTTGGAGAACAGAGTCTAGACGTAGGTCGTTTTAAAGATTTCTCGGAGTATAATTCTTCTTTGAAAGAAATTTTCGCAAACGAAAGAGATAGGATAGCAAAAGTATCGATAAAAACTTTAGATGAAATCGTCTCTATGGCGAAAGATTATTTGAAACTCAAATCAGAAGGTTGTCTCGATAGAAAGTTACAAGGTGTCAACATTTATGAAACCAGTGAAGGGTGTAGAATAGAAATCGTTCAGGCGGGAATAACTTTGAGCGCTATCACCATTCCAGATAATTATGCCGATGTGGATAATTTGAGACTGTTCAGCATACAAATTTGGACGAAAAAGAGAAATCTATCTTGTCCAAGGAATGTCGGTTTATATGGTCAAGAATTTGAAGAACTATTGGTACCTCAGAGACCAGATGAGAGAGAAGTTGCCACAATTGAAGGTTTTCACAAAAAACTTTCTGTCAGTGTAAAACCGCTTCTCGATAGTGCGAAAGCGAAAAATGGCCAAACTGGCAAGAAATTTAAAATGCAAAAAAAAGGTGGAACTCGAGCATAAGTTGCGCCTTTTTATTCTGTCTATTAGCCGTTGCAATTTTTAATTAAGTGCTTTATAATTAAGTCTAACGAAGGAAGTGAATTATATGGAAAGAACATTTACAGAACAAGAGTTAGTGAGAAGAGATAAATTAAATAAATTGAAGGACTTGGGCATCGATCCTTTCGGTCAACAATATGATGTTACGGATTTTTCTCTTCAAATAAAGGAAAGATGTGCAGGAAAAACGCACGAGGAACTCGAAAAGGAAAATATCACAGTCAGTGTAGCGGGAAGAATCATGTTCATCCGCAAAATGGGTAAAGCGAGTTTCTTTTCATTAAAAGATAAGCTTGGAAACATTCAAGTCTATGTCTCTATCAACGATATCGGTGAAGAGATGTATACGCTTTTTAAGACAGCGGATATTGGAGATATCGTCGGTGTCAGAGGAACCGTCATGGTCACGCAAACGGGAGAAGTTACTATAAAATGTCTAGAGTATACGCATCTCGTCAAGGGACTGAAACCACTTCCTGAAAAATTCCACGGACTTTCTGATGTCGAGGAAAGATTTAGAAGAAGATACGTCGATTTGATTATGAATGACGAGGCGAGAAAGGTTGCTTTTGCGCGTCCAAAAATAATACGTTCTATACAGCATTATCTCGACGACTTAGGCTATGTCGAAGTCGAGACACCTATTTTGGGCAGTATCTTAGGTGGAGCTGCGGCAAGACCTTTCATTACGCATCACAATGCACAGGATATCGATATGTATTTGAGAATTGCGACGGAGCTCAATTTAAAAAGACTTTTAGTCGGAGGGATGGACGCAGTGTATGAGATTGGAAGAATCTTTAGGAACGAAGGCATGGATAGAAAACACAATCCAGAGTTTACTACGATAGAATTATATAAGGCTTTTTCTGATTTAGAAGGTATGATGGATATCACTGAGGGAATAGTCAGTAAGTGTGCGATGGATTTGAATGGAACGTATGAGGTCGACTTTTTAGGACAACATATCAGTTTGGCACCAGGGTTCAAGAGAATTCATATGGTCGATGCGATTAAGGAGAAGACAGGAATCGATTTCTTCCAAGTTACGTCTTTCGAAGACGCGAAAAAATTAGCAGAAGAAAAGCATATTCAGGTCGAAGAGCATTTCGGCTACGGCCACATCGTCAATGCTTTCTTTGAAGAATTTGTCGAGGACACAATCGTTGAACCGACGTTTGTATTTGGTCACCCGATTGAAATCAGTCCTCTTGCAAAGAAGGACCCTAAAGACCCTAGATTTACTCAAAGGTTTGAATTGTTTATCATAGGTTGTGAGTATGCGAATGCGTTTACAGAATTGAATGATCCGATTGACCAATATGAGAGATTTGAGAATCAGCTCAAAGAAAAGAGCCTCGGAAACGAGGAAGCAAATGATATGGACATGGATTTCGTAGAGGCGTTGGAATATGGTATGCCGCCTGCAGGTGGAATGGGTATGGGTATAGACAGATTGGTTATGCTTTTAACTGGAAGCGAGACCATTCGAGAAGTCATTCTGTTCCCACTTATGAAACCGAATAATTAATAATTTATTGTAAGAGGTTTTGGACATGGAAGTAAAAAAAGGACAACTCATCGTATTCGAGGGAGCAGATGGAGCTGGGAAGACAACTCAATGCCATTTGCTGAGTAAGCATTTAATTGCTTCTGGGAAAACAGTTTTTCAACATCATTTTCCTAGTTATGGTACTTATCATGGAGCCATAGTAGAGCATTTTCTTGCGGGTGATTTTGGGGATGCTTCCAATAATTCACCGTACTTTGTGAATTCACTCTATGCTGTAGATAGGGCTATTGCTTGGAGAAAAATCTTGAAGGAGCATTTTGAAAATGGAGAAACAATTTTGCTCGACAGATATACGACATCAAGTTTATTATATCAATCTGCCCAGTTTGACGATTTAGAAGAGAAAAAACGTTTTATTCAATATGTACTCGATTTCGAATATGGGAAATTAGGAATTAAAGAACCGGATAGGACGATATTTTTGCAGTTACCATGGGAATTGACATTAAGACTTATCATTGAGCGTGCAAAAAAAACCGGTGTGGAAAGAGACGTTTTTGAACGAGATGTAGAATACTTGAAAAGGATTAATGACCATAAGAAATTTGTGGCTGAATATCTCTCTTGGGATATCATCGAATGTTCTCAGGGTGGAGAAATGTTGCCAGTGGAAGAAATTCATGGAAAAGTGTTGAAAATGATACAAAAAAAATAATTAAAATAAAAAGAGGTAGAATATATGAGAAAAATAACTATAATTTGGACGATTACTTTGGTTTGTATAATTACAGGTCTTACTTTGTTAGGTTTTAAAATGAAACAAGATAATAAGGGCAATTGGATGGAAGATTCCCTCGTAGAACAAGGCAAGAAGTATCTCGGTCTCTATCCGGGACTATATCCTAAGAAAGGCGATACTTTGAAGTTGACCGCCGATGAGTTAAATGAAGAAGGGTATAAAATTACCATGGAAGACGATTGTACTGGATATTTGGTCGTTACGAATGGTCAAGCCGGTTATGAATATAAGCCCTATGTGAGCTGTACAGATTATAAAACAGACGGTTATTTAGAGGAATAGTTGCTCATAATAGCAACTTTTTCTATTGAACAATTCTATGCAATTTGTGAGAATTGTTCAGCATACTTTCGGCGAAGTGTCGATATGGTAACGAGAGAGGTTTATTTAAATAAAATTCGGGGGTTTTATGACTCTGATTCTATAAAAATCATTATCTCTAATGATGAAATAGATTACTCGACAAGTGTAGTGCGATATATTCAATTAAAAGATTTCTTGGTCAGGATTCTTTAGAAGTTTACTTTGACTTGGATAATAGAAAGTGATAACATACTTTCAACGAAAGGAAGGAACACGATATGAAAAATCAGAACGAATTGATTCGTACTATAAAAGATAATCTGTCCATTGAGACAAGTAACCCAATTGGTCAAGCCTATAAAGCGAATGATTTGCTGGCTGTGTTTTCAACAGATTATACTTTTGTCATCGCCTATACGGAGGTGGAAGAACCGAGGTATTCTTCGTGGAAATTTAATCTGCGAGGCGTATATGGTAACTCAATAATCGACACAGCTAAGGATTCTATTCATCCCGATTATATGAAACGTTCTCTGCGTTGGTATCAAGGGTTTACTACTTCGTATGTAACACTCAAAACTTATTTAGCCGTGGATGTTTCTGAGTTAGTTCCATCTCATTTTTTGCATAGAGGAATGATATATGATTGCGATTTATTGAAGTTACATCACGAAGTTATGCATCTGTTATCTATGCAGCCTGAAATGATAGATTTTATTGGTGCTTCTATTATAGGGATAAAGAAAACAGCGTTTGTTCACTAGTATTTATGACACGATAGGTCACTTACCAGCTATACCGAGATGGCCTCAGATTCCCGGTGGTATTTTGGGTTTTACTTCTATGAAAAGTTATTCTCCAAAGGAAAATGAACTAGAGGTCAGTTCGGTTTTAGGTCTATTTCATCAAAATGGGCAGTTTGAGTTCGTCACGACCGAATATGGGCATAAGACGAATTATAATGCTCCTCTACAATATAGAGAGCAGAGTTTTTGGTATCTTTGCAATGCATTTAATCAGAGGATTATTGCACGAGATGAGGTCGAAAACGTTCCAAAGCCTACATGTTTTCCTCTATGGTGTGAAGAGAAAATTTATCAACATCTCGGCATGACTATCGCGGCCTCAAAAGTTATTCCGCCTCAAATTCTACGATGTGGTGACTTTATAAGTGTCGATAACTTAAAGCGAATAGAGAATTCCATCAATTGTTTGTTAGAAGATAGACCAGAATTATTGGAACCATATTTTCCAAAATCTGTTCGACACAATCTTTTCGATGTTTTAAGAAAGAACAGTGTTGTATCAGGCTCTCAAATGGATTCCTATTCTAAAGAAATCGCATTTTACCAACAAATGCTCAAAGAAGCAGAAGCATTACATGAGGGAGATTCTATCCGTTACTGGAACGATAGAATAAAAGAAGCCCAAAAAAGAAAGGGATTTGCTATTACTCCTCTGAAGTAGTTGTGTTTAAAGTTCAGTTTAAACACATTTTTCTATTTATTATTCGAAATCGTCGATTTTTGATTGACGAAGTTTATCGAGTGTGATATATTATTTGTGCATTCAAATTTGGGTTCTATCTCCGATAGGACCTAGATTTATGAGAATTTTGATACACCAGGAAGTGTGTACGTAGAAAGGGAAATTTATGGCTACAATTAACCAAATCGTAAGAAAAGGAAGAGGTAAAAAAGTTAGAAAAGGTAAAAGTCCTGCTTTGAACGTCGGATTGAACAGTTTGAAGAGAAAGGCTACTGATACTAACCATCCTCAAATGAGAGGTGTTTGTACACGTGTAGGAACAAAGACACCTAAAAAGCCGAACTCAGCTTTGAGAAAATATGCTCGTGTAAGACTTTCAAACGGACGTGAAGTCGATACTTACATTCCAGGAGAAGGACACAATCTACAAGAACACAGCGTCGTATTAGTTCGTGGCGGACGTGTTAAAGACCTCATCGGTGTACGTTATCACATCGTACGTGGAGCTCTTGATACTCAAGGAGTTAACGAACGTAAACAAGGACGTAGTAAATACGGTACTAAAAGACCAAAGAAGTAAAATAAAATATAAAGGAGGAAAATTATGCGTAAAAGACGTGCGGTAAAACGCGATGTATTACCAGATCCTATATATAATTCTAAGGTAGTTACCAAGTTAATCAACCAAATCATGAACGATGGAAAACGCGGTACTGCTGAAAAGATTTTATATCAGGCATTTGATATAGTGAAAGAAAAAACAAATGAAGAGCCTATGGACGTCTTCAATAAAGCGATGGAAAACATCAAACCAGCACTAGAAGTTAAGTCTCGCCGTGTAGGCGGAAGTAACGTTCAAGTTCCGCTTGAAGTTAGTAGTGCTCGTAGTCAAGCTTTAGCGCTTCGCTGGCTAGTAAATTATTCTAGACTAAGAAATGGGAAAGGTA
This sequence comes from uncultured Bacilli bacterium, assembly GCA_910583745.1. Classification (GTDB taxonomy): domain Bacteria; phylum Bacillota_I; class Bacilli_A; order RF39; family UBA660; genus RUG11867. The sequence continues at coordinate 7,146 of CAJTZC010000029.1, forward strand.
TGGCTATCAACCTTGCAAATGAAATTATGGATGCTGCAAATGGTATAGGTGGAGCTGTCAAAAAACGTGAGGATACTCACAAGATGGCTGAAGCAAATAAAGCATTTGCTCATTACAGATGGTAGGAGGAAATCGTATGGGAAAAAGAGATGTACCTATTGAACAATTGAGAAATATTGGTATCATGGCCCACATCGATGCCGGAAAAACTACTACAACAGAGAGAATATTATTCCATACTGGAATCACTCATAAGATTGGTGAAACTCACGATGGTGAGTCTCAAATGGACTGGATGGCACAAGAAAAAGAGAGAGGTATCACGATTACTAGTGCGGCTACGACAGCTCACTGGAAAGGTCATAGACTCAATATCATCGATACTCCAGGTCACGTAGACTTCACTATCGAAGTACAAAGAAGTTTGCGCGTTCTCGATGGTGCCGTTGCACTTATCGATGCCCAAGCAGGTGTTGAACCACAAACTGAAACAGTTTGGAGACAAGCAAACGAATACAAAGTTCCAAGAATGATTTGTGCGAACAAGATGGGTAAAATAGGAGCAGACTTCTATTATAGTCTTGGCACGATTAAGGATAGATTGGGCGCGAATGCTGCTCCAATCGAGCTTCCAATCGGAGCTGAAAATGAATTCTGTGGAGTTGTAAACCTCGTTACGATGAAGGCTTACAAATTCGATGGTTCAGAACATGAAAATGCTGAAGAAATCGAAATTCCAGCAGACATGAAAGATAAAGCTAATGAATACAGAACAAAACTTATCGAGGCTGTTGCAGATTTCGATGAAGAATTGATGATGAACTACTTAGACGGTAAGGAAATTACAGAAGAAGCATTGAAAGGTGCTATCCGTAAAGCAACACTTTCTGTTGAGTTCTTCCCAGTTTTGTGTGCTGATGCATTGTCTAACCAAGGAATTAAGCCTTTATTGGATGCAGTTATCGATTATCTACCTGCTCCTACTGATGTAGAGGCTATCGAATGTACTGATAAGAACGGAAACGACGTCAAACGTCAACCTAGCGATTCTGAGCCTTTTACTGCTTTAGCGTTTAAAATAATGGCAGACCCATTTGTAGGAAGACTTTCATTCTTCCGTGTATACTCTGGTGTACTTCAAAGTGGTTCTTACGTTTTAAACTCTACTAAGGGAGAAAAAGAAAGAATCGGTCGTATCTTACAGATGCATGCGAACCAAAGAAAAGAAATTACAGAAGTATATGCTGGTGAAATTGCTGCGGCAGTTGGACTCAAGTATACGACGACCGCCGATACATTGTGCGATGAAAAAAATCCATGTATCATGAAGGGTATGGAATTCCCAGAACCAGTTATCGATATCGCTATCGAGCCTAAGAGCAAGGGCGATCAAGATAAGATGGCTTTGGCTATCCAAAAGCTCGTCGAAGAAGACCCAACTCTTAGAGTGAAGACAGACCCTGAAACAGGACAAACAGTTCTCTCTGGAATGGGTGAGTTGCACTTGGATATCATCGTAGACCGTATGAAACGCGAATACAATGTCGAGTGTAATAAAGGTCGTCCTCAAGTTGCCTATCGTGAAACGATTACGAAGACAGCTGAGTGCGAAGGTAAGTACATTAAACAATCTGGTGGACGTGGACAATATGGACACGTTTGGGTCAGATTTGAACCGAACCCAGGAAAAGGATACGAATTCGTCGACGAAGTTGTCGGTGGAGTTGTTCCTCGTGAATACATACCTGTCACAGATAAAGGTCTTCAAGAAGCAATGGCTGGAGGAGTATTGGCTGGCTACCCAATGGTAGACGTAAAAGCTACTCTATACGATGGTTCTTATCACGATGTCGACTCTAGCGAAATGGCCTTCAAGGTTGCAGCTAGCTTGGCTTTGAAAGAGGCGAAGACGAAGTGTAATGTCGTTCTTTTGGAACCTATCATGAAAGTCACTGTCGATGTACCTGAAGAATATTTAGGTAACGTCATGGGAGATTTGACAAGTCGTCGTGGACGTCCACTTGGACAAGAGTCTATCGGTAACACTTTGAGAATCTCTGCAATGGTTCCGCTTTCTGAGATGTTCGGATATGCGACAGATTTGCGTAGTAATACACAAGGTCGTGGAAACTTCCAAATGGAAAAAGACCACTATGAAGAAGTACCTAAGTCTATATCTGATGAAATCATCAAAAAGAACAGTGGTAACTAATAGATAAGATAACAAACTGTAACATCTGCTCGTCGAAGATTTAAAATAAACGACGTTTAATAAAAATAGTACTTGATATTTGTTCGAGTATTAGATAAAATATTATTAATGAAAAAAAGAAAGGAAAAATATTATGGCAAGAGAAAAATTTGAACGTAGTAAACCACACGTTAATATTGGTACAATCGGTCACGTAGACCATGGTAAAACAACTTTAACTGCGGCTATTACAAAATATTTTGGTAAAACTTTCATGGACTATGCGTCTATCGATAGTGCACCAGAAGAAAGAGAACGTGGTATTACAATCAATACTGCACACGTTGAGTATGAGACTGACAAACGTCACTATGCTCACGTTGACTGTCCAGGACACGCTGACTATGTTAAAAACATGATCACTGGTGCTGCACAGATGGATGGAGCAATCTTAGTTATTGCTGCATCTGATGGACCTATGGCCCAAACAAGAGAGCACATCTTACTTGCTCGCCAAGTTGGTGTACCTAAAATTGTCGTATTTTTAAACAAATGCGACCAAGTTGACGACCCAGAACTAGTCGATTTAGTTGAAATGGAGACTCGTGAACTTTTAGGAGAATATGGATTCGACACTGAATGTCCTATCATCAGAGGTTCTGCTCTTAAAGCTCTTGAAGGCGACGAAGGTTATGCTGAAAAGATTAAAGAACTTATGGCTGCTGTCGACGAATATATCGACGACCCAGTTCGTGATACTGACAAACCATTCTTAATGAGTGTTGAGGACGTATTCACAATCTCTGGACGTGGTACTGTTGTTACAGGACGTGTTGAAAGAGGACAATTGAAAGTTAACGATGAAGTTGAAATCGTTGGACTTAGAGAAACTAAGAAGACTGTTGCAACAGGTATCGAAATGTTCCGCAAGTCATTAGACTATGCTGAAGCGGGAGATAACGCTGGTGTCCTACTTCGTGGTATTGCTAGAGAAGACGTTGAACGTGGACAAGTATTAGCTAAACCAGGCTCAGTTACTCCTCATAAGAAGTTTAAAGCTTCTGTATACGTACTATCTAAAGAAGAAGGTGGACGTCATACTCCATTCTTCAGCAAGTACAGACCTCAGTTCTACTTCAGAACTACAGACGTTACTGGTATCATCGAATTACCAGAAGGCGTTGAAATGGTTATGCCTGGAGATAACGTAGAGATGACTGTTGAACTTATCAGCTCAGTAGCACTTGAAAAAGGTACTAAGTTCTCAATCCGTGAAGGTGGAAGAACAGTTGGTGCTGGTTCTGTTTCAGAAATCATCGAATAATAACGATAATATTAAATTCTCACTTCGGTGGGAATTTTTTTGTTTCAAAAAAACGCGTGAAGATGTCAATAAATATAAATATAGTTGAACATTGATGTATGTTTTGGTACTATTAGTTTATGATAGTAAATTGTTAAAGGGGATTAGAAAGTGATTGAAAGTAAATGTGGAACATTCGAACACTGCTCAAAATGCAAATTAAAAGTAAATTGTTGTTGTGACTTTGGTACAATCGATGCGCCCGTCATATCAGAAATAGAAAGAGAAAAATTAAAAGAAATATATTCGATAAATGATTTTTGTACTAGCTGTGGTGAAAGAATATATAGTTTGAATTTGAATGGAGATAAATGTATTTTCTATAATAATGGGTGCACTATTTATAATAACAGACCTCTAGATTGTCGATTATTTCCTTTCGATTTAAAAAAGATAGATGGTAGATATTATCTCGTTTTATATAATCTAAAATGTTTAGAAGGAATCAATTTTATAAGCGAAAATCATTGTTTAGACGACGTCATAGATGCAATCAAACCATGGATAGAATCTTATACAGATGACTCTATTTGTAGTAAACTCGATGCGATAGGATATACTATAATAAAAGAAATAATAGTATAAGCTTCACAGAGGAGTTCTGTTAAAGTTGATTTTTACGGTTCTATGTGATATTTTATTATCAAATAATAAATTGGAGGAAGTCATATGAGAGATTTAGAAGTAACAGTAGGAAGCAGATGGCAACATTTTAAGGGTGATATCATGGAAGTGATGTTTATCGTATTGCATACAGAGACGATTGAAGAGATGGTCGTCTATAAACACGGTACAGATATTTGGGCGAGACCCCTTTCCAGTTTTCTATCCGATGAAGATGTCAGTCAAAGGCCAGACAATAAAACAGGACAAAAATATCGTTTTGAGAGAGTTGAAGAATAGATTAAACAGATATTTACTTTCGATGTAGATATCTTTTTTCTTTTGTTGACGAAATAATTTGTATTTTTTATCTTTGGAATAGAAGTTTCTTGAAAAAGATTTGACCTTTTTGTATAATATAAATTGAGGAGAGAAGAAATGAAAATATTATCAGTAAATGCTGGGAGTTCATCTTTAAAATTCACATTATTTGAAGTTCCAGAAAACAAGGAATTAATAAGTGGTATTTTTGAAAAAATTGGTATAGGAAACAGTTTTTATACCATAAAATTAAATGGAGAGAAAATTAGGAGAGAGGTAGACTTAAAGGACCATTCCGTTGCGGTCAAATACCTTATCGAAGAGTTAATCGGAAATAAGGTTATCGATTCTTTAGACGATTTGGACGGGGTTGGTCACCGAATCGTCCATGGAGGGCCTAATTTCTCTGAAAGTATGATTATCAATGACGAATTCTTAAAGGAGTTTAACAATTGTATAGAATTTGCACCTCTGCATAATCCAGCCCATTTGACAGGAATACATGCATTCATGGATGCATTGCCTAACGTACCTCAAGTCGGCGTTTTCGATACGGCTTTTCATCAATCGATGAAGGAAGAAGAGTACCTTTATGGCGTTCCTTATGAATGGAATGAAAAGTATGGCGTCAGAAGATACGGAGCTCATGGTACGAGTCATCGTTACGTCTATAAAACTATCTCTGAAGTTATGGGCAGAGACGATTTGAAGGTCATCAATTGTCATATCGGAAATGGGTCTAGTTTGTGTGCTATCGACTCTGGTCGCGTATTGCATACCAGCATGGGATTTACTCCTTTAGCAGGTGTCATTATGGGTACACGTTCTGGCGATGTCGACCCTAGTATCATTCCGTTTATCATGAAAAAGGAGAATAAGACTTGCGAACAAGTACTCGACGACTTGAACAAAAAGAGCGGTTTGCTCGGAATCAGTGGTGTCAGTTCGGATTCACGCGATATTGAAGACGGCATGGCTAAGGGTGACGAAAGATGTATCTTAGCAAATGAACTATTATGCAGAAGTGTTGCAAATTATATCGCAATGTATAACAACCTTTTGGGTGGCGCGGACGTGATAACCTTTACGGCAGGTTTGGGCGAAAAGAGCATCATCACTCGTCAAAGAGTTATCGAATTGGTTGCAAGTTTAGGATTGAAAATTGACGAAGAGAGAAACAATGTAAGAGGGGAACAGAGACTTATCAGTGCTGACGATTCTTCTATGCCTATCTATGTCGTTCCTACAAATGAAGAATTGATGATTGCATCAGATACTTACGAACTCATCAAATAGAAAAGAGGGTTATTTATGAACTCTAAAATCAGAGCTATAGCCAGAAGGATAAAAGAATACAATACTATCGTCATTGCAAGGCATGTCGGGCCTGATCCCGATGCGGTGGCGAGTCAAATTGCTCTTCGCGATGCGATTAAGCTGCGTTATCCGACGAAGAATGTCTTTGCTGTGGGTGCTCCAGTTAATCGTTATAAAAGTTATGGAACTTTGGATAAAATCGACGAGGAAAAGTTGACCGACCCTTTGTTATTCGTTTTAGATTGTCCTAATATAGCTCGTGTAGATGGAGTAAATCTCAAAAATTATAAAGAAGTGGTCAAAATCGACCATCACCCTTTCGAAGATAAAATGGGAACTTTGGAATGGATCGATGACAAAGCTTCGAGCACTTGTGAGATGATTACAGAATTTTTGATTACGGCTCGTTATAAAGCGACGAAAGACATTGCAGAGAATCTGTATCTCGGAGTTATCGCCGATTCTGATAGGTTTTTGTTGTCGACTGCAAAGACTTTGGAACTTATGGCGGTTCTCATTAAAAATTCTAAGTTGGATATAAGTGAAGTCTATCCTAGGCTTTATTTGAGGCCGTTGAACGAAGTAAAATTTCAATCATACATTACTGAAAATCTCAAAGTTACCCCTAATGGGTTTGCCTCTTTGAAGATAGATAAAAAGATTATCGATAAATATAAAGTAGACGCGGGAACGGCATCAAACTTGGTAAATAATTTTAATCATATCGAAGAGATACTCTGTTGGGCATTGGTGTCTTACGACGAGAAGTTGAAAGTACACAAAGTCAACATAAGAAGTAGAGGTCCTGTCATCAACGAAGTGGCTTCCAAACACAATGGAGGCGGACATCCGAGAGCTAGTGGTGCCAGAATAAAGAATGCCAAGGATATCGACAAATTGTTTAAAGATTTGGATATGGCTTGCAAAGAATATAAAAAGAAACAAAAACAGGATGCAAAAGATAAATCTCAGCAATGAAATATCATATTCGAATGAAAAATGATTCGGGTTTATTATTCTCAATATTAAAAAATGCATTTTCATTTTTCTTGAGGACTTATTTAAATTAAATTTATGATTGGGTAAAACAGACTAAATGTCTGTTTTTATATTTTTGGCTTACATCGCCCGGGAAAGACGAAAACAGTTGCAAAGTGGCAAAAAGACGATATGGAAAAAGGGATGTAAACTGAGGAATAAAGCTTGACAAGAACGGAGTCGGTGGGTTAAAATTTAAGAGTAAAAGAGGTCCGGATAAAACACAAGGTCCGGATAAAACACAAGGTCCGGATAAAACACAAGGTCCGGATATATAGAAAGAGGGACCTTTTTGCGTGGAAAAAAATAGAAAAAAAGAACTAAATAAGAAAGCAATATTCGTAGGTCTTGTGATCTTTATTACAGCGGTAATGATAGGAATTAGTTATGCTTTCTTTCATATTCCAGTGGAAAAAGAAGAAGAAAAGATAGTTTTAAAATCGGGCGATTTAGCTCTGACGTTCAGAGATAACGATGAAACTGTAGAAAATACAGATAAAACTTGGAACTTTGGGGATACAATCGAGAAAGAATTAGTCATCGAAAACACAGGAACGAGAGCTGCGTATGCGAAAATAAGTTGGGATGATTTAATCAATACTTATTTAGCAGAGTCTTTAACTTATATTTTAGAAGAGAAAAGCGATGATACGGGTGCACAGTGGAGGCAGGTAGAGACTGCAAACATAAATGTTCCTCGAAGTGAATCTTCTTCTGCTCAACTTTTAGCAGACCACTTACTTATTCCAGCAGGCCACACCTATATATACAGATTAAAAATTACATTTGAAAACCTAGAAGATATAGACCAAACAGAAGATATAAATGCCAAATTTATTACTAAATTCACAATAGACC
>CAJTZC010000030.1 GCA_910583745.1 uncultured Bacilli bacterium
CGTACTTGCACTTCCATTTGCTCCTCCGAACATCCACCCTACATATTTTGCATCAGCATAGTTGGAATTCCATCTTTGGCCTGTCATTGCAAAACCTCTCGTGTAGGTGTTAGTCCCAACAGCTCCTGTTCCATCATATTGCATTCTGATTGTTCCATTCCCATTGAAACGAATGATTCTCCACCACATGTCTTGACCACTTGCGTTTTTTCCAAATTTTATGTAGTTATTTGGTGCTGTTCCTCTAAAATAATAACTTGTCCCGTAGTCATCGGCCATGCTGTACAGTCCATTCGCCGTTTCATCTGTCGTCGCTGGATTTGCGAAGTTCGTCGGATTTGTTTCACTTATCTTTAGGTTTAAATCTGCTAATTTGTCTTCTGTCGTCTGTTTCTTTGTGCTTTCATTCAATGTAAATTTCGTTATAAATGTTGCATTTAAATCTGCTGTTTGGTCTATATCCGGTAAATCTTCAAATGTGATTCTTACTCTATATGTGTATGTGTGCCCTGCTGGTATATACAAATGGTCTGCCAATAGCTGTGTCGATGCACTTTCGCTTCTCGGCACATTTGCACTTACTGTCTCTACTGTCTTCCATTCTGCATTCTCTTCATCACTTTTCTCTTCCAATGTATAAGTCAACGATTCTGCCAAGTATGTATTAATTAGGTTATCCCAGCTTATCTTTGCATATCCATCTCTCGTTCCCGTGTTCTCGATGACTAATTCCTTCTCGATACTGTCTCCAAAGTTCCATGTGCCCTCTATGTTTTCTACTGTCTCATCGATATCTCTAAACGTCAAGGCTAAATCGCCACTTCTTATCGTAATCTTCTCTTGCTCATTCGTTCCCACTTGGGAGATAAAATATGCATAAGTCAGCGATGTCGTCAAGGCGACTATCGATACACATAATACTATCAATGATATTACATTCTTTTTGCTTCTCTTTTCTTCCATACCTTTGGTTCCTTTCTTTCTACTCAGTCTATCATACATGTTTTGAAAATTGTGTCGATTCGTAATCATGTGATTTGAAACGTTGTACTTATTTTGTGAGTATTGTCTATGCTATAAGTTTATAACAAATGCGTCTTAAAAGCAAGCATATGGATGACACTTTCTAGTAAATTGGCAAAAAAAATACACGGATTGTGTATTTTTGCTAAATCGTCTTTACAAAGTGCTTCATCGTGCGTATCATCTGAGAGGTATAGCCGAGTTCGTTGTCGTACCAAGCGACGACTTTGACGAGTTCTCCCTCATCTGTTTTTAGAACTTCTGTCAAAAGGCCGTCTACGAGAGCTCCGACTGTCTCGCCGACGATGTCACTGGAAACGACTGGGTCCATCGTGAATGCGAGGACTTCTCTGTCGGCTCTCTTTGAAAAGATTTCATTTATCTCTTCTTTCGAAGTATTCTTTTTTAATTTGAGTGTTAAGTCGATTAAAGAACCGTCTCCGACTGGTACGCGAAGGGCGCTTCCTAAGAGTTTTCCCTCTAAATCGGGGATGACTTTGCCTATTGCTGTGGCCGCTCCTGTCGAGGAAGGGATGATGTTCAATGCACAAGCACGGCCTCGTCTCGTCATGTACCCTTTTTTGTGTTGTACGTCGAGGTTGACTTGGTCATTTGTATAGGCGTGCACTGTCGTCATGTATCCCGATTCGATGCCAAATTCACTGTTTAAAACATTTAGTATGGGCGCGAGGCAATTCGTAGTACAGCTGGCTGCACTGATGACTTCTTCGTGGCCGTTTAATTCGGTCTCGTTGACACCGTAGACGATGGTCTTCATCTCCCCTTTTCCTGGAGCACTGATGACGACATGTTTTGCGCCTGCTTCGATGTGTTTCTTGGCGTCTTCCAACTTCGTATAAACGCCTGTACACTCTAAAACGATATCGATGTCTAACTCAGCCCATGGGAGTTCGCTTGCGTCTTTTATGGCGTATACTTTTGTGTGTTGGGTACCGCATATGATTTCTCCCTCTTTCACTTGTACCTCAAGTCCTAATCTTCCGTGAATCGTATCGTATTTTAAGAGATACGCGAGGTCTTCTGCAGAAGAGAGGTCATTTATGGCGACGACTTCTAAATCGTTGTCGTCTAAAAGTTCTTTGTAAGCCAATCTTCCGATTCGGCCAAATCCGTTTATTGCTATTTTCTTTTTCATCGTTTTTCCTTCTTTCATTTCCTTATTCGTATATGCTTCCACCGATAAATTCTCTCAACGTGTTGTCGTCTTCTATGTATTCACTCGATATCGGGAAGAAGTTTCTCAGTATGCACAACAATCTCTTTGCCTCTTCGTAATAAGGTGAAGTCGGCAAGATGCTGTAGAGTAATGGTTCTGCGAAGACTCTCAGGATTCCCAATTCGTACGTATATGCTGTGTTTAAGACTGCATTGATGTCTCCTGTATAAGGGAAGATGTATTTCTCTTCACCTTGTTTGACTTTATGCCATGTGCTCAAAGTATGTTCGACATTGAACCCTCTTACTCGATTGTCGCGCACGATTCTTCGAATCAGTCTCATGTCAGTCGTGGAGAGATGGTTGTGCTTGTCAATGCTGAGTGGTGTCAGAGGACAGACAAATACTTTGTATTTATTCTCTCTCTTTATGCTCTTCGTCATTTCGTCGTTGAGACAGTGTAGGCCTTCTATCAACAATACATTCTCCTCTGTGAGTTTGATCGGGTCTTTTTTGTATTCTTTTTCACCCGTTAAAAAGTTGAATGTTGGCATGGAAACGCTTTTTCCTGCGAGTAGGTCTTTCATTTGAGTATTGAATAAGTCTAAATCGATAGCTTCTAAGCATTCGAAGTCGTAGACGCCGAACTTATCTTTCGGACAGTCGACTCTCTCTTTAAAGTAGTCATCAGCACTTACTACGATAGGTTTTACTCCAAACGTCTCGAGGTACGTACACATTCTGTGAGCGCTTGTCGTCTTCCCTGAACTACTCGGTCCTCCAATCAGTATGAGTTTGACTTCCTTACACTTTTTAGAGATGTCTTTTGCAATGCTTGCGAGGGAATCGTTTATCAAAATGTTATTCATTTTGATAAACATTTGAATATTCGACTCTGATACGATTTTGTTCAACCCTGCCGCATACGAGACATCCATTCTATTGGCCCATTTGCTGAACTTGTCTAATTCTCTATGGATTTTTTCGTTGTAGTTGTATTGTGGCACTTTGTCTCCAGAATCGATGTGTGGATACATCAAGGCGACAGAACTTTTATCGATTCGTATGATATCGAACAGGGTAAACTCGCCTGTACTCATCGGCATGTCTGTGTAGAAGTAATTATAATTGTGGTTGATTTCGAATAATTCCACAAAATTGTTCGGTATATTTTGGATATTGGTCGCTTTTTCTGCATCTCCAGTCGATAAATAATATTTTATCGCGTCTTGTTTTCTCGTGACACATTTTTTGATGGTATAATCGTAATTGACTATCTCGTGCATTTTGTTTTTTAATTCTTCGATATCTTTGTCCGAAAGTTTTTTGTCTATCTCGGCATAGACACCTTTGTCGATGGAATACTTGAAATATACTGTTTTATTCCAAAGTGCTTTCACAGCGAGAATCATTATAAACTTTAATCCCGCTTGATACATTTTGTTTCCTTCTAGACAGCTGTAGTCAAAGAAATCGACGCGCGTTTCCTCTGTAATCTTCGTGTCGAAGTCGACGATCATTTCGCCCATCTTTGCTCCTACGACGTCTTTACCTGTCACTTTTTTGTAGTCGTGAACTAATTCTCCAACATTGGTTCCCATATCGCAGTTTAAACTGAAAAGATTGTTGATGTTCACATTTATTTTTGTACCCATTTTTATCATTCCTTACTATAGAATAGTATACCATATTTCACGCAAAAGTTTTTAAGATTTTTTCGACAAGTGTAAAATAAAAACAAGAGTTACTTTTCCAAGGAACTCATTATTTTTTCGTAGACTTTATTTATTTTTCTAAAGTGATGGTTGACGTAGGATTTGGAAACTTTTTTATCGACTTCTTTGCTGATGATGTCTGCGAGAGTCTGGAAAGATTCTTCCGGATATTTTAGTCTGTATTCTGCGACGAGTTTCGTCTTGTCGTCTAAAAGAGACATGTAATCGTTTTCTTTGATGTATTTAATCCTGCTCAATTGTTTATCACTTGTCGATAATGATTTTTCTAGATTGGCTTGTTCACAGTTGTTCAATCTGTTTACCATGTTGGCATGGTCTCTATAAATTCGGATATCTTCGAAATAGAATAGCGCATTGACCGCGCCGAGGAGTTTTAGAAAGTCGCTGATTTCCTCGCCGGATTTTAAATAGAGCATGTAGTTTTTTTCTCTCTTTAATAGTTTAAAATTGTAATTTAAATCTTGCAAAATCGCGAGTATCTTTTTCGCTTTGTCTTCTTCTTGAAACGTCATTTCTAAATGGTAGCCACTTTTCTTAGGGTCGTTTAGACTCCCTGCCGCGAGAAAAACTCCTTTTAAGAAAGAGACGATGCTCTCTTCATCTGCAAAGGTGATATTGTCTAGTTCTTCTTCAAACAGACCTTCCGCATCGGTCAATTCAAAAATAAAGTATCGTTTCGCTTTGAATTTCTTAATCGTTCTGACGGTCGTCTTTACTTCTTTGTGATAACAGTATTTTATCGTTTTGAAAAGTTTTTGAGCCGTATTGCTGTTTTCTAAAGACAGGTAGAGTTTGTCTCCTACCGTTTCAGCATTGATAAAGAGATAGCCTAAGAATAAGTTTCTATTTTCTAATTCGTTGAGGGGATGCGATGTGATTTCATCTTTTACTTTGGCAGAGAATGTCATATCATTCACCTTCCATCAAGTAAGAAAATATCAGGTAAGCCGTTTTCATCGCATTGTGTCTTATCATTCCTTTCTCAACAGAGAAGATTTTGTCGGAGATTAGTCTTACACCTAGGCTGTCTATCTTTTTAGAATCTAAGGTCACTAAGTCTTTTTTCTCTAAAGAGGAATATTTCTGCACTATCTCTTTATCGATTTCGGCATCGTTCGCGATGACGATGTCTACTTTTCTGTCTTCGAGGTGTTCGTTTAATTTCTCGATATGGTCGGATACTGTGTATCCGTCAGTCTCTCCCGGTTGTGTCACTAGGTTTGAGATATACATAATGGGCGCGTCGGAATTCTTAATTGCCCTTTTGATGTCGGGGACAATGAGGTGCGGTAGAATGCTTGTATAGAGACTTCCTGAGCTTAATAGGATTAAATCTGCTTCTTCTATCTTTTCGATGACCTCTTTGCTGACATTGACATTGTGGTCATATTTTAATTTTTTTATGTGTTTCACATTTTGACTGACAGATTCTTCTCCTAAAAATTCTTTGCCGTGTTCATCTTCTCCGATGAGTTCGACTTTTTCTGTCGTGAGCGGCAAAATCGTGCCCTTGATGTTTAACAACTTACACATATATTCTGTGGCAGAGGCGAGGTCTCCTTTTAAATCGATAAGCGCTGTAAGCAATATATTCTTTATCGGATGATTTTGTAAAAAAGATTCTTTTGTAAATCTATAACTCAGTAAATCTTTAAAATCATCGTCTATGTTTGCCATCGAAAGCAAAACTTGGCCTACATCTCCTACCGCGGGAATATCGAATTCTCTTTTGAGCTGTCCCGTACTGCTTCCATTATCTGATACCGCGATGATTGCCGTCACGTCGACTGGGAACATTTTTAATCCAGAGAGCAGACAAGAGATGCCCGTTCCTCCTCCTAAAATTACTATTTTTTTCATGAGTATCACCATCCATTAAAATATTATATCACGTCGAGAAAAATAATGTTATAAATTTTGCATAAGAAAACTGACACGAGGTCAGTTTCATTTTCTTGTAAATACAAGTTATGCAATAATCAAGATGATTATTATCGAAATGACAAGTATTGCTAGCAAGAATTTCCAAATAAATTTCATCCAATCTTTGTACTTGATGTCTAAATAAGATAGACCGACCATCAAGATGATACTAGATGGAACAAAGAATGATGCCAAGCCGAATGCCATCTGTATGATTAATACTATAGCGCTCTTCACTTCCGCGAATGCAGTCGCATAGTATGAGCCTGTCAGAGTGACAACGTATGGAACTTCGACAGCAAATGCAGATGTCACCAATGAGCCTAGGTAAACTAGCATTGAATTGAAGCCTTCAGCCCATCCCGTAATCCAGTTTATGATTGCTGGAAGAACTGGGAATGTATAGTTGAAAATGATAATTGTATAGACTGCAAGCATTACTGCAACTAGTTTGCTGCTCTTTTTGACTCCCTGACCGTAGCTTTCAAGCACTTCGCCTAAAGGTACACGGCCGAACCAGTGAATAAATACTGTCGCCAAAACTATGACTTTTTGTATTGTGTAAATGTCCCATTTGCCAAAAGGCAGAAGTTCTCCGAAGACGTAAGTCATAATAGGTACTTTGAAGATTCTGAAGTCATTTATCCACATTGTGATGTCTTCAAAAATCGTTATTTCCCAAGTACTCCAAGGTAAGTATGCTAATACAGTGACCAATACGAAAAGTATAATACCCATCACATATGGCCATGTCTTAGGTGCTTTCTTAGATTCAGTTGGGGCACCGACTTCAAACAGGTCGTATTCTTCAAATTTTTTCTTATCCTTTTGGTTTCTCAATCTGATGATTGTGAATGCTGCTAAAAGGATAAATGCTAATACGAACAGAATCGTCTGTGTCGTCAGTACATCGGCTGCTTCGACTCCAAGTTTTGAAGTCAATTCACCAGCCATTTTTGTACTAAACGTGCTACCTATTGTTCCGACTAACAATCCTCCGAATGTCGCGACGAATGCCGAAATTTTGTCGACTTTCATCTTATTCAATATAGAAATAACAAACGGAATGAACGCTATCAATGGGAAATATTCGTTCGTTAAACTACACAGAATTGCGAAGATTAGGGAAATCACTAGTACAGTAGGGATTTCGCATCCTTTTAATTTCTCGCTAATATTCATGACCAATTGTCGGTATCCTGCTCGCTTTGAAAGGACCTGGTAAAACCCACCTAAAACAAACAAGAAAGTTACTAAAACAGAAAAGTAGTATATACCTAAGAGACTATATTCTAAAAAGGTCGAAATGCCTATTCTATTTAGTCCTTGAGATACAAATTCTGTTCCTGAAAAATAACCGATTGGTACGAACCACGTTAGTAGAGCTGATACCAAAACCATTATTCCTGACAACTTAATCAAGTCATATTTTTCAAAAAATTTTTTCATAACTCTCCTCCTAGATAAATTATATCATAAACGATGAGTAAAACACAACGTGAAATCGACGTTTTTGCCCTATAATTTTTGTAAAAAAAAGAGTCTAATGGTTAGACTACTTCATATGAATCGAGGTGTTTTCGAAGGACGTGTCGATGATTTCATTTTCTTGTCTGTAGATATCACTATAATCGATTGGGCCGTTCGCTTGGACAAACTTACCGTTTGAATCGAAATATCCTTTCTCGACATCGAGCGGTTCTTTTCTGATAGATTTTTTTGCTTTTTTGATTGCTCTTTGCAGTTTTCTCAAGAGAATATCGCGTTCATTGTTCGATATTTTGTCTGACTCTATTATTTTATTGCTTATTTCTTGTGCTCTTAGAGTTTTTCTTTTTTTATCGATATAAGGTATATCTTTCTTGTATGCATCTATCATCATTTTTATGTCGTGGTATTCTTTCGATTTTTGTCCAGGCATGATTAGGCCTGTGCCGCCTAAAGCTAATCCTGAGACAGATAGAATTTTTCCTAACTGTGTCCAATTTGCAAGATTCGTAGCGGCCGTCGTGGCACTTGCCATCGCTTTCGCAGCTGCTGCAGACAAGGTTTGGGCTGTGGTAGCACTGCTCGCGGCAAATTCGGCCAATGTCTCTGTACCGAAAGTCCACACTCCGACAGCTTTATCGAAATTGACAGCTGAGCCGGTCAGATTTGCGATCGTTTTCGCTAAAGTAGCGTTCGCACTGTGAAGACCAATCTGTTCTGCTTGAGTTGCCATGCCCCACAGCTTACCATTTTTAATCATATCTCCTGCGAGTCCAGCAATTTCGGTGGCTTTTGAAGCACTTGCTACTGCTCCTTCTAACGCAGCGTCTGCTGCAACTTTGGCAGTCATGGCAGGAAGTATTTGATTGAACAGTACAACTGCTGCAACTGCGAGTGCTGCAACGCCTAAACCGATTAGTATCGCTTTCTTATGTTTTTTAATCCATTTCCAAGGTGTCATTTTTTCTACTTCGACCAAATCTTCTAAATCTACTTCAGGTTCCTCCGGTTGGTTGACGACATCTCTGAAATTTGCTTCAATATCGATTGTCTCGTTTGGCGTATCATTCCACTGTGGTCTTACGAGGACGAAATCAGTTGTACCTGCAGGGTTAGACTTGGTTGCCAATGCTTCATTTGGATTGACGGAGTAGCGAGTACTTTCTTGCGTAAAGTTTTGTTCCTCTGTGTTTTCGTCGACAGGAGGTCGATCTTTAGGTTTTTGGCCCACACTCGGTTCTTCGTCGATAGGCTGTGACTCTTCCGGGTTGCCGGCAGGTTGTGACTCCGTATCCATTTGAGGCTTTTCTGAATCATCGATGTCATGGTTATCGATTATGGGGTCTACACTTGGAGAGGCACCGCTTTGCTCGTTTTGCTTGTCTATGATTTCACTTGTCGGAAATTTTTCGTCCTCTTTAGGTTTTCTTCCCATCATCGCGATATATTTATCCTGGCTAATCGGTTTATCTTTAAAAGTCTCTGAAGCCATACGAAGTCTATAATAGTCAAAATAGTCTTTTGTCCTTAGAAATCTAGATATCATCTGTTTCATAGCATACAGTCTGTTGTATTCATTGAGGACTTCATTTTTTACAAAGTGCCCATCGTCGGTTCTCGTTCTTTCATTGTCTGATAAAAACTTGGCATCCCAGACCATTTGATTCATAGTATCTTTGATAAACTTTTCTTCTTGGTATCTTTGATTTGCAGGGTTTATTAAAACTTCTCGTTCCTGGTCCTCCAAAGAGGGGAAGCTTCTTATGAGATTTCTTTTATCGATATATTCTGTCGGATTGGTTTGTTCCAGATTGTTTTCTAGAATTTCTAACAATCTATTTAATATGTTCCGTTCACCATCCGAAATATTTGTCGCTGTGTTAAGACGAGTTTCAATCATTTCGCGTTCTCTATCGAATATATTCATAGAGCACCTCTTCCTTTTTTCTTATTTTTTTTATTCAGTTTTGTCTTCTTCGAGCATATCGTCGTGTTGTGATCTGTAGTCGACCAAAAGCTCGTTTAATATAAGCGCATCGTTTATCTTTTTAGTAAAAATCTTACCGTTACGGTGAATTTCCTGTAGAACGGTGTATGTGTTCGTCGGCTCTTCATCTTTATCTAAAAGTACTGCAAGAAAGTATCCCTCAAGTGTAAGTTCGCTTTCTAGCAATAGTAGGTATTTTTTACCATTTTTTAATGTTATTACATTATCAACTTCCATATCGTTTGTCCTCCTTTTTTATTACATAACTCTAGATGGAGCTTCTTCCTCAATTGTGATGTAGTCTACATCGATTGCACTGTCTTTATCGACAGGTGTCTTTTTTATACCCATTTCTTCTACCACTAAAGTTTCATTCGGATTACTTGGTATAGGACTCGGTTCTTGTGTCATTTCGTTCGGTTCCGTTGCTTTTTCTACTAGAGGAGGGTTGTTGCTCTTTGTCTTTTTCATTATTTTTCGCAATTTTCTTAATAAAATTTCTCTTTCTCTTTCGGAGATGTTGTCATTTTCAATCACTTTATTTGTAATTGCCTGGAGAGCTTTTATTTTGTCTTCGTTACTCAAAGATTGTGCGTTCGTTTTTACTTTCTCTAGTGAATTGTTTAACTCGTAGTAGGCTTCGTTTTTTTTCTTTGGTATATCCGATAGGCTCAAGCCCACACCTAGTGAACCGAGACCTCCTGCCATTCCAGAAAGGGTAAGCACTTTTAAAAGGCTTGCTGTTTTCGTCGCTGCAGCAGCTTTCGCCGCGGCAGACGCGGCGAACTGAGGAAGTGCTTGTCCAGCAAAGGTCCATACGCCCGTTGCGGCTGTATAGTTGCTTGCGATGCCAGTTGATCCTGAGATAAAACTAGCTAAGGCTGTATTGGCACCGTGTAAGGCAACCTGTTCCGAGGCGGAGGCTGCAAGCCACATGTTCCCGTTTGTCACCATCTGTCCTGCCAATCCTGCAATTTCAACTGCTTTTTCAGCTGCCGCTAGTGCAGGTAACACCTGAGCGACAAAAACTGCCGCGGTTATGGCTAGAGCAGTTAGTCCCAAACCGATTAAAATCTTTTTTTTGTGTTTTGAAAGCTTGGATAGGAACGACGTTTTTTCTACTTCGACTTCCTCTTCTTCTTGTGCAGGTGGTAGTTCTTCAGTATTGTCATCTAAGCTTGAGTTGTCGCTTACCGTTTCGGCATTGCTACTCAACTCTGCTTGCGATGTGTAAGGCATCAGTCCTTGCTCTTGAACTGGTTCTTCCACGCCTTCTCCGGTTGTACTCTGCGACTGTGGTTTTTGATTTTCTTGTCTTTTTTCCCTTGGCATCGGAGCTTTTTTCCCGACCATAATCTCGTATTGTTCTTCGTCCATCGGAGCCATGCGTGTCTTATCTCTTAAATCTAAATATTCATAGTAGTTGTAGGAGTCAAAATTTCTATTAATGAGGTCCTTCATTTTTAGATAACATTCGTATTCTTCGAGGTCGTTGGTATTGATTTCTTTTCCATCACTTGCTGTTTGATAACTCACCGGTTTGTTCGGTGCGAAGTATTTCGTAGATATGCTCATCATTCGAGTTTCAATCTTTCGAAGTTCCTCTCTTGCTTGAAAGTCTGGGCTTGTCAATTTTTCTTTTTTCTTTTCATCGAGAGGTGGCAGTTCTGTCTTCTCCCTCAAATCGAGGTATTCTGTTTTTCCAATTTGTTTCAGGTTGGCATCCAATATTTTTTGCATCTCTTTTAATGCTTTCATCTCTTTTTCGTGTTGATCTAATACAGGAATTCCGCCAGCTATGACTATTTCTCTATCTGGACCAGCAGTTTCTTTTGCTTCGATTATCTTAGATATTCTCTGCTCAATAAAACTTTTTTCTGCTTCGATTAAACTCATAGCTTTCACCTCTCCTACTATAATGATAATACCATTATAAACGATTTTCTTCAATTATTAAAGATAAAGTTTACAATTTTTATTACGTTTTTAGAGTGGTGTGTAAGTTATGAGTTGTTTTTTCTGTCAAAATGTGATTTCTCTTAGTAAGTTCTTTGGGCCGAGATTGCACGATGCAAGCATCATTATTGTCATTTTTTTGCTATCTTATAACTGGCAAGGAGATATCATTATGAACAAAGATGTCATATATGTAAGAATCGATGAAGATTTGAAGAAAGCTCTCGATATGCTTGCTTTAGAGGAGCAGCGAAGTTTAAATAATCTGGTCGTCCGCATTCTTACAAAATATGTGGAACAAAAGAAAAAAGAAATGGAAAAAACTGTGAGTCAATGAAAATTGGCTCATTTTTTGATATAAAAAAAAACTCTTTCGAGTTTCCGAATTAAGCTAATTCAACAGTAGCGCCAGCTTCTTCAAGTTTAGCCTTGATGTCGTTTGCTTCGTCAGCTGGAACGTTTTCTTTAACGTTTCCGCCGTTGTCTGCTACAGCTTTTGCTTCAACTAGTCCAAGACCAGTGATTTCACGTATAACCTTGATGACAGCAATCTTTTGTGCACCTGCATCTTTTAATACTACAGTTTTAGCAGCGTCTTCTTGAGCGCCGGCATCACCAGCAGCAGGAGCAGCAGCAACTGCTACAGCACTAGGATCGATTCCTAATTCTTCTTTCATTATATCGTTAATTTCTTTAAGTTCTAGTATAGTCATCTCTTTAACTGCGTCGACTATATCTCTTGGAGTTATTTTTGCCATTTAAATCATTCCTTTCTTCTATTTATTATTTTCTTCTAATTGTTTGGCATATAAATCAATTCCGATTGCAAAGTGTTTAGCATATTGCATTAAGCCACCTGCAAACATAGTAAGCAATCCTTCTCTCGATGGTATAGAAGCGTATGCTTTAATCTCGTCGATTGTAAGAATCTTACCGTCGGCATAACCTGTTCTGATTTGAACGTTATCTCTGTCTTTAGAGAATTTACTAATGACTTTGATCGGTTCCAATAGGTCTGCGCCGAATAGTATAGCATTAGGTCCTTCCCAGAACTCTTCGTTGTCGATGTTCGCTCCTTGGAAAGCTCTCTTTGCTAAAGTGTTTTTGTAGACCTTTACTTCACTGTTAGACTTTTTCAGTTCGCGACGAAGTTCACCCATCTCAGAAACTGCAAGTCCTTGGTAAGTAAAGACGATGACTGAAGCGCTGTTTTTGATTTTCTCTGTTATCTCATTGACTACTTCCGTCTTAGCGTTTAAACTTTTTGCACTTGCCATATAAAAACTCCTTTCCTTATTTTTCAAAAAAACTTTCCCTAGGGAAAGCTTGTAGTTTTATTTCTAAAGTTTCCCTCGGTAGGATTATTAAGACTTGCGTCCCCTACTGTCTTCGGCAAAAAAGTTTTTTCATTTCTTCGTTATTATATAATAAGTATCATTATTTGTCAAAAGAATTTTTATCAAGTTTAATTCCAGGTCCCATAGTACTTGAAATTGCTATAGAATTGATGTAGTTTCCTTTAACTGTCAAAGGTTTTGCTTTGATGATCGTATTGACTAAGTATGCAATATTTTCGATGAGTTCTTCATTTTTGAATGAAACTTTACCAACTGAAGTATGGACAATTCCATAACTGTCAGCACGATATTCTATCATACCTTTTTTGATGTCTTCGACTGTCTGAGCTGGATTCGTTGTAACTGTACCTGTCTTAGGGTTTGGCATTAAACCTTTTGGCCCTAAAACCTTACCGATTTTACCTAGAGCGGGCATCATGTCTGGCGTTGCGACGATTACGTCGAAATCGAACCAGTTTTCTTTAGCCATCTTGTCGATAAGCTCGGCTTCTCCTACAAAGTCAGCACCAGCTTTTTTGGCTTCGTCAGCTTGTGCACCTTTAGCTAAAACACAGACTCTCTTAGTTTTACCAGTACCGAATGGTAACACGATAGAACCTCTCATCTGTTGGTCAGCCTTTTTTGTGTCGATGTTCAAGTTGATAGCGATTTCGACAGTGCTGTCAAATTTTGTAGTCGCAGTTTTCTTAACTAATTCAACTGCCTCTTCTGTAGTATAAAGTTTATCTTTATCTATCATTTTAGAAGCTTCCACATATTTCTTTCCGAATTTTTTCACAAGTTTTCCCTCCCATCGTGGTTTATTTATAGAGCGGATTCATTATTTGTCGTCGAGAATCGACTATTCTTCTGTCTCTTCTTCGTCTTTCTTGTCTGTTATTACTTCGACGTCTACAGAAGTATCTTGAGCACTAGCTTCCATTTCCTCAAGTTCAGCTTCACGTTTTGCTTGCGCTGCTTCTTCTTCTTTGGCCTCTTTAGCTTGTTCCTGTAGTTCGGCATCGTTCAATCCTTTTACAGCAACACCCATGTTACGAGCTGTACCTTCGATAATCTTCATAGCTTCTTCAACTGTATAAGCATTTAAGTCAGGTAACTTTGTTTCAGCAATCGCACGTAAGTCGTCTTTTGTAATCGTTGCAACAATGTCGTTTGCACCTTTAGCACTCCCTTTATTAATCTTAGCATATTTCTTAATAAGGAATGCTGCAGGAGCAGTTTTTAGAACGAAATCGTATGATTTATCTGCAAATAGAGTAATCTCTACTGGAACGATGTCTCCCATTTTATCTTTAGAAGCATCGTTAAACTTTGTACAGAACTCTTGCAAGTTGATTCCAGCAGGTCCAAGAACCGTTCCAACTGGTGGAGCCGGTGTAGCTTTTCCTGCAGGAATTTGTAGTTTAATTTTCTTTAAGATTTCTTTTGCCACGAAAAACACATCCTTTCAAAGTTTTGCGTAGAAGTGGTATGGGCTAATCCGCGTTCCCTCCCACTTGTAGGTAGATATAAAAACTACCGATTTAGACTATATCACAATTGTCCAGTGAATTCAAGTGAAAGTCTAATATTTTAGGATATTTTTTGCTCTTGTATTTTAAAAAATGAAGTGCACAAGATTTGTGCAGTAAATATTAGAAACTGG
>CAJTZC010000031.1 GCA_910583745.1 uncultured Bacilli bacterium
AAATCTAAATAAGAAATGTAGTTAAAAAATATCTTAACTACATTATACGAGGAGTAGGTATATACTTTATCTTTATATTGATAACTTCGATTATGATTTTTACTAAGAAAACGGTTCAAGTTACAAAAGATTTGCCGTTCGTCGTTTTAATCGTACTATATACCTTAGGTTTAATTCTAAGAACATATATTCCTTCTGTAATTTTTGAGACGTTCTTTTTCTCATTTACATTACTTATAATGTATCACACTATCGAGAATCCAGACCTCAAAATAATAGGAGAGTTGAACCTCGCGAAAGAAACAGCCGAAAGGGCAAACCGTGCAAAAAGCGATTTCCTATCTAGTATGTCGCATGAGATAAGAACTCCTTTAAATGCCATCGTAGGTTTATCTGAGGATTTACAATCTCGCAAGGATTGTCCTGAGGATATGAAAGAAGACCTAGAGGACATCGTCTCCGCGTCGCATACATTATTAGAGATTGTCGGTAATATAATGGATATTAATAAAATCGAAAGCGAAAAAATGGAGATTATAGAAGTGCCATACAATTTTAAAGAAGAGGCTAGCACTTTAATAAAAGTTCAATCTGTACGAATAGGAGATAAACCGATAGAACTTATTGTAGATATCGCAGAAGATATTCCTTATGAACTAATAGGAGATAGAAGTCACATAAAGCAAATTATAAACAACCTCATTTCAAATGCTATCAAATATACGGAAAAGGGTAAAATCGAGTTTACGGCGAAATGTATTAATAAAGATGAAAAATGTGTTTTACTTATTTCCGTAAAAGATACAGGTAGAGGTATAAAAAAAGAGAATATTTCTAAACTATTTACGAAATTTGAAAGGTTAGATATCGAAAAAAATTCGACCACTGAGGGAACTGGGTTAGGCCTCGCAATAACCAAAAAATTGGTAGAGATGATGGGAGGAAAAATAAACGTCGAATCTAATTTTGGACTAGGTTCAATTTTCATAGTTCAAATTCCTCAAAAAATCAGTTTAATTAATAAACCGTTGACCGACACCCAAATTATCGACACAGCCCGAATAAAGCTAAAAGCTCGCAACTCTGTCGATTATTCGAAGAAAAAAGTCCTCATCGTCGACGATAATAAATTGAATATCAAAGTAGCGCGCAGAAGTCTAGAACTGTTAGGTTTTCAAAAAATCGACGAATGCTATAATGGTCGAGAGTGTTTAAACAAAATAATGAACGGGGAAACATACGATGTAATCTTGATGGACATAATGATGCCAATTATGAGTGGGGAAACGGCCTTAAAAGAACTTCAGAAAATCCAGAACTTTAATACGCCAGTTTTAGCACTAACTGCTGATGCTTTACAAGGAGCCGAAGATAAATACAAAAGCGAAGGTTTTATAGGATACATTTCTAAACCGTTTAATCAAGACCACATAAAAATTAAACTTGAAAAACTATTTAACCGAAAAACAGAAAATAGCGATTCTGACAAACTGGAGTTATCAAAAATAATTTCAAAGCATCCTTAAAATGAAGAGCATTTTTGATTGACAAAGTACTAACAAAACGTACTTTTTTCTTTTACAAATGACCTTTTTGTATTATAATATTTAGACAAATGAGGTACGATTTATGAAATTAGCAGAAGTAAATTATGACGAACTGAGTCCAATGATGAAACAATATTATGAAATCAAAAAAAACTACGAAGGAATTTTGCTCTTCTATCGACTTGGAGATTTCTACGAATTGTTTTTCGAGGATGCAGAGACGTCGAGCAGAGAACTCGGTTTAACTCTGACGGGGAAAAATGCTGGGCTAGGCGAGAGAATACCTATGTGTGGTGTTCCACACCATTCTATTAAGACCTACATTCAAGAAGCACTGAAAAAAGGGTTCAAAGTGGCCATATGCGAACAGATGGAAGACCCCAAGACGACCAAAGGAATGGTCAAAAGAGAAGTGACAGAAGTCATAAGCAAAGGGACCATGACTGACCTAGAGTTTCTCGACAACAAAGACTTCAACTATCTAGGAAGCATTCTCGAATATCCGTCGAGTTATGTGATAACCTATGCAGACATCTCGACGGGAGAACTGAACACTTGCTGTATAGACAAAGACGAGAACAAACTGTTGAATGTCGTTTTAAACAATGGATTTAAAGAGATTCTGTTGACCTCAGAAATCGATTCCAAACTTGAAAATACTTTGAAAAACATATACGGGGTAGATACTTCGCGCTTCGACGACCTCTATGAAGGAGATTTACCATATTTAGAAGGCTTGGACCTCAAAGCAATCAAAGGTATTCGACACATTCTCTATTACTTAAGTGTAAAAGAACTCAAAGACATCAGCCACTTTAACAAAGTGAATGTACAAGATACCGACGAATATTTAAACATGGACGTCCATACGATAAGAAATCTCGAACTCTTCGAAACCCTTCGTATGAAAGAGAGACAAAACTCCCTCATCTGGCTCATCGACAAATGCAAGACGAGCATGGGCTCTCGAAGGCTCAAATCGTGGATGCTAAAACCTTTGAGGAACAGGGAAAAAATCGAAGCGAGATACGACAAAATCGACAAACTGAATGCTTGTTTTTTAGAGAGAAGCGAACTCCTCGACGCTCTATACGAAGTTTACGATATCGAAAGACTGTGTGGAAAAATCACATGTGGCAGCGCCAATGCGAGAGACCTATTGCAACTCAAAAACTCTCTGAAAGTTCTTCCGACGATAAAAAGATTATCTGCCGAGCTCGGTTTTGAATACGAGATAGAGACATTCGAGAGTCTGTACGAATTGA
Source organism: uncultured Bacilli bacterium (assembly GCA_910583745.1). Classification (GTDB taxonomy): domain Bacteria; phylum Bacillota_I; class Bacilli_A; order RF39; family UBA660; genus RUG11867. The sequence goes on from CAJTZC010000031.1 coordinate 2,813, forward strand.
TAGAAAGAGCGATAAGCGAAGAGGCTCCGACCACCTTAAAAGATGGCTACTTGATTAAAGAGGGCTACAATGGAGAATTGGACGAGTTAAAAACGGTTCGCGCAGGAGGAAAAGATTTCATCAGTTCCATCGAACAGAGTGCCAAAGAGATGACAGGAATTCAAAACTTAAAAGTGGGGTACAACAAAGTATTCGGCTATTTTATCGAAGTGACGAATTCCAACAAAGACAAGATAAAAGAGGAATACGGTTGGATTAGAAAACAGACCCTTGTCAATGCGGAGAGATACATCAGTCCAGAGCTGAAAGAAAAAGAGAGTCTCATCTTGAATGCAGAAGAAAAGATAATCGAACTCGAGTACGCCCTGTTCATCGAAGTGCGGGAAGCTGCGAAAGTCAAAGTCCACGACCTTACAAATCTTGCACAGACTCTAAGTGAAATCGACGCGCTTGCAAGTTTGTCTGTCTCGAGTGAAGAACTGAGACTGACGCGACCTACTCTAAATGAAAAGGCTATCGTGCAGGTAAAAAGTGGTCGTCACCCCGTCGTCGAGCACGTCAGTGACAAAGAATACGTTCCAAACGACATCTTCATGGACGAATCCACCGACACACTTCTAATCACGGGGCCAAACATGAGTGGCAAAAGCACGTACATGCGAGAGATGGCTATCATAGTGATACTCGCTCAGATGGGCTCATTCGTCCCTGCTCTCGAGGCAAATATTCCCATTTTCGACAAGATATTCACGAGAATCGGAGCTTCCGACGACTTGGTAAGTGGAGAAAGTACCTTCATGGTCGAGATGAAAGAGGCAAACAATGCGATAAGCGGAGCTACAAAGAACAGTTTAATTCTGTTCGACGAATTGGGTCGAGGAACTGCGACATACGACGGCATGAGCTTGGCCGCAGCGATTCTAGAGTACATCAACAAAATAATAAAGTGCAAGACGATGTTTTCCACGCATTACCATGAACTCACGAGCCTCGAAAGGGATTTTCCTACGATTAAAAATGTCCACGTAAGTGCCAAAGAAGTCGACGGAAATGTCTACTTTCTACACAAGATAGAACTGGGCCCTGTCGACAAGAGCTACGGAATACACGTAGCACGCCTTGCAGGGCTTCCCACAGAACTCATAAAGAGGGCAGATGAAATTCTCGAAGGCTATGAGAAGAAAGACTTTCAGCCACAAGACAATTCTAACCAGATTAGTTTCGACTTTGATAAGAATACAGAGTCAAAAGAATTCGATGAATTGAGAGACTACCTCGAAGGAATCGACCCGAATTCCATCTCCCCAAAAGAGGCGTTAGATATCGTATACGTCTTAAAAGATTTGACAAAATGAGCAAAGCGGATACAGTAAACTAATTGTAAACTCTTAGTGTTAAACCTCTGCCTAAATTGACACGAGTGCAAAAGAACTGCTATAATCGAAAATAGGAGGAAGTTTAATATGGGATTTTTCAATAGTATATTAAATAACGTAGTAGACGCTAGTAAAAAAATAATGAACAAGGACAACGGAGAACAGACGCCAGATATGACAGGAAATATGAACCCACCGATGGGCAACCAACCGGGAAACGTTCCACAACAGCCTGCCTTTACGAACAATATGCCGCCTGTCGGAGCTGGTGCACCTATTGAGCCGCAGTCGAATGCACCGATGCCAGGTATGCAGAATATGTCCAATATACCAGAGATGCCGCCGATTGCGAGTACAGCGGGAACGACCGCAGGAGGTTTTTCACAACCACAACAGCAGATGAATGCTTTTCAAGCGCAAGGAAATGCATCCGTTCCGCCTATGCCACCACAACCCGACGCTTCATCGTTCAATCCTAGTGCACCTGCTATAGACCCATTCGCTAACAACAATCAAAATCAAATGCAAAACAACATGGTTGGACAGACCGAAAATCCGTACAACACAAATATGGATAATGCGAGTTTTAATCCGATGCCAAATCCATCGTTTTCTGACGGCAATGCAAACAGCGCATTCGATACGAACACCAATTTTGCCGACAGTAATTTTTCAAATCCACCAAAGAACGACAACATGTTCCAGCAAGGCCAACCGACCCCGGCGTTCTTTGAACAACAAAACAATCCTGCTGGCATAACAAATGACTCTTTTGTCAATCCTGGAGGAATGCAAAAGCAATTCGCACAGACGATGAACCAACCGAACCAAAACTTCGAAATGCCTAGCCAACCTATTCCCCAAGAAGCGCCACCGATGAATAATCAATTCATAAATCCAGGTGCAGCTCAGCCGGTGACGAACACATTTATCGACAACAGCATGGCGAACAATTTCGACACGAATGGAACGACAGACAACTCGACAAACAACTGGGGAGCATAATGCTTCTCTTTTTACTTGATAAACCTCAAAAACTGTGATAAAATCAATACATAAATTTTTGAAGGAAGACACGGTTTTTAAAAGTCAGAACCTTAGAGATTTAGTGGTCGGTGAAAACTAAACGAGACTTTTTAAAATTACTACTTCCCGAAAGAGCTAATAAGCTACGGTTGACTCCCGTTACAGAGTGAAATAAGTGAAATATAAGGATGGTACCGTGCTCAAAGCACTCCTTTCGTACTGTCCTTTTTGATTGCAAAAACGAGAAAGAGAGGAAATACAATGAGAAACTTCAAAGAAGAACAAGAACTAAATACGTTAAACCACAGCTGCGCACACATGCTTGCACAAGCTGTCAAACACCTTTATCCAGAAGCAAAATTCTGGGTCGGACCGGTTGTAGAAGAGGGATTTTACTACGACATCGATCTCGGAGATAAGGTCATCTCGGACGAAGACATTCCGAAAATCGAATCAGAGATGAAAAAAATTGCGAAAGACGGTAAATACATCGTCAGAAGCGAAATCACCAAAGAAGAGGCATTAAACAAATTTGCAGGAGACGAATACAAAGTCGATTTGATAAGCCGTATGGACGAAAAAGACACGGTCATCTCGTGCTACACACAGGGCGACTTTACAGACCTATGCCGCGGACCACACGTCGAATCGACAAAGCTTTTGAAAAACTTCAAACTCGTCAAATTTAGTGGTGCCTACTGGAAGGGCGACGCCAAAAACAAGATGCTCCAAAGAATATATGGGGTCTGCTTTCCGACGAAAGAGGAGTTAGATGCCCATCTACAAGACTTGGAAGAAGCAAAAGAGAGAGACCACAGAAAGATAGGAAAAGAACTCGGCATATTCATGTTCGCTGACCTCGTAGGAAAAGGTCTTCCTATGTGGCTTCCAAATGGCTTCATCTTAAGACATATATTGCAAGAATACATCACGAACAAAGAACTCTCTTTGGGATACAAACACGTCATGACCCCTTCCTTAGGAAACGTCGAGCTTTACAAGACGAGTGGCCACTGGGATCATTACAAAGACTACATGTTCCCTAAAATGGAACTCGACAACGAAGCTTACGTCTTGAGACCGATGAACTGTCCACATCACATGATGATATACAAGAACTTCTTGCACTCCTATAGAGATTTACCTCTCCGCATGGCCGAAATCGCGAACGATTTCCGCTACGAAGCATCAGGAGCTTGCTGCGGTATAGAAAGAGCGCGCGCCTTTACCCAAAACGACTCGCACATTTTCTGTACTCCTGACCAGATTGCTTCCGAAGTCCAAGGAGTCATCGACTTAATTTTAGACGTATATAGAGACTTCGGTTTCGAAAACTACAAATTTAGACTGTCTTTGAGAGACAAAGAGAACACAGAGAAATACTTCGGCAACGATGAACTTTGGGAAAAAAGCGAATCTGCTTTGAGAGAGATTCTTAAAAATTCTGGTGCAGAATTTTACGAAGAAGAAGGCGAAGCTGCTTTCTATGGTCCAAAAATCGACGTTCAAGTCAAAAGTGCCATCGGTCACGACGTAACTCTATCCACAGTTCAACTCGATTACCAACTTCCTGAACGTTTCGAGTTAGAATACATCAACGAAGAAGGACAAAAGGCGAGACCGGTAGTTATCCACAGGGCGATATTGGGTTCACTCGACAGATTTGTTGCGTTCCTACTCGAAGAGACGAAAGGAATTCTTCCCGTTTGGCTCGCGCCGGTTCAAGTCTACGTCATACCGGTCAATAACGAGTACCATTTGGGCTATGCCAAAACCGTCGCAGAAAAATTAAAAGCTGCAGGATTTAGAGTCGAACTCGACGACCGTAATGAGAAGCTTTCCTACAAGATGAGAGAAAGTCAAGTCAAAAAAATACCTGTCACTCTCATATTAGGAGACAAAGAAGCTACTGACGAAGTAGTAAGTTATCGTCTGATGGGTTCTCGAGACACGACGACAGTCTCATTCGAAGAACTCGTCGAAGTTTTAAACAAATAGGAGAGACGAAGATGAATTTGAATCTAATAACGTTAAATACACAAGGGAGAGTAGACTTCGATGACGAAGTCGACCTCTGTTCCTGCCATGACGAAAGAGTTCTTTCATTCGAAAGCGTACATGCGAAAGGCTCTATCTTGGATAATGGCACAGATGAATACGAAATCAATCTGCAAATCACGGGAAAAATGAATCTAAAAAGCTCGATAAACGGAGAGCCCGTCCCACGACAATTGGACATAAAATATTCGGATTTTATAAACAATTTGGTTGAGAATTACAAAAATAGTTCAAATTCACTTGATATTTTGCCGATTATATGGGAGAATATATTACTGGAAATCCCCATTCGGGCGGTGAACGAAAGCGATACGTTTGCAACGACATCGGGAGAAGGATGGGAAGTACTCGAAAGTGATGAGTAAATAAAAGGAGGGAATAAACATGGCAGTTCCATTTAGAAGAACAAGTAAGACAAAAAAGAGAATGCGTCGTACACATTTGAAAAAGACTGTACCAGGAATGACTGTATGTCCAAACTGTGGTGCCTCTTTAAAACCACATAGAGTTTGTACAGAATGTGGGTTCTATAAAAACAAAGAAGCAATCAGTAAGACAGAAGCTTCCACTGAAGAAAAGTAGTAAAGTGCTTTTCTTTTTTTCTATCTTACTTTACTTTACACAGAATTTATTATAGAATATTATACGTAAAGAGAGGTCATGAAGCGATGATTACACAGAACCATGTAGATAAAAAAGATATGACACTTATGCAATTAGCACATTATTTTATCACAGTCGAAAACTATACTCCGATTGTAGTCAAAGGTGTTAAAAACGAAATATGGCTCGAGAATACAGATGCTCCATATAAAATTATTCGAATAAACGGAAATTACATACACAACAAAGAACAGTTGGATTTGGATTTATTTAAAATAGAGAACATCGTAAAGCAGGTAAAGAGAAAGACCTTAAGTTTTAGTGTTCGAACTCTCAATATACTTTTAGACATCGGTTCTACCGTCGAAGTAAGGGATGGAAAAAAAATAGAGACACTATATATCGATAGCAACAAAGATTTGAAAAAAAACAAACAGATCAACAATCTCTATCCAGAGTTAAAAGATAACCTCGTCGACACGACAGATGGCATCGAATTCGTGATCAATGTCACGAACGATATCAATGTCAAAACGGCGGAAGAGAATCGCGAATACGAAAGAGTATTCAGTAAAAAGAAGAACATCGTGACAGAATTGCTCATCGCTATAAACATCCTCCTCTTCCTCGTTTCCTCAATAGGGACATTGACGGGGAAATTCGACTTACCTACGATGTTAGCATTGAACAAAAGAGCAGTCGTCTCAGGAGAAATATACAGGCTTATCACATCGACATTTATGCATTTAAACATATTTCATCTCCTTATGAACATGTACGCATTACATATAATAGGAAGTCAAGTCGAATCCTATATGGGCAAAAGCAAATATCTGGCTATCTATATCTTTAGTGGTATTATTGGAAGCCTCTTATCGTGTGTAGTAAATGGATTAAGTGGTTGGTCACTCGGCGCAAGTGGAGCCATATTTGGACTGATGGGAACCCTCGTATATTTTGGTTACCATTATAGATTGTATTTAGACAGTGCACTGAAGACACAGATTATGCCGATTATTGCCCTAAACTTGCTCATCGGATTCATGATTCCAGACATCGACAATGCAGCCCATATTGGAGGATTAGTGGGCGGTCTATTTAGCACGATGGCTTTAGGGATAGAAAAGCGTTCTACGAGGCAAGACACAATAAACGGAACCATCTGTTCGACGATACTATTTATATTTTTGTGTTATCTAGTATTCTTTGCTAGATGACACTTTTTTCTTGCAAAAAAATCTAGGCGATTGTGACAGAATATGATATAATGTTCCAAAAGGGAGCGGTGAAGTATGGATAAAAAAATCCTATATGTCATAGGAGCTATTTTCATAGGAGCGATATTGTTTGTAACTTGTTACATGATGGCAGAAAATAAGCTATTAAATTCAGATATTGGCAATATCAATAACCAAAAAAGAGAGATAAAAGATAAAATAGCATTTAAAAATATCAAAAAGAGTGGAAATAAAATAATAGAGACTTTCAGTATCACGATGAATGGCAAAAAGACGAACTTCCAGATTGAATATACATCCTCTAAAAAGGAGTCAGAAACGGAGATAAAAGGTATCTTTAAAGGCAAAACTTTGTATTCAAAAATTGCATCGACTGCAGAAACGCCACAAGAAGACTTTTCAGAAAAAAATATAAAGGCCATTTTTACAGAAAACAATTTCCGTTTTATCAAAGGTACGGACGAAAAAACCTATCTTTTAGTGCTCGCGCCTACGAAAAAACATGACACTTATAGAGATTATCTATACATTTTGAACGAAAAGTTTGAATTTATCGAAGGGGACATGAACTACAACGGTTGTGGTGAAACCGGAGCGATGACAGTGAGAACAAATCGTGCACTTTATGAGACACAGAGTCCAATTGAAAATTTTGAAGATCAATTCGGATTGTGTGCAAATGGGGAGAACTGCAAAATAAACGTTAAGATTGAAGAATCGAAGATTCGCTATTTAAAAGTCTTTCCAAAATACGAAGAATTCAACTTTGGCAATATAGAAGAAAGAGTATACACTATATCTGACGATAAACTCAATTATACAGTCGAAAATACACACACAATCGTCAATGCGAACCACGAAATGTGTCAATAAATTCTTACAAAAAGCGACAGAAAGTCGTTTTTTTGCATTTCTTTAGAAATAATGTTATAATAAACCACAATTTGAAAAAAGGGGGAAAATAAAATATGGATTCTGCAGAAAAGATACGCATAGATTTGTATTTAAAGAAAATAGGCCACGAAGATGTAAAATCCAATAAACTTTATGATAGAGCTTATCAAACTGTCAAAGACCTTTTAGAGATGCTCGAATGGCAAGACGAAAGATTTATAGGACTTTTGACCCCGAGCATTTGGAACAGCACTTATGAAACTGTCAGAAGCATTTTAAAAATGCCACATCCTGATAAACAAAACTTTCCAAATAAGATTATATGGGATGATGAAAGATTTGTAAGACTTCTAACTTCAAATATTTGGAACAGCAATTATGGAGAAGTCAAAAATATTTTGACGATGAAACTCCCAAATAATCCAGATGAACTCACATGGGACGATGAAAGATATGCGAGTCTTTTAACTCCATCGATTTGGAACAGTACTTCTGAAAATGTTAAAAACATCTTAATGATGCCTCATCCTGATGAACCAGATAATCCAAAGAAAACCATTTGGGATGACGATAGATTTAAGAGACTATTGACTCCATCGATTTGGAACAGTACTTATGAAGAAGTTAAAAACATCTTAACAATACCTCACCCAGATGACCCAGATAAAACCATTTGGGATGACAAAAGATTTGCTAAACTTTTGACTTCGTCTATTTGGAAAAGCAATTCTGAAGAAGTCAAAAATATCTTAACGATACCTCACCCAGATGACCCAAATAATCCAGATAAAACCATCTGGGACGATAAAAGATTCGCGGGTCTTTTAACTCCATCGATTTGGAACAGTAATTATGGAAAAATTAAAAACATTTTAACGATGAAACATCCTGATAAGCAGAACTTTCCAAATAAAATTATATGGGATGATGAGAGATTTAAGAGGTTATTAACGCCTACTATATGGAATACTAGTTATGATAGTATTATGGATAAACTAGCTTTACCTTTTTGGTCAAACCCACTCTATGCTCATCTTTTAACTCCATCGATTTGGGCTATATCTACGGAGGGAATCGAAAATTCCATAAAGACATTTGAAGAATTGGGTTTGCAAAAATATATTTCACCAACATCGTTGAGAAAGTCATCTATTCAGATTAAGGCGCTTTATCATTATCTAGTAGAGAATAGAATACCGGTCATTAAAGATGATAAACTACATCAGATTTTTAATTTAGCACCAATCGTATTAAAAGATAGATATGGACTCGATATGAAGGCCTTGGTTGCCCAAGAAAGAAAAAGGATGAATTAGCAAGTTAGCTTTTTGTGTTTAATAAAAATAAATGTTATAATAAACCACATTTAAAAAAGGAAGGAGGAAAATAAAGTATGGATTCTGCAGAAAAGACACGCATAGATTTGTATTTAAAGAAAATAGTACGAGAAGACTTAAAATGTGATAAACTCTATTGTAGGTCTTATCAGGCTGTCATAGACGTATTAGAAATGCCCGAATGGCAAGACGAAAGATTTGCAAGTCTTTTGACTCCAACGATTTGGAATAGCAACTTTGACGAAATCAAAAGTGTCTTCACAATGAAACACCCTGATAAGCGAAATTTCTCAGATAAGTTCATTTGGGATGATGAAAGATTTGCAAGTCTTTTGACTCCATCGATTTGGCAAAGCAATTATGAAGATGTCAAAAATATCTTAACGATGCCTCACCCAGATGAACCGAATAATCCAGATAAAACCATCTGGGATGATGAGAGATTTGCAGGTCTTTTGACTTCAACGATTTGGCAAAGCAATTATGAAGATGTCAAAAATATTTTCACAATGAAGCAAACAAATAACCCAGATAAACTCATCTGGGACGATGAGAGATTTACAAGTCTTTTGACTCCATCGATTTGGCAAAGCAGTTATGAAGAAGTCAAAAACATCTTAACGATGCCTCATCCTGATGAGCCAAACAATCCGAAGAAAACCATATGGGACGATGAAAGATTTGCAGGTCTTTTGACTTCATCGATTTGGCAAAGCAATTATGAAAATATTAAAAGTATTTTGACGATGAAACATCCAAACGATTCAGATAAACTCATCTGGGATGATGAGAGATTTACAAGTCTTTTGACTCCAACGATTTGGCACAGCAGTTATGAAG
>CAJTZC010000032.1 GCA_910583745.1 uncultured Bacilli bacterium
GAACTTTCCAAATAAAATCGTATGGGATGATGAGAGATTTGCAGGTCTTTTGACTCCAACGATTTGGGGAAGCAATTATGAAGATGTCAAAAATATCTTAACGATACCTCTCCCTGATGAGCCAGATAATCCAGGTAAAACCATCTGGGACGATGAAAAGTTTGCAGGTCTTTTAACACCTTCTATTTGGCTTAGCAATTACGAAGAAGTCAAAAACATCTTAACGATGCCTCACCCTGATAAGCTAAACTTTCCAAATAAGCTTATCTGGGACGACGAAAAATTTTCAGGGCTTTTGACTCCGACGATTTGGAATAGTACTTATGAAAATGTCAAAAACATCTTAACGATGCTCCATCCAGATAAAAGAAATTTTCCAGATAAGCTTATTTGGGATGACAAAAGATTTAAGAGGTTATTAACATCAAGTATATGGAACACTAATTATGATAATATTATGACTAAACTGACTTTACCTTTCTGGTCAAATCCACTTTATAGTCATCTCCTAACTTCATCTATATGGAACGTGGCGACAGAGAGAATTGAAGAAGCTATAAAGACATTTGAAGAATTGGGTTTACAAAAATATATTACACTAACATCGATGAGAAAGTCGCCTATTCAAATCAAAGCTCTCTACCATTATTTAGAAGAGAATAAAATACCAGTCATTAAAAATGATAAATTACATCCGATTTTTAGTATAGCCCCAATAGTGTTAAAAGAAAGATACGGACTCGATATGAGGGCCTTGGTTGCCCAAGAAAGAAAAAGGATGAAATTAGCAAGTTAGCTTTTTGAGTTTTATAAAAATAAATACTAAAATAAGGCCCATTTAAAAAAGAAGGAGAATAAAATATGGATTCAACAGAAAAGATACTCATAGATTTGTATTTAAAGAAAATAGGCCGAGAAGATTTAAAATGCGAAAGACTTTATAAAAGGTCTTATCAGCTTGTCAAAGATATTCTAGAGATGCCTGAATGGCAAGACAAAAGGTTTGCAGGGCTTTTAACTACAATTGTATGGAATAGCAACTTTGACGAAATTAACAGTATCTTCACAATGAAACACCCTGATAAGCGAAATTTCCCAGATAAGCTTATTTGGGACGATGAGAGATTTGCTAGTTTTTTAACTCCAACCATTTGGCAAAGCAATTATGAAAATATTAAAAATATTTTAGCAATGATGCACCCAAATAATCCAGATGAACTCATATGGGATGACGAAAGATTTGCGGGTCTTTTGACCCCGAATATTTGGAGCAGTAATTATGAAGAAGTCAAAAACATCTTAACGATACCTCACCCAGACTATCCAGACAATTCAAAGAAAATCTTATGGGATGACGAGAGATTTTCAAATCTTTTAACTCCGACGATTTGGAGTAGTAATTATGAAGATGTCAAAAACATCTTAACGATACCCCATCCAGATACACGAAACTTTCCAGATAAACTTATTTGGGATGACAATAGATTTAAGGGATTATTGACTCCATCGATTTGGAAAGGCAATTACGAAGATGTGAAAAGTATCTTAACGATGCCTCACCCTGATGACCCGGATAAAACCATATGGGATGACAATAGATTTAAAAGGTTATTGACATCTTCTATTTGGGGTACTAATTATGAAAATATTAGTGCTAAACTAGCTTTACCTTTCTGGTCAAATCCACTTTATACCCATCTCTTAACTTCATCCATATGGAGTGTGTCTACAGAGAAAATCGAAAAAGTTATAAAGACATGCAAAGAATTAAGTTTACAAAAGTATATTACAACTGCAGTTTTGAGAAGGTCACCTATCCAAATCAAAGCGCTTTATCATTATCTAGTAGAGAATAGAATACCAGTCATTAAAAATGATAAACTACATCCGATATTTAATGTAATGCCAGGCGAATTAAAAACGAGATATGGACTCGATATCAAAGTTTTGGTTGCCCAAGAAAGAAAAAGAATGAAATTAGCAAGTTAGCTTTTTGAGTTTTATAAAAATAAATACTAAAATAAGGCCCATTTAAAAAAGAAGGAGAATAAAATATGGATTCAACAGAAAAGATACTCATAGATTTGTATTTAAAGAAAATAGGACGAGAAGACTTAAAATGTGATAAACTCTATCGTAGATCTTATCAGGCTGTCATAGACGTATTAGAAATGCCCGAATGGAAAGATGAAAGATTTGCAGGTCTTTTGACTTCAAATATTTGGGGCAATAGCTATGAAAGTATCAAAGGCATTTTATCAATCCCGCTTCCACAAACCCCAAAAAAACTTATATGGGAAGATAAAAGATTCGCGAAACTTTTGACTTCAAATATTTGGAATAGTAATTATCCAGAAGTTAAAAATATCTTGACGATACCTCACCCAGATGACCCAGGCAATCCAAATAAAACCATTTGGGATGATAAAAAGTTCTCTAAACTTTTAACTTCTTCCATTTGGAGTACCAGTTATGAGAATATAAGTGCGAAACTAGCTTTACCTTTCTGGTCGAATCCACTTTATAGTCATCTCTTAACCTCGACAATATGGAGTATATCTGCAACAAGAATTGAAGAATCGATAAGAACATTTGAAGAATTAGGCTTGCAAAAATATATTACTCCCGGGTCATTGAGAAAATCGTCTATTCAAATCAAAGCGCTTTATCATTATTTAGAAAAAAATAAAAAGTCCGTCATCGTAGGAGAGAGATTGCACCCCGTTTTTAATTTACCACCTATCGGTTTAAAAAAAATCTATAACATCGATATAGAGGAATTGATTGCGTTGGAAGGAGAGAAACCGACACATGAACTATCTTAATTCTATACTTTCTCCAGAAGATGTCGATGATATAATCGATACTTTTGAAGAAGAAGTTCTATTGACTTTAGATGATAACAATGTTCAAAAAATTTGGGAATATTTGCAAAAGCAAAATATAGATTTTGCCGAAGATATCGTCATACAATATGCGGATTTGTTCGTCTTACCATTTGAAGAATTTGTAGAACGATTTGAACGTTTAAAGGACAAATATTTTGCAAATTTTGTGATGTATTTGGCTTTTCATATGGAAATCTTGGAGGAAATGTGTGAAAATTAAAACTTTCATTTTGTGAAAGTTTTAATTTTGGACTATGATATTGTATGCTTCTTCATGGATTTCTTCGATACTTTTGATTTTACCATTTTTTGCGCATTCGACAGTGCTGAAGTCATAAAGGCGAGCCATTTCCAAGTAGGCCTGCTCACTTAGTCTTAAATGGTGCTCGTTGTATTCAGATTTATCCAATTTTTCGGCTCTTTTCTTCCTTATTTAGTCTCCTAATTCATAGGGCAAATGTAAAAAGATGACTTTATCCGGTCTCGGAAGTTCTAGTATCTCGTATTCCAACAGTTCTATTTTTTTATACATTTCTAGTCTTTTTTCTTTATCTTGAATCATGCCTGCTCGATGGCCCATATTCGATGTCGAATATCTGTCTAAGATGAGGTAATCGGATTCCTCTAGGTATTTCTTTATCAAGGGTCAACTGTATCTTCGATCTGCAGCATAATAGCAAAGTGCTGTAAGGGGATCGACTTCTCCACCACCTTCTTCAAAAAAAACGTGGTCTTGTTTTAAATAATCCTCACACAACTGTGGCTTTCCTAAAAGACAAGCGCCTACGATGCGCCCTGTCGAAGAGGGATAAATGGGTTAAGAAATCGCAGAAACTCGCTTGCCTCCTTTTTCTAATCTCTCTTTTAGTAATTTAGTCTGTGTCTCTTTTCCTGAACAATCTGTTCCTTCTATGACGAGAATTTTTGCTTTCATCATGTACCTCCTCTATTGTGCCAAATTAAGTTAAAATAAATATCTCAAGAAGCCAATTTTTTATTTCAAAAATAAGATATTTATTTTATAATTATTATAGGAGGTAAAGAATATGATCGATGTAGAAAGTAAACCGAAAGAGAAAGTCGATAAAAGATATGACAAGAGATACGATACGAAGTTGGAAGTGACGCGATTTGATGTCGATTGGATGAGAATAAAGTCTGCTTGTATGACTACCATAAGTAAACAGGCTGGCGATATGCCTAGCAATGCGTGGAAAAAGAAACTCTTAATCTGTAGGCATTCTCCAATAAGAAGAGGAACTGTCAGCTGGAAATGGGAGACGATTCCCTATGCGATTAGTACACATTTTGCGAGACACCACGAAGGATGTGAAAAGTTCATCGGTACGGAGAGAAGCGATAGAACGAAGGTCGACAGAGAGACAAGAAGTCAGATGAATTGTGTACCGATGGAGATGGATGCCAATTTACAAGCGTTGATGAACATCTCTGAAAAAAGACTTTGTATGTGTGCAGACCAAGTAACTAGACAGTACTGGGAAGCATTGATGGAGGAATTGCGCGAATACGACGAGATGGTTGTATGGTCCAATGTGCCTCAATGTGTAAGATGTGGCGGTTGTGTCGAACCTTTTGGGCAATGTAAGTTCTATGAGAATCTCATGAAAGACGTCCCACTGGAAGACCAAATGAATGTGAAAAAACGTTATGACATTTACAACAAGAAAGTCAGGGATTTAGTATTAAAAGACGAAGATTAATCGTCTTTTTTTCTTTTCTCAAAGTAAAAAAAGAGCCCTTTGGCTCTTAAGGTGTCAGTCTGTTTGGACCTCTGAATATGTATTCTGTCTCTTTTAAACTTGGAAGGTTCAAAAGAAGCATCGTCAATCTGTCGATACCGAGACCAAATCCACCATGTGGAGGACATCCGTATTTGAAGAACTCTAAGTAGAACTCGACGTCCTTTCCTAGTCCTTTCTCTTCGGCTTGTTTTTTTAAGATATCGTATCTGTGTTCTCTTTGTGCTCCCGTAGTTATCTCTACCCCTCTCCAGAGTAAGTCGTATCCGAGCGGTGTTCCGTTTTCATCTCTCATATGGTAGAATGCACGTTTTTCTGGTCCGAAGTCTGTCACGAATAAGAATTCAGAGTTGTATTCTTCCATGGCAAATTTGCAGCCCAATTTCTCCGCTTCACTCGTCAAATCGTTCTTTTCAGACTCTGGCACTGTATACCCATATCTCTTCTCTATCTCTTCGTAGAGGTCTTTCAGTTTGATACGAGGAAACTTTTCCGTCGGAACGATGACAGGCTTGCCGAAAATTTCTTCTATTTCTTTACCGTATCTTTCTTTAATTTTTGCAAGAGCATAGGTCAAAATGCCTTCTTCCATGTCCATGACGTCTTCGTAAGAGTCGATGTAGCTGAACTCGATATCAAAGCCTGTGAACTCTGTACTGTGTCTGTTTGTAAAGGATTTTTCTGCACGGAAGACAGGCCCTACTTCGAATATTCTGTCGAACCCTGCGGCCATCGCCATCTGTTTATAAAATTGTGGAGATTGGGCCAAGTACGCTTTCCCATCGAAGTAAGTCAGTTCGAAAACATCGGAACCGGATTCGCTTGCTGCCGCTATCATCTTTGGCGAATGTATTTCTGTAAATTTGTGTTCGTACATGTATTCTCTCATGGTTTCGACGAGAGCACTTTGAATTCTAAAAGTCAAAGTGTTTTTGGTTGAACGGAGGTCGACCCATCTATAATCCAGTCTGGAATCGATTTCTGCTCCTTCGTCGAGTGGACTCGCGGCTGCAATCGACTCTATTTTTAGGTTCTCAGGTATAAACTCTTTCCCACCGTTTTTGACGTATTCGCTTAGAACCATCTTTCCTTCGATTGTTACTACAGAACCCACTGTACACTTGAGAGCATCTTCAATCAAACCACTTTGCTCTTCTTTTGAGAAAGATACCTGTATCTCCCCTGTCACGTCTTTTAATATCAAAAATACCATGTATTTTGTATCTCTTATTTTTGTAATAAATCCTGCAATTTTTGTCTTTTCGTTTTCTTTTAATTCTTCTATGTATGTTCTCATTTTCTTTTTTCCTTTCTTATCAACATTTGATTTAAATCTGTATAGTCTTCTGGTTCTTCGACGACGACGTCGAAGGCTCTTTCATAGCTCTCTAGATTGACTGGGTCAGTCAAAAAGCCTATTTTTAAAACCATCCGATGAGCTGTCTCATCGACCATCAGCAAATCGGATGGTTGGTCTCCTAAAAGGATGACGTCGCTTCTCCCAGCAATTTTGGCTTTGATTTCCTCTGGCAATGAAACTTCGTTTTTGTTGAGACTGTGGACGATGTTCGCGCCTATGCGGCTTGCTACACCATTTTCGAAGATGATTTTGTTGCTCGAAATGAAGATGTTGTCGTGAAAGCAACCGTTCTTTTTTAAAAATGTCTCGATGAAGTTTCCAATGCCAGCACTGATTATGATGACCGGAACGCCTTCTTCGTGCATGCGGTCGAGGAATTCTTTCGCACCCTTTCGAAATTCCATTATTCTTAAATCGCTCGCGGCTTTTTCGAAGACTTCTTCGCTCAGTTTGTATTTTATGAACAGTTCGATGTGTAATCTGAACCATTCTTTTACTTTGGCTTTTCTAAATTCTAGATCTAAGTTTTCGTTCGCCTCGATAGGTCTATACGTGTCGTAATAGGCATTTCTCTCTTGGACATATTCTTCTGGGACGAGATTGCTATCTGCCAATATAGACCACGAGGTCTTACTGCTTCCCGTCGTAATCGTTTTATCGAAGTCTGCTACGACGAAGTAAGATGAGAAATCTTCGATCGGCATTTGGGCTTTTACTTTATCTTTTATCTGCATCGTTTTCCTCCTATAAGAACGAAAGTTCTTCTATTAAATCGTCGATTTTTACCTTGTGGGATTCTTTTGTCTTTAAATCTTTCAATTCTACTTCATAATTGGCGATGTCTTTTTCGTCGAAGGTAATCAAAAAATTCGCTCGTATGTTCTCTTCTTCTACCTTATGTTCTAAATAGTCTATTTCTATTTTGAAACCTGCATCTTTCAAGTTTGTTCCTACGATAAAAGCATCACTCATACGTTTTTGATTTTTAGGCAAGATGAAGGCATCGAGTTCTTGCTTTTCTTTTACATACGAGACGTGCTTTTCTAAAGTTTCATAGTCCATAGTAAAGTATGCAATACCTACACCATAGTTTGCGCCTCCATGCGCCACGATGTCTTCGCCTATCACGAGGTCAAACCCTAATTCTTTTTCGTACCTTTCGTCTAAAGCGACTGAGTCAAGAGCGGCCGCTATTTCGATAGAGTCTAGGGCTTCTTGTAGGTCGTCATGGTTTTCACTTCCACCTAGATTGACTATTACTTCGTATTCATCTAAATTGTGTAGAACCTTTACGGCGAGGTTCACGAGTTCGCTTTCTAGATAGACATTTTTTTCGGCTTTTGCTATGACGACGAATTGGTATTTTTCCTTGTATGTATAATATGGAGTATGGAAGTAAAACCTTCCTCTTTGGTCTCCTATAAAGGTGACTGCCTTTTCTATAGAGTCATCGATGAGTTGGCCTTGCTCATCCGATACGGGTATCATGATGTTTTCGCAGCTGTTCAATTCACAAGTTCCATCGAAAATATCTTTTATATAGTTAAATTTATGCATCTCTTTTCCTTTTAGTTGCATTTTAGTCCTCCTTTTTTATACAAAAAAACTACTGTTCTATAGGGACGAATATCGAATCCGCGGTGCCACCCTATTTCACAATAGTATTGTACTCTTTCATTGTCTTATCGCGACGAGACGTCAGTCTTTTGTCGAAGTGTCTTCCCTTTTCTTAAATTCTATCTCTCACCAACCGATAGTTCTCTTTGCACTTAATGAAAAAGTACTCCTCTTCTAAACTGAATATGTTTTTAGTTTAGTGCTTTTTCGTCATAATGTCAAGAATTTTATGCGATTATTTCTTGAAAAATTTTGTCTATCGAGTGACAAATTCTTTTGTAATTACTTTAAAAATCGTATCGATTACTAAATTTATGCTATAATGATTAAAGAGTAACTTAAATTTAAATTCTAATTAAAGAATAGAAAGGCATATATAACAAATTACAGGAGGAAAACAAATGAAAATTGATTTAACAGAAGTAATGCGCTTAAAAGGAAGATTGGTCGATATCAATTCTGAACTGGATAATATATTGAACGGAATCCGTTCGGATTTTGATAGTATTGCATCCAATATAGGCTCTACTGAGCTACACCAGGCTATTTTGAATATTCAAGATAAGATAAAAACTCTCGGCACAAATTTTTCCAGTGATATGACTTCCCTCGAAAGCTTCTTGGAAGAACAGCTTCACTCCTATACGGTAACGAATGAGGAAGCGAGCAATGCACTAAAAAATTTGGTAACTATGTTGCAAAATGTATTCGGTGAAAATGGAGAGATACTGGTCAAAACAGCTTCTGCTTCGGCGCTTTCATTCAATATGGGACGAAAAGCCGATAAAAATATAGGGGACCAAGATGGGTATGAAAATGGGGAGAAATCTCTAGAAAAGTTTAAGAATAAAATTGGTAACAGCGAAGAGAAATGGGAAATCGTCCATGAAACTTACTATTTCTTTAAAGAGAAAGGTTTATCGGATGAGCAGATTGCCGGTATTATAGGTAATATGACTCAAGAGTCTGCCTTGGATTTGCGGTGTCCTACTGGTCAGTTTGAAGGATTATTCCAATGGTCGAACAGCAGAAAACCAGAGAGTTTCGATTTACAAACCCAATTAGAACACGCCTGGCAAGAAATTGAATACGACCGATATAGTGGGAAAGTCCTTTCAAAACTTTCTGAAACACAGTCTGTCAACGATGCGACGTATTCTTTTGCAAAATGGTTTGAAGGATACACCGGGGAAATGGATTTGAGACAAAGCTTCGCGAATGCTGTATATTATTATATAAAACAAAATCTTTAGATAGTCGGTTGTACTATCTTTTTTTTGGAGAAAGGGGGAAGTTCTGATTTGGGTGGTTTAAGACATAAAAAAAGAGCTCTAGGCTCTATAGACTTTGGCTTTGATTCATTCTCGTATCCGTTACTATCTGATTTAAGATAGTGGCATATTCTGAGATGACTGGTTGAATCTCTTCCTCTAGTATTTTAATGCTATTCCTTAAGCTTGCAAGTATAGACTGAATGTCTGCTCCCGCTTCGTTTTGCCAACTGTTTTCTACTGCAGTAAGTATATATTTTAAACTGCTGCTATTGTTCGCAATTCGTTGTTCGTAGTTTGCTAGATTTGACGAACTGGTTTCTAATTGAGAAAGATTTTTTATTTCATAATTTGAGTTACTATCATTTCCTAAAATTGCTGCTGCCATTTCGTCTCCTCCTTTTAACCTTCAAATGTAGAATTTACTGTAGATATTAAATTGTCGATTTGTGCTTTCGTATTTGCATTCGTCGCTTCATAGCTACTGATTTGTGCGTTTAAGAATTCTATAATTCTAGGTAAATTTGTCTGAATTCTATTCGATACATCGGTAAGTGCATGCGTCAAATTTTGATTCGAAGCTGTCAACTCGCTCGATTGAACATTTCCACAGATTTCTTCTAACGTCGATACCATCTTAGAAAGTTCGTCTTTTAATTCTATTTCTATATCTTGGCTTCTTGAAGCAATTCTTTTTAATTCTGCTAAATCTAATGTCATATTTTTTTCTTCCTTTCGTTATGATAAACTTCTATTCTGAGTGGATCTCGATTCTGCAACCAGTGTATTCATCGTCTTCGTATATTCACTTATCGTCGGATTAATTGCGCCTTGTATATTTGTTATACATTTTTCTAACTCCGTTATAATCGAAGCGAGGTCGGACCCTGCCTCATTTTGCCAATTGCTTCTTATTTGACCGATGATGTATGCTAAACTCTCTGCGTCATTTGCAATTTTTTGATTGCTACTTGCGAGTGTCATGGTGCTGTTTTCAAGTTGGTCTATACTTTTAATATCGTATGTCATTTTTTCTCTCCTTTATTCGACTTTTATCTATATTTAGTATTGTCTTCTTTGTAAAATATATGTAGTTTCTTTGTTATTCCATCTATCATCTCACTTCTACTTTTATCCCATTTTCATTATAGCACGCTGGCTCAGTCAGGACAACTTATGGTTGTAAAACGATGTAAATGCGTTGTAAATGATTTGTTATTTTAGGTTTTCATCTCCGAAGGGGAATGGGCACAGCTCTTCGACTGTATGTGCTTCGATTTCTCCTTTTCTGTTCATCGCGACAATCTCTTTCTCTTTTTCGAACATCTCACTGATTACCATCCTACACATAAAGCAAGAAGTGCCTATCTTTTCACTGTCGCACATGACGTACATCTTTTCGAAGTCGTATCTCTTATAGCCTGCACTTATGGCCGAGAGGATAGCACTTCTCTCTGCACATATGCTCGCCCCATAAGAGGCATTTTCGACATTTACACCGCAGAATTCTTTTCCATCTTTCATTACAGCTATGCAAGAAACTCTAAAATTTGAATAGGGACTGTACGAGTTTTCTAGCAGTTTTAACAATTTATCTTTCATTTTTATCACCCTATCTTAAATTATACTATCCCTCTTTTAAATGTAAAGATAAACCGGTTGGCTTGCCATCTTCTATACAATGAGTTTTTATCATTTACTGGTGTTTACTGACACTTAGGATGATGCCTATGCTCGCCATGGATACCAGCAGACTTGAACCACCATAAGATAAGAATGGTAAAGTAACACCCGTCACGGGAACGAGCCCTACTACTACGGAAAGGTTCAAAATCGCTTGGAGAATGATGCCGAATGAAAGACCGAATATTAGGTATTTTCCAAAAAGATTTTTTGTTTTGAAAAACATCTTCATGGAGATATAGAATATCAAGAAAAAGGCCGTGCAGACGATGAGGACACCTAAGAACCCAAATTCTTCGCTTATAATGGAGAAGATGAAATCTGTCTGGGGTTCCGGTAGGTAGAAGTATTTTTGTCTCGATTTCATGAAACCCATGCCGAGGAGACCCCCTGGACCGATTGCGTATAGACTTTGTATGATTTGAAAGCCTGAGCCCAGTGGGTCGACCCATGGGTTCAAATAGGATACGATTCTCGCCATTCTATAGGGTGCGACGATTATCAAACCGACAATTCCCAATAGGCCTAAGATGCCACAGCCTATGAAGAAAGAAATTTTCGATTCGCTTATAAAAATCATGGCGACCAACGTGAGGGTTATAACCATCCCCGTACCGAAGTCTGGTTCTAGCATTATAAGGGCAAAAAACAGGAGAATGATTCCCAAAATCGGCAAGATTCCGTTTTTTATGTTTCGCATATCTTTTTCGTTCCGCGACAGATATTTTGCTGTAAATATGATTAAACCTATTTTGGAGAGTTCGCTCGGCTGTATACCTAAGCCTCCTATTCCGAACCAACTTCGACTCCCGTTTCGAACCTGTCCAATTCCAGGAATTAAGACCAAAATTAGCAAGGAAGCACATATCATCAAGATGACATTGGAATACTTTTCATAGAGTTTGTAATCGATATGAGAGATTACATTCATACCAATGAACCCGACGATTAGAAAAACGACCTGTGATATTAAAAATTTATACTCTGAGCCAAATTTATATTCTGCCCAGATACTACTTGCCGAATAAATCATAATAGCTCCGAATGAAGCCAAGGCCAAAACTAAGTATTTGAGCATTTTATCTAGACTGAATTTCAAAAAATCACCCTATTGAATTTTATTTTTTGCTCCATTGAAAAAGAACAAAATTCGATTTTGTCCTACAAGGTTCGTTTTTTTAAAATGTTAGTTATAAATCTATTTTATTCTTTTATTACAAAATCTCAAATTCTTCAGAGAATACGTATATTTATTTTTTATTTCAGTGTGTTTCACCTATCTATAATCCTCTTTTTCTAATTTATCATACGTAATTAAATAGTCTATCTCATATATTAGGGGGGTTTTGGCACCTATGAATTTCATCTTTGAATTTATTATTGATTGGAGTGATGTCTATAGAATTAAAGATAGACTTTGATGGTCTACTTCAAGTGCTCATAGCACTCGCCATCATCATTATTTTGTTAAAATTTTAATGAAGAAGTAAAAACAACACGACTAAGGCCCTAATGTTCTTAGCCGTGTTTCACAAACAATGGAGAGTCGCGACAAGAATATC
>CAJTZC010000033.1 GCA_910583745.1 uncultured Bacilli bacterium
GTCTTGTATAGTAAGTAGAAATACAAGTTAAGTAAAGAATACAGATGTTGATGCAAGTGTACATCATAGAGAAGGCCTGTAAATTACGAGTACCTATCTAGTGCCCAGTCTTTTTGATAAAATCGAGAAGAGAAATTGTGCCAAACCACCTGTCGGCGAAAAAGGCGATTTTATAATTCAGTTTATCGGCAAAAAGGTCAACGGCATATTGAATCACTTTAGTGATAACAGATTCTTGAAAAGCGAGAGTTGAAAAATTTTCGAATATATTTATTAATTTAGTCAACCAAAAAAGGTTGACTTATTGTTTTGGCTGTGATAACATGGTCCTAGTGAATGGAGGGAATACACATGGCAGTTAAATTGAGACTTAAAAGAATGGGAGCAAAAGCAAAACCTTTCTACAGAATCGTTGCAGCAGACTCTAGAAGTCCTAGAGATGGTAGATTTATCGAAACTGTTGGAACATATAATCCGATTGGAAAAGAAGGCGACCAAATAAAAGTAGACGATGAAAAAGCTCTAAAATGGCTTAACAATGGTGCACAACCTACTGATACAGTTAGAAATTTACTTTCAAAAGCTGGTACTTGGTCTAAATTCAAAAACAAAAAAGAATCTGGTAAATAATTATGGACGTAGTAAAAGAATTTACGGAGAAATTGATTTTAGGATTGGTTAAAAATCCAGACATCGTAAAAGTACAAGATTTTACCGATGAAGACGGAACGATTATTCTAGAGATAATCGTCCACGACGACGATATGGCTACGGTCATAGGAAAATCTGGCGCGACCATCAAGTCGATTAGAGTGCTCGTCAATGCGTGTGCTTACAAACAGAACTTGAGAAGAATTAAAGTCAATGTCGACTCCATATAGAGACCTCAAAGGGTTTCTTTTTTTATGCATATTTTTAGAAGTTTACACCCATCGGGCGACTACTTAATGTAAAATCGCTTTACTAAAAAATACGTTTATTATATAATGATAATGGTGAAGGTTATGGCAAAGAAAAAGACAAGTAAAACGAATTCTAAAAAGAACGATTCATATACAGCAGAGCTTTGGGGAGTGCTGTTAATCCTCGTCGCAGTGATGGGTTTTGGCGGCTTCGGACCAGTCGGAAACGTCATAAAAGGGTTTGCCATTTTTCTTATGGGTACGTGGTATACCTTAGTGCTTTTAGGCTGCTTATTGACAGGAGTCTACATGCTGGTAAAGAGAAAGTCTCCCAAATATTTTACGATAAGATTGATAGGAATTTACATGATTATCGCCGCAGCTCTCGTATATTCTCATATGGAATATGCCGTGAAAGAGAATCTCGATGGCGTCAAAATCATTTCGAATACAATCGATACCTTTATGGACGCTGGATTGATTAACTATACAGCCAACTCGGGAGGCGGTATCATCGGAGCGGTTTTCACCGTCGGTTTGACGAAGTGCTTTGCCTTTGAAGGCACAAAGATAGTTCTCGTCGTCGTCGCCTTTCTAGGCATCATTCTGTGCTTCGATTTGAGCATTGGCGATGTCATCGATATGTTTAAAGGCTTTGCAAATAAAGTGCGCATCCCAGATTCAGAAGAAGAGGACGAGGAGGAAGAGGAAGAAGAAGAGATTCCTCGCAAGAAAAAGCCATTATTCGGTCGCAGTAGGGAAGAAAGAGAACATCGCGAGCATGGGCGCAGTGTGGAAGACACGATTATGACAGAATCTCTAGAAAACGTAAAAGTCTATTCAAACATGGGAGAACTCCTCGGCGAGACACAAAACAGACACGAAGAGCAGTTGACCATGAATATGAACAGAGAAGAGCCACCTGTTAAGATAAACGAGACTCCAGAAGAACCGACAGAGAATAAAAACTATTGTCTCCCATCTCTAGACCTCTTAGATAGGCCTAAAGCACAAGGGAAAGTCAATTCTACAGAATTCTTACAGTCGAATAAAGCTGCACTTGAAAGAGTGCTCAACGACTTCCAAATCAGCGGACGCGTCGTCGAAATTCACGAAGGACCGGCAGTAACGCAGTTTGAAGTCGAAGTCAAAGCGGGAACCCGTGTCAGCAGAATTACGAGTATCGATAAAGAAATCGCGTTGGCTCTCGCCGCAAAAGACGTCCGTATAGAAGCTCCGATTCCAGGAAAGAGCACAGTAGGTATCGAAATACCGAACTTAAAAGTCACTCCTGTACCGATTCGAGAAGTGTTGAGTCGACCTACGAAAGAAATTGAAAGTGCCAAAATCCCAGTGGCCTTGGGAAAAGACATCATGGGTCGCATCAAATGGGCAGATATCTCGAAGATGCCACACTTGCTAGTAGCAGGTTCGACGGGTTCAGGTAAATCAGTCTGTATCAATTCGTTCATCGCGACGATTTTGATGACAAAACGACCGGACGAAGTCAAATTGGTCCTCGTCGATCCGAAGAAAGTCGAATTGTCGAACTACAACGGCATTCCTCATCTATTATGGCCAGTCGTCACAGACCCTAGAAAGGCGAGTGCTGCGCTTCAAAAAGTCGTCTTGATGATGGAACAACGTTATGACCTCTTCAGCGAAAAAGGCGTGAAAAATATCGCTGGATACAACGAATGGGTAGAAAAACAGAATGCTGTCGCAGGGACAGAGGTAGAGAAGAAAATGTACTTCTTAGTCGTCATCATCGACGAGTTGGCGGACCTGATGGTCGTCGCCAGCAAAGAAGTCGAAGATTCGATTATGCGTATTACCCAAATGGCTCGGGCCGCAGGTATCCATTTAATCGTTGCGACACAGAGACCTTCGACCGACGTCATCACAGGTGTCGTCAAAGCGAACATCCCATCTCGTATCGCATTCGCCGTCGCGTCACAAATCGACTCGCGTACGATTCTCGATATGAAAGGTGCTGAAAAACTCCTAGGAAAAGGAGATATGCTCTACTTCCCAATGGGGGCCAGTGTGACAGAGCGTGTCCAAGGTAACTTCATTTCCGATGAAGAAGTAGAGAGAGTGATAAAATACGTCTGCTCCCAACAGATGGCTTCCTACGATAAGATGCTCGATGAGATACCGGAAAGCCATCTCGCAGGAGAAAACAGTCCGAGTGAGGAGTACGATGACCCACTGTACGACCAAGTCGTCGAATTCGCCGTTCAAACGGGAAAAGTCAGCGCGAGTCTTCTACAGAGAAGGTTTAAAGTCGGATACAACCGCGCCGCACGAATCGTCGATTTATTAGAAGAAAGAGGCATCGTCGGTCCTCAAAATGGTTCAAAACCTCGAGAAGTATTAGTAAAAATCGAAAATAACGAGTAAACACTTGTACAAACGTATAACTTTTGCTAAAATTATAATTATCGAGAGGTGAAAAGTATGTACGAAACGAGATTATTCAACGTCGAAGAACTCGAGACAACTTTAGTTCAAAAGACGTTATTAGAAATATACGATGCTCTAGAAGAAAGGGGATACAATCCTATCAATCAGCTCGTCGGATATCTTTTAAGTGGAGATCCGGGATATATATCGAGTTACAAAGATTCTAGAAAAAAGATTACAAGTCTCGATAGAGCCAAAATAATCGAAACGTTGTTGAAGAGTTATATAAAATGAGGTGTTTAGGATTAGATTTGGGGACCAAGACACTCGGGACAGCACTGAGTGACAAAATCGGTATGATTGCCAATCCCCATAAAACCTTTAAATTTAAAAACTATGAAGAACTGTTGAAGCCCCTTCGCGAATTGATAGAGGATTATGAAGTCGGAGAGATAGCGCTTGGCCTACCCAAAAATATGGACAATTCGATGGGCTTCGCGAGCAAACGCAGTCTCGAGTTTAAAGAGTTTTTGGAGCAACACTTCGATATACCGATAGAACTCGTAGACGAAAGACTTTCTACCGTCGAGGCAGAAAAGTATTTACTCGATGCCGACATGAGTAGAAAAAAGCGACAAGAACATATCGATGCAGTCGCTGCAAGTGTGATACTGAACACATATTTAAGAATGAAAGGAAATGGTAAAAATGAACAATCAAAATCTTGATAACAGCAATGCTAATAAGGGGAAAACGGAGAACAAAAATATCTTCATCATGAAGAATGAAAAAGGCGAGGAAGTCGAATGCGAAGTCATGATGACTATCGATTCAGAGGAGTTTAAATTGAGCTACCTCATCTATACAGACCATACGATGACGGATGATGGCAACATCAATACTTACGCAAGTCATTATGACCCTACAGGAAAGAGCCTAGACTTAAATCCTGTGACGACGGATGCAGAATGGAACATGATAGAAAGCGTCCTCGCAAGTGCACAAAAACAGATAATTAAAGAATCGCAAAGAGCTCAAGAAGAAGAGAACTAATTATGAAGAAAAAAAGCATTATTCTTATAATAGTAAGTCTCTTCGCTTTTTTACTTGTTGGAATTGCTTCTTGTATGTTGTATTACACTTTTAGCCTAGAACCAGTAGATAAAGACGCGAAAGAAAACATCGTTTTTACCGTAGAACAAGGGGAAGCGACGAGTACAGTCATCGCCAAACTAAAAAAAGAAGGGCTCATTCAATCTGATTTTACTATGAAGATTTATACGAAATTGAACCCTGGCACGCCCCAGGCGGGAACCTATGTACTCACGAAGAGCATGTCTGCTAAAGAGATTTTCAAGATGTTTATCGACGGAAAAGTGACGAGAGATACAGTATGGGTCACCTTCGTAGAGGGAAAAAGACTTACGTACATCGCAGACGTCATCGCCAAAAACTTCTCGTTTAACAAAGACGAAGTGATGGCCACTTTTGACGACGAGGACTACATAAAAGAACTCATCGAAAAATACGACTGTTTGACAGATGCCATCTTGGCCGATAAAATTTATCACCCTTTAGAAGGCTATCTTTTCGCAGATACGTACGAATTCAATTCTGATGTGACGATAAAGGGTATCATTGAGAAAATGTTAGACAATACGGAGAGCAAACTCTCAGGCTATGCCGATGCCATAGAGAAGAGCAAATACTCTATCCACGAGATTATGACCCTCGCATCGATTATAGAGCTCGAAGGTGCGAGAAGCAACGATAGACACGGGGTGGCTGGTGTATTTTACAATAGATTGAATGCTGGTTGGGCCTTAGGAAGCGACGTGACGACATATTACGCCGTAAACAAAGACTTCAGTGTCGACTTGACGAAGTCCGATTTGGCCTCTTGCAACGGATACAATACGCGAGGAACCTGTGTAAGTGGTCTACCAGTCGGGCCGATAGCGTGCCCGAGTTATCAATCTCTCAAAGCAGCACTTGAACCGTCAAAGCACGATTACTACTTCTTCGTCGCAGATAAAAACGGTAAGACGTATTTTAACAAGACCAACCAAGAACACGACGCGACCATCAGCAGATTAAAAAGAGAGAACCTTTGGTACGAATATTAGAACTCTAAACGACAGAGTTCTTTAATTTTGAAATATAGTAGCAAAAAAAAGTTGACAAAACAGCTATTTTATATTAATATACAGGACAAATAAAAAAGGGGATAGTATGAGCGACGTTAAACAATTTAGAAAATGGAATTTAAGAACGGGTGAATGGATAAAAGTAGGCGCAGGAGACGAGAGAAAGATGCGCGCTCTTTCCTATGTCGAATATCCAGAGATAATCCATAATAAAAGCGCTGCAATCGACTATATTTTGATAGCAGACGGTTGTCGCGTAGATAACCACAGTAAAGATGGGACTACCGTATCCGACAGAAAAGCGGGTATAAAGAATGCACTGCGCTATTTCGAGAATAAACCGGGAAATTACCGCATCATGCTTCTGCTCGTAGACAATGATGCTCCTCTCGTAGAACAGAGTAGGGCTCTCGCTTCGACCGTAGACTTCATAGCTTGTCACGATTTTGTCAGAACCGTCAATTTTATCGGCTTTTCAAAATGCGGTGCGATTGCTTTGGACATGGCCAAATATTTGACGACGATGGACGCGAGATTTAAAACTCGATTATACAGTGTCTCGGCTCCTTATACAGGTGCCCTCATCGCTGGTCCATTGCTTTTTGAAAAAGAGATAGTCAGTTATGTCAAAGCTAAAATGGGTGACACTCCAATGAGTGAAAAAGTCATTAAATCGGTCATGGAATACTACTACAACCATCACAGCCGTTCCCATATGGAATTGGATATTTCGCCAAGAGAAGGCGTTCCTAAAGGGTTCATTCCCGTATACGACAGCTCATTTCTTCAAAATATTTTCAGCGATGAGAACTTAAAAGGCGTCGACAGCGTAGCACATTACCAAAACATTTGTACTAAAATTGAAGAAGAGACGTTTGCCACGACGATGAAAGCAGGAGCGTTCGACCAAATTCGCATGTTCGTTTTTAACGATATCCTCTATAAAGGAGAATCCGACGGCTTAGTGCACATCGATTCCCAAAGAGCGATAGAGAAGCACTTGCCAAAGCTAGGAGAAAGCCTTCTGATACCATCGACGCATCACGTACTCAAGACGCCGGTTTATGCCAACCAACTTTTGGATGTCGTCGACGAAAATATGGGTGCAAAGCGCTTAGCACTCCATTGATTCGACATCGAGTTTTTGTAAAAAACCGTGTCAATTGATTTCAATTGCCAAATGTGATATAATCTTCACGTTGGTGATTTTTAAATGAAAGAAACAATTATTGAAATGGAAAAGTATGCCAAGGAGCACAACGTTCCCATCATAGAAAAAGATTCCATAAAGTTCATCATGAAATACATTAAATTAAATAACGTCAAAAAGATACTCGAACTCGGGACAGCCATCGGATACAGCGGTATTCTCATGGTTTCAGCGAGTGAAGGAGTAGAGCTCACGACCATCGAAAGAGATGAAAAACGCTATATGGAGGCGTTAAAAAACGTCAAAAAGTGCGGATTAGAAAAACAGATAGAGATTGTCTTCCAAGACGCTTTAGATGTCAATCTCGTCGGTCGTACCTATGACCTCATCTTTATCGATGCGGCGAAGGGACAATACATCAAATTCTTCGAAAAATTCAGCCATTACTTGAGCCCAGGAGGTGTCATCATCACCGATAACATCAATTTCCACGGACTTGTCGGAAATAGGTCCGAAGATATGTCTAAGAATTTAAACAGTTTAGTGTCAAAAATCGAAGATTACATCGAGTTTCTTAAGACGAACCAGGAGTTTACTACGAAGTTCTACGAAATTGGCGACGGACTGAGTGTAAGTTATAAAAAAGATGAGAAATGATAAAGTTTTAATAAATATTAGTATAATTGCAGATTTGGAGAGATACAAAAAGTTAGGCGTTTCTAACTTTCTTTTTCCATTGAAGGATTTTTCTGTCGGATACGAGAGTTTCACTTTTAATGAGATCGAGTCGACAGGAGTCGACGCCTATGTCCTAGTTAATCGCATTTTGACCGACGAAGACCTCGACAGATTTGTGAAACTCGAGATACCTAAAAACGTCAAGGGTTTTCTCATCGAAGATACGGGTTTGATGTGCGAACTCACAGACAAAGGTTATGAGTTGATAAACTTTCAGAACCATTTAAACAACAATTACGAGACGATTAACTACTGGTTAGACCACTTTACAAGTGTCGTCTTATCTACGGATATCACAGGACAGGAGATAGAAGAGATACTGGATTATACGACAAAGCCTCTCGTATTGCAGGTATTTGCCTATCCGATGGTGATGTATTCGCGAAGGACTTTGACCCGAAACTACTTGAGACATCGGGGAGAAGTCGAAAAAGACCATTTAGACGTAGCTGTCCCGAATGCAGACATCCACTTCAAATTGAGAGACAACGACTATGGAACGGCAGTTTTCGACGCAAACTTACTCGATATAAGAGACTTTGCCCGAAATTTAGACGCGGAGAAGATAAAATTTTTCCTCTTCGATACACAGTTTTTGACGAGTGATTTGGTCGAAGCCGCTCTCGAAGGAAAATCGATAGAAAATGCGACCACTGGATTTATAGACAAAAAAACCGTTTATAGGGTAGGTGATTTAAAATGATAGAACTACTTAGCCCCGCGGGCGACCGAGAACGCTTAGAATTTGCCTTCTTATATGGTGCTGATGCCGTCTATTTGGGCGGAAAGAATTTTGGTCTCCGTGCCAATGCGACCAATTTTTCGAACGAAGAACTCCGAGAAAGCGTAGAATATGCCCATTCTCTCGGAAAAAAAGTCTATGTGACGGTCAACATCGTCTTTCACAACGAAGACATAGAAGGTCTCGTAGATTATTTAAAGTTCTTAGAGGAGATTGCCGTCGATGCCATCATCGTCAGCGACCCAATTGTCATCAAAAAAGTGCGTGAAGAGAACATCGCTCTCGAAATTCATTTGAGTACCCAGGCGAGCACTTTAAATGCGAGAACCGTTAAATTTTACGTCGATCAAGGTGTAAAGCGCGTCGTCCTCGCGAGAGAAGCCTCTAAAAAGGACATCGAGAGGATAAAAACCGATACAGGAGTCGATATCGAGTGTTTCATTCAAGGCGCCATGTGCACTTCCTTCAGTGGCAGATGTGTCATGTCGAACTACGCGACAAACAGAGATTCCAACCGTGGAGGATGTGCTCAGATATGCCGTTGGAGCTTTTGCGATGACGAAAACCGTGAATTCGAAATGATGCCGAAAGATTTGAACATGGCTACGAACATCGAAAGCATGATACAAGTCGGAGTCAATTCTTTTAAAATCGAAGGGCGAATGCGTTCGATATACTACATTGCAACCGTTTTGCACACTTATAGAAGGATTATCGATAAAATAAAGACAAATACACTTTCCGATGAATATATTTCCTATGCGAAGAATATCATAAATAGAGTGGCCAACAGAGAATCGGTAAGTCAGTTTTATCACGGGTTACCGACTGAAAAAGAGCAGTATTTCAGTGGTCGCCAGGAGGACTCCAATCAAGATTTTTTGGGGCTCGTGAAAGACTCAGACGAAAAGACAGCCACAGTAGAAGTGCGAAATTATTTCAAGATTGGCGATACAGTACAGATTTTCGGCCCAAAGATGGACACAATTGAGTTCACGATTGAGAACATCACTTCAGAAGACGGGACACCCCTAGAAGTCTGTAACCATCCGAAAGAAATCGTCAAAATTAAAATTCCTAGTAAATGCGACATCGGAAGCATGATGCGAATAAAAATGTTTGACATTTTTGAAGAAAGATAGTATTATTAGGTCAACCTAATCGAAGGTTTAATTTTTTGATTTAAATTAATGTTATGAAAGAGTGATAAATATGCCAAAAAAAGATGAATGCTTACTTACAGCAGAAGGATTTTTAGCCTTGGAAGAAGAGTTGAACGAGTTAAAAACTGTGAAGAGACCTCAAGTTATCGAAGCGATAAAGGATGCAAGAGCACAAGGAGATTTATCAGAAAATGCAGACTACGACGCTGCGAGAAGTGACCAAGCAGAATTGGAAGCCAGAATCAAAAAACTTGAATACATGATTGAACACGCGAAAATAATTGAGGGACCTAAAAAAGGCGAAATTGGAGTAGGTTCCACGATAAAAATTTGCTACGTAGAAGACGACGATGAAGAAGAATATAAGATTGTCGGTTCTACGGAAGCGAATCCTTTCGAAGGAAGAATCTCAAATGAGTCTCCTATAGGAAAAGCTGTCATCGGAAAGACAGTAGGAGATACCGTAGACGTCGAAAGTCCAAACGGTTCTTACCAAGTGAAAATCGTATCTGTAAACTGATAGATACAATAAAATAAAAAATAGGCCGTTTGGTCTTATTTTGTTACGAAAAGTAGGTGATGTCTGTCATGCAACAGATGACGAGAAGTGAATTAAGAGTAAAAATAATGACTATCTTATACCAGATAGATATATACAAACAAACGAAATTGGACTACGATATCGATGAAGTGATAAAAGAAAACCTAGAAATCGAGAATGAATTCGTCAAAGAAGTTGTATATGGTGTCAACACTTATGCGAAAGACTTAGACGAATTAGCCAATAAATACTTAGCAGACTGGGACATTCGACGCCTAGAATGTACGGGTGCGAACATTTTGAGAATGGCCTTATATGAGCTAATCTATACGGAGACGCCTAGAATCGTCGTCATAAACGAAGCGATTGAACTAGCCAAAAAGTATTCTGACGATTCGGTTCGCAAGATGATCAATGCTGTCCTAGACAAATACGTCAAGGAGCACGAGTAATGGCGAATTACATTACAGTCAGTGCACTGAACAACTATTTAAAAAGAAAATTCGAGGCCGATATCCATCTCAATCGGGTTTTTTTGAAAGGTGAGATTTCGAACTCCAAATTGCACACGAGAGGACACCTCTATTTTAGTATAAAAGATGAAAACAGCGTCATCAGTGCTGTGATGTTCTCGACAAATGCGAGCACTTTGAATTTCGAACCGAAAGATGGCACAAAAGTATTCGTAGAAGGAAAAGTCACCGTTTATGAAGGTTCTGGAAAATACCAAATCGTCGTAACCAAGATGCAACCCGACGGAATAGGGGAACTCTATATCGCCTACGAAAAGCTCAAGGCACAGCTAGAAAAAGAGGGACTTTTCAAACGAGAACTGAAAAAGCCGATTCCAAAATATCCTCAAAGGATAGGAATCGTCACTGCACCCACAGGTGCTGCGATAAGAGACATTCTGAGTACGATTAAGAGGCGTTTTCCGATTGCAGAGACGATTCTCTTCCCGGCACTAGTCCAAGGAGAGACGGCCAAAAATAGCATCGTCGAAAATATCCAAAAAGCCCAAAACTACGATTTAGATGTCCTCATCGTCGGTCGTGGAGGAGGTTCCATCGAGGATTTATGGGCATTCAACGAGGAAATCGTCGCAAGAGCCATCTTCGCCTGTCCGATTCCCGTCATCAGTGCCGTAGGACACGAAGTCGACTTTACCATCGCCGACTTTGTCGCAGACTTACGAGCACCAACTCCGACGGGGGCTGCTGAGCTCGCCGTACCGAACATGGTCGATGTCTTCAAATTGATAGAGAACTTTCGTATTCGTTTAGGGACGAGCACTTCGAACAGATTAAATCTTTTAAGAAAGAGATTGGATGCCCTGGCGAACTCGTATACTCTCAAAAATCCGAGTGTCTTCTACGAAGCAAAAGAACAGAAACTGTCTATTTTGATGGACAAGCTCTCGAACATCGTTCAAAATAAACTAGAATTTTCGAGAAAGCGGTACGAGGCAGTCATCGAATCTTATGTCCTTAAAAACCCTCTATCTTTCTACGAGAAAGACAGAGAAAAGATACTGTTATGGAAGACAAAACTCATTGCAAATTCAAACCTCTTTTTAAAGGAAAAAGGCCAATCGTATGCCTTACTATTGAACAAACTAGACCTCTTAAATCCTCTAAATATTCTTAAAAAAGGATATTCAGTCGTCACAAAAGAGGACAAAGTCATTATAGAAGCCAAAGATTTAAAAAGTGGCGATAAAATCAATATCAGGTTATCATCCGGGTATATAGATGCCAAAGTAGAAGAAGTAAAGGAGAATTGACATGGAAGAAGAAAAAAACAAGAAGAGTTTTGAAGAGAACCTTGCAGAACTCGAACAAATCGTTAAGAAGCTTGAAAATGGTTCTGTACCATTGGAAGAAGCCATAGGAATGTTTACTGAAGGAATGCGCTTAGCAAATCTATGCGGAGAAGATTTAAACTCTGCGACCGAAAAGGTCAATAAGATTCTTTCAGAAAGTGGCGAACTACAAGACTTTCAAACACCTACCGAATAATGCGGTAGTTTTTTAATGAAAAATTATAATTAGGAAATTGCGTAAAGTAAGAAAAAAGTCTTGACGAGAAGAAACCATATGGTATAAACTTTAAGAGTAAGGAAGGTCCGGATAAGAAACAAGGTCCGGATAAGAAACAAGGTCCGGATAAGAAACA
>CAJTZC010000034.1 GCA_910583745.1 uncultured Bacilli bacterium
GAAAACCAGAAGATTGCCATCGGGAACTTGAGTGCCAATCTTTCGAGCGTATCGGGTAAAATCGTCTTAAACGATTTGTATCCTGAAAGCGCTGCGGATATCACCGACGAAGATTTAAAGTATCTTTTCACAGTCACGAATGACGGAGATTATGATATCGATTATGAGATATATCTAACGGATGAGACGACGAGCTTTTTAGCAGACTCTGCGAATGCGTCTTATAGTTCATATAAAAAAATCGTTCCCGAACACTACAAATATATCAATTATAAGTTAGATGGAAAAGAGAGTTTTTCCAATCTTGCTGACCTCGAGACGAACAGCAAAAAAGTCATATTGACAGGCTCTTTGAAAGTGGGAGAATCTGAAGACCACTATTTACAGTTTTTCTTAGACCAAAGTGCTCCCAATGACATAGCAGGTTCAATTCTATCAGTCGACATACATATGACCGCAGGGATACAAGGTGCAAAACTAAGCGAAAGCGAGAAAACACTAAATTTACTCGGTTTAAAAGTAAACTCTTCGACACCGAACTTTGCGACTCCTGCGACGACAGACGAAACCGTGGATGGATTATTCGGTATGGAAGATGATTCTGGGATGAGCTATTACTTCAGAGGAACGGCGCCAAACAACTACATAAAGTTCGGACAAGATGCGAGTGGACAAGATATGTGGTGGAGAATCATCCGTATCAATGGAGATGGAACAGTACGAATTCAATACGATGGGGCAGGGGATGCAGGAACTAATACCTATACGAGAGGATTTGCTATTACAGGACAAGTGTGGAATTCAAACTATGACGATGCAAAATATGTGGGATGGATGTACGGAGGAGCCAATGGAAGTGCAAGCACGAGTAGAGAACAAGCCCAAAGAAATGAAACAGATTCATCGATAAAGACAAAAGTAGATGAATGGTATAAAACGAATATAGTAGACACAGGATATGGAAATTATGTAGCAGACAGTATATTCTGCAATGATAGAAGTACCCCAGGAAAGAGTGCTACGGGATGGAGTAGTGATACAGGGTTAGGATATGGAAATAACGTAACAGCATACGGAGCAACGGCAAGAGTAGGAGGGCCATGGCAGACAACAGTAACACAACCGCGTTTCACGTGTCCACAGGAAAACGATAAATTCACAGTGGAAGCAGAAAATGGAGGAAACGGGAAATCGACGTATCCAGTAGGGTTAATCACAGCAGATGAAATCGTAGCCGCAGGAAGCGGAAAGTATGGAACAACAAATAGTAGTTATTACTTAAAAAAAGGAAGTTGGTACTGGTCGTTCTCGCCTTATAGCGTGAGTTCTAACGGCGATGCTTTTGTGTTCGTTGTCTATAGTGGCGGCGATTTGGGCAACTACATTGTCAATAACAGCGGTGCGGTCGCTCCAGTAATCAATCTGAAAGCTGAATACTTGAGTCAATTAAGAGGAACCGGCACAGCGACAGATCCGTTCCGACTTAGCTGAAGACAGATTTCTTCCCAATACGAAGAGAGCATAAAAACGACGAACTGTTCAGACTTAAACATGTGGTCAAAAATGACATGAACAAGGTTGTCGCCGTGTTTGCAGGAGAACTTAGAGATGACATGATTGATAGTGAAGTCGTAGATTTCATAAGGGTTATAGTTAGGATTATTGAAGAATCTACGAATACGTCGGTCGACGGAATCGGGTTGAATAAAATCAAACTTATCGCCTTTACAATTAAGAGCGATAGAGTTAGTGACGCAGGACCTCGAGGAAATCATGGAAGTGAGAACTTCAGGAAAAATATTAAGAAAAGGTTTAGAGAGAGAAAACTTAGAAAAGAAATCTCTAAAACCACTTATTCATATGACACGTCCTTTGTTTTTCAAATTTATTTATACAGAATGTGTCATATAAAAAGCAAGTCAAGAGGTGGGAAAACACCTCTTTTAAAATAAAGGGCAAAAACTGTCCGGTGGTAAGCCTTATTTTCTTAGCTGATAACATCATTAAAGTGTATAATAAAATAGGAGAAAAGCCTATTTTTTCTTGGCTAAAAACACAAAAAATTAACCTCAATCGTTATAACATTTTCCCTCTTTTTCCAAAAATTGACAACTTCACAAACATTTCACAGTCGCGACACGTATATTACTAAAAAGTTTTATATACTGTAATCACGAAATGGATGTGATAGATGATAATAAAAAAAGTAAAGTCATACTTAAAAAAGACAGAACAAAATACATTGTATATAAATTTATAATTGGTTATTAATTAAAGACATAAATAAACCTATAAACTTATCCTTCTCAATAAACTATAAATATATTAAACTTCAAGTAAAAAGAGACGAACGATGTCTCTTTTTTCGTATCAATAAATTTTAAATTCCCCGATGATGTTCGCAAAAATGTTGCCCTCTTTAGGAGCTTCTTCATAAAAATATGTGTTATCAACTATCACGAGAGAAGGCCTGTCTTTTTTAGTTAGACTGACATTTGCTATATAAATCGATTTGTCACTTTTAAAAGCATATAAGTTTTTGGGATCATAATTGTTGAGCATGTAGATGGGTATTTCTAAATATTCTGTGGAAACGCTTTCGAGTTCTGTATCCAACACAGGGATATTGGCTATTTTGTTAGATATGGTTAGATATTCATTTTGCACTAGCAGTTCGATAGTGCGAGACTTTCTCTTGTCTATCGTAATGAATCCTGCGGATACAAGTTTTTGTAGATGACCTTGCACTGTCGAAGGACTTTTTAGATAGAGTCCTTGGGCTATTTCACGCACGGTTGGAGAATACCCTTTCGAAGCGATAAACTGTTTGATAAAATCTAGTACTAATAACTGTTTGCTCGACATATCCATAAATCTCACCTACAAAAATCATATCATCAAACACTCTGATAAGTCAAATAAGAATTGTAAAATTTTGACTTTACGTATATAATTGTAGTAGGAGTAACGATAAGATGAAGAAAAAAATGTTAGTTATGTATGCAACATATGGGACAGGACATAAGTCGATAGCAAAATATATCGAAGATTATTTTACTGAGACAGGCGAATATGAGGTCATGGAAATCGATATTCTTCAGTATGCCACTCCCTTTTTAGGTACATTTACCAACAAGTTTTACAACAATGTCATGTTTAAATTTCCGTGGTTTTGGAATATCATCTACTGTATGACAGACAATGTCGTCGCAGGAAAGATGAGTGCCGAGATTCAGTCGAAGGTCGTGAGTAACAAAAAGATAAAGAAAATTATACTCGATTTCGACCCAGATGTAGTCATCGCGACCCATTTCACCGCGGCGACGTATATCAGTAAACTCAAGAAAAGGGGCGAACTCGACTGTCGGTTAATCAGTATTGTGACGGATTACAAAGCGCATAGAATTTGGCTGGATTCCTACAAAAGCGAGGATGCTCTCATCGTGAATAGTCCAGAGGAGAAGAGGACTTTGGTCAAAAGGGGAATCAGCTCTAAAATCATTCATACGTTCGGCATTCCCGTGTCTTCTAAGTATACTAAGAGTCTCTATGACAAAGGAGAACTCTTAAAAAAGTTCAAACTGACGGGGGAGAGGCCTATCATCTTGTTCTATGGAGGAGGTGGAACTGGTTCTTCGACGACTTTGCCTTATCTTTTGACTTTGATAGAGAGTCATGTCGATGCCGATGTCTTCTTCGTCTGTGGACGCAATCAAGATTTAAAACGACGGGCAGAGGGAATGGCTCGAAGACACGAGGCAAAGAACATTCACGTGTTGGGCTTCATTACAAACGGACCGGAGTATTTAATCATATCCGACTTTGTCATCACGAAACCGGGAGGACTCACCGTGACGGAGTGCCTGTGTTTCCATAAGCCGATGGTTCTCATCAGAAACTCTGGCGGTCAGGAGAAAGACAATATAAAATTTTTGACGAAGAGAGGCTATGCCATCAATGCAGTCCATTTTTTCAAATTTTCGAGAACGATTAAGAAGCTCTGCAACAATCCGTCCTATTTGGAGAAATTGCAGAAAAACTTAGAGAAATTGGATAAAGAGGGCTGTATGAAAAAACTCTACAATCTGGTAGAGGACATTTTAGAAAAGAAATAATTTTATCGACAATTCTCTCATATACTTTTTATGGGAGAGTTTTTTTATGAATGATGAAATTTTGAAAAAAGTCGAGAAAAGGACGAAAGTCAAGAAACAGACGATTATCGATTTGGCGAGGAAGCTGTCGAACGGAAATATGAAGGACGAAGCGACCATCAATGAAGTCATCGATACCTTGGCGATAGCGACGGGAAAAAATGTCAGCGATGAGACCAAGAGCAAAATCATCAAGACGATTCAAGACGACAAAGTTCCCGACAATGTCGACAAGATGTTCTAAAAGGCGGGTGTCGTCCTTTTCTTTTGAAAAAGTGTATGGTATACTTTTTATATAAGGTAGTGGTCGTATGGCAAAGAGAAATAGTAACCGCAAAGCTGCAGTTCCTCTTATATTGATAATGTCTCTCTTTCTCGTAAATTATTGGGACGATATCGAACTTTTCTTGCATGAGAGTTCTGCATTTCAGACGTTTTTTGAGGAAGAGGTGCCGAGCTATCGTCTCGAAGATATTCCGCCTTACAGTGGCTTGGACTACGTCATCGTGAACGAGAACAAACCCTATTTTACTTTGGACGATTACGACACGAGTCAGTCTTTCGAAAAGTATAGCAATCTGGACCGCTTAGGTCGATGTGGCGTGGCCGTCTCTAACATAGGAAAAGATTTGATGCCGACCGAAGAGAGAGGCAGTATCGGCATGGTCAAACCGACGGGCTGGCATACGGTGAAATACGACCATGTCGATGGAAAATATCTCTATAATCGGTGTCATTTAATCGGGTTTCAACTGACCGGAGAGAATGCAAATACGAAAAACCTCATCACTTGTACGAGACAGACGAATACGGGAGAGATGTTAAAAAGAGAGAATGCCGTCGCGGATTATATCAAAAGAACGGGTAATCACGTTCTCTACAGAGTGACGCCGATTTTTAAGGAAGACCATCTCGTCGCGACAGGAATCTTGATGGAAGCTCAATCCGTCGAAGATGGAGGTCAGGGCGTGAAATTTAACGTCTTCGTATACAATGTCCAAGACGGTATAGAGATAGATTATAAGACGGGAGAAAGTCGTCTCAAGTGAAAAGTGCTAAAATTGGCACTTTTTTCCTTTGTAAGAACTGTCGTGGGTGGTAAGGTTTCGCGTAGTTGACACTTTGATAATTCTTTACATATGAAAATGTACGAGTTATAATGATTTTATAAGTTTGGAAAAAGTGTAAACTTTGAAATCAAACTGTTCATTTCGGCGTGCACAGTGCAAGCAGATGTGTTATAATAACTTTTAAAATTATGGAGGCAGTCGTCAGATGTATAACATTTTACATTATTTAGAAAAAACGAGCGAGAAAAGTCCTACTAAAATAGCTATAAAATGCTTAGAAAATACTATCACATATGAAGAGTTTGTCAGGGCTTGCAAAAAAGGTGGTTCGTTCCTCGCGAACAAAATTGGCATGAGAGAACCTGTTTGCATTTTTATGGAGAAGGGCATCGATACTTTGATTGCTTTTTTCTCGACGGTGTATGCAGGGTGTTTTTATTCTCTCATCAATCCTGAATTTCCAGAGAATCGAATTCTCGACATCGTGCACGTTTTGGAGAGTAAAATCGTCATCACAGATGACGCGCATGAAGAAGTAGCCAAAAAGATTTTTCGTTCTTTGGAAGTCGTGAATGTACGCGATTTGAAAAGTGGCGTTTTGGACGAAGAAAAACTAGAGTACATACGAAACCTCTCGATCGACTGTGACCCTCTCTATGTCAATTTTACCTCAGGTTCGACAGGCATACCAAAAGGTGTGGCGATTTCACACCGGTCTGTCATCGATTTCATAGGACACTTTACCAAACTATTTCATTTTACTGAGAACGACATCATCGCCAACCAAGCTCCTTTCGATTTCGACGTATCGGTCAAGGACATCTATTCTGCTTTCCAAGTCGGGGCGACACTTTTGATTGTACCGAAAGAATATTTTTCTGCACCGGCAAAGTTGTTGGATTATCTCGTCGACAACAAAGCGACGACTCTCACTTGGGCTGTCTCGGCTCTCTGTCTCGTCACAACGTTTCACGGATTGGACTATAAAGTTCCAAAGGACGTCGACAAGGTCATCTTCTCTGGGGAAGTCATGCCGATGAAGCATCTGCGCGAGTGGATGGAGAAATTGCCCGACGCGACTTTTATAAATGTATATGGTCCGACAGAGATTACTTGCAATTGTACTTACCATATCATAGACCGAAATCGCGATTACGAAGTTATACCTATCGGCAAGAATTTTCCGAACGAGAGAGTGATGCTCTTGGACGACGAGGGAAAAGAAATCGTCTGTCCTTTGCAAGTCGGAAACATCTGCGTTTCAGGAACTGCTTTGGCCTTGGGGTACTATTATAACGAAGAAAAAACTTCTGAAGCATTCGTGGAGAATCCCACTGTAAAAGGCTATAAAGAACTGATGTACCAAACGGGCGACTTGGGAGAATACAATGACCTCGGCGAATTGGTTTTCAAAGGACGAAGAGATTTTCAGATTAAGTTTCAGGGTCATCGGATAGAGCTCGAAGAAATCGAGAAGGCCATGATGGCATTTGAAGAAGTCTTAAGAGCTTGTGTTCTCTTCGACGAGGAGAAGAGCAAACTGTATGGGTTCTATGTCGGAGACATCGACAGCAAAGTTCTCTATGCGAAGATGAAGGAGATTCTTCCTATCTATATGGTTCCTACCAAATTATTGAAGATGGAAGCCTTCCCGATGACGAAAAATGGCAAAACCGACCGAAGAGCTCTCATGGAAAGTGTGAAGTGATATGAAGTACGAGGTATTATTAGAAAAATATTCGACGCCTTTTTATCTCTACGATATCGAGACCCTCAAAGAGAGAATCGCCTATTTAAAACATCATCTTGGAGCGAGAGTCGATTTGGTCTATGCTGTCAAAGCAAATACGTTTGTCGTGCCTTATGTCTACGATTATGTCGACAAGTTGGAGCTGTGTTCTTTTGGCGAATATGTGATTGCCGTGAAGGCAAAGGTTCCGTTTGAAAAGATGGTCATCTCAGGCGTATATAAAGATGAACTGTCGATGCGACAGATGTTCGAGCAGGCGATTCCGGGAAAGTTTACA
Organism: uncultured Bacilli bacterium; assembly: GCA_910583745.1. GTDB lineage: Bacteria > Bacillota_I > Bacilli_A > RF39 > UBA660 > RUG11867. The sequence continues at coordinate 7,252 of CAJTZC010000034.1, forward strand.
ATCGAATCGATGGGACAATGGGAATTGCTCGAGCGCTTGACCGAGGAGTATGGAAAATCGATAAAGTTGCTGCTCCGTCTTACGAGTGGGAATCAGTTCGGCATGCGCAAAGAGGAAGTCCTCGACATCGTAAAAAATAGAAGAAATGACAGAATGCAAATTTTAGGGATACAGTATTTTGCAAAGACCCAAAGAAGAAAGCTCTCTATACTAGAAAGCGAACTCGAAAAACTGGAATCTTTCGTTCGAGAACTCGAAGAAGAAAGTGGAATCGAATTGGAAGAGTTCGAGTATGGACCTGGCTTTCCCGTCTACTATTTCGAAGGGGATGACTTCGACGAAGAGGAGTTTTTGAAAGGATTTCGAACTATTTTAGATAGGTTTTTCGCGGATAAGAAAGTCAGCATCGAGCTCGGAAGAAGCGTCACAGCTTCCTGTGGCCAATACTTGACGCGCGTCGTCGACTGTAAGGAAAACGAAGCGGGACGATTTGCCATCGTCGATGGGGGAATCAACCACATCGCCTATTATGGGCAGACGATGGCCATCAAGGTTCCATATCACGAGGTCCTCCCGAAGCGCGAGGGAGACGACTCCTACATCGTCGTCGGATCGCTCTGTACGATTAACGACATATTGGTCAAAGACTTCAGAGCGGGGAATTTACAAGTGGGCGATGTCCTACTATTTAAAAATGCTGGGGCTTACTGCTCGACCGAGGGGATTTCCCTGTTCTTGTCGAGAGATTTGCCGAGAGTATTGATTGCAGATAAAGATAAAGTGATACAAGTTCGAGACGCTTTTCCTACGAGCGATTTGAACGGATAAATGGAAAGAGGTAGTAATAATGGAAAAATTGTTAGAAATATTGGAAGAACTTAAACCGGATGTAGATTATAAGAATATCGAAGATTTGGTCGACGGACATTATTTGGATTCTTTGACTATATTGTCTTTGGTCGCAGAGATTGAGGACGTCTTCGAGGTCGAAATACCGACTGTCGACATCGTCCCTGCGAACTTCAATTCGGTCGAAGCTTTATGGAATTTGATTACTAAATTGCAAAAGGACGAATAGGCGTGAGCTATTTAAGTAACACATATCTGTTTCTTATTTTACCCGTTGTCATTGTCGTCTATTCTCTATTTCCTAAGAAATGTAGATGGGTGTGTCTCCTCGTCGCGAGTTATCTCTTCTTTTATATGATCAGTGGGAAGCTCTTGGCTTGTCTTCTTTTTACGACTTTGCACTGTTTTGTATACGGATTACTTGTAAAGAAGTATGACGATCAATGCAGTGAGGCTCTTTTAGAAGAAAATGTAGACAAGAAAGAAGTAAAGAAGAAGTATAAACACAAGAAAAAGGTCGCCTTGATCATTTCGATTTTCATCCAAGTCGGACTCTTATTTGTCTATAAATACATGCCTTTCTTCTTAGGCAACGTCAACACCATTGCGAAGTGGGTTGGACTCGACGTAGAGCTGAAAATCCATAAGTTGATTGCTCCTATCGGACTTTCGTTTTATACATTGGAGGCTCTCGCATACATGGTCGACGTCTATCAGGGGAAAATCGAAGGCGAAAAGAAAATCCATAAATTAGCTCTCTTTTTGGCTTTCTTTCCTCAGATTATGGAAGGGCCTATCGACCGATATGATGGGGAGAGTGCGCTTTTTCAAGGGAATCCTATCACTTATGAAGGGCTTTGCTACGGATGCCAACGAATTCTCTACGGACTACTCAAAAAAATCGTCATTGCGGATAGGTTGAACTCTGTGGTCAAGTGTATCTTCGCCGTCGGGGCGACTTATACAGGATTTACCGTGTTTTTTGGCGCTGTGTGCTATACAGTCATGTTGTACATGGAATTTTCGGGTACGATGGACGTCATTGTGGGAAGTGCAGAGATTTTTGGAATCAAACTGCCCGAGAATTTTCGACAACCGTTCTTCTCTAAAAACATCTCGGAGTTTTGGTCTCGTTGGCACATCACTTTGGGTGCATGGCTCAAGGATTACATTTTTTATCCCGTCTCGCTTTCCAAAGGCATGAAAGGTCTCACCGTCAAGATACGTAAGAAGCTCGGCAACCAGTTCGGACCTCTCGTCGCAGGAAGTGTAGCACTTCTCTGTGTGTGGCTCCTCAACGGGCTATGGCACGGGGCAGGGTGGAACTACATATTTTTCGGCATATACCACTTCGCCCTGATACTTTTTGGAAACGTGTTGGAGCCTGTCGTCAAGAAGCTCGCCGATCGACTGAAGATAGATCGAACGAAGCTTCCATATAGAATTTTACAGGCGCTAAAGCTGTTCATCTTGGTCGTGATTGGGGAGTTGTTCTTTCGAGCAGAGACTCTAAGCGAAGGATTCCGGTTGTTCAGTGCTATCTTCGAGAATTTTACCTTGAAGACGATTTGGGATGGAAGTCTTATGAACCTGGGGCTCGATATCCACGACTTTACGATTATCGGTATCACCTTGGTCATCGTATTCGTGATGAGCGTTCTCAAGGAAAAGGGAATGGCAATACGGGAAACGGTCGCGAAGAAACCTCTACCTGTGCGTTGGGTTCTCTACTTGGCTCTCATCCTATTCATCGTCATATTTGGAGCGTATGGTCCTGGATATAAGGCCATCGACCCGATTTATGCGAATTATTAGGAGGACGTATGAAAAATTTTATAAAGGCAATCGGTTTTTTAACTATTTTACTCGTTTTATTGTATGGCAGTTCTGTCGTCCTGCGACCTAAAAACAACGACGAGAAATCGGGCTTCTATCGTCCAGACGTCAATGGCTTTTTGGCTGAGAAAGAGAATACCATCGATGCCTTGTTCATCGGGGATTCTCTCATCTATACTTCGATTTTGCCGATGCGACTGTATGAAAATTATGGTTTTACTTCGTACGACTTGTCGACGCCTGCGCAGAAACTGTACGAATCTTACGACTATCTACAACAAGCTCTCGAGAGGCAAAAACCTTCCATCGTCTTTATCGAGTCGAACTGCCTCTTTCGAGATTTCAAAATCGAGAGTGCTCTCGGCGCGAAGGTCACAAAGGTTTTGCCTGTGTTCACTTATCACAATCGATGGAAGACTCTCACGTGGAACGACTTTGTCGAGAAGCCCGAGTATACGTGGATCAACTTTAAAAAAGGGTACAAAGGTACCGACAAGATTAAGTCTCCTAAAGACATCAAGGATTATATGGTGAAGAAAAATGAGAAAAAGAAAATTTTCGACATCGACAAATTCTATATCGAAAAGATATTCGACTTGTGCGAAAAGAACGACATCGAAGTCGTGCTTCTCAGTACGCCGAGTATGAAGAGTTATAATTATCCGAAGTATTTGCGAATGAAAGAATTTTCTGAAAAGTACAAACTGGAGTATTTGGACTTTAACTTGGATATCGACATCGGCATCGACTGGAGAGAAGATACGGCCGATAGGGGAGACCATCTCAATTTCCACGGAGCAAAGAAAGTGACAGACTATATCGGAAAAGTTTTGGAACAAAAAAAACTCGTCAACCATCGTGGTGACGAGAGATACGAGGATTGGGAGAAATCGCTTGTCAAATATCGAAAGTATTTTAAAGCTTAGATGCGAGAACGGTTGCGATGGCATAGTCGCCGTCGTGTGCAATGGAGAGAGAGAAGGTGCATTTTTGTGCTTCGTTCTCTTCTTTTATTTTGTTGTGCAATTTTATCGAAGGAATGCCGTCCCTGTGAACGATTTCGATGTCAGTTAGAGGACAAGCTTCGAGTCCTCTTTTCAAACTTTTGAGGGTCGCTTCTTTGCTCGCGAAGAGGCCAGCATACGTCTCACTTTTATTCGCTTTCGACTCTGCATAGGCGATTTCTTCCTCTGTGAATATCTTTTTTAAAAGTCTTTTGTCTTCTATGATGGGGGCCATGCGTTTGATAAAGACCAAATCGACTCCTATTTCTTGCATTTTCATTCGTCCTTTCTGTCTCTCTATTTTAACACGTAAAGATGAAAATGGAAATCGAAGAGTTTTTCTGAAAATCTCACAGGAAAGAGCGGTTTTATTTGTAAATGTATATTTTTACAAACTCTCTACTTTTTTTTTATCATTTTATATGTTATAATCCCATCTTTGACACTTTTTAAAGAGAAAAAACTCCCTAAGTCCCTGTTT
>CAJTZC010000035.1 GCA_910583745.1 uncultured Bacilli bacterium
GGGAGTTCTTCTAATATAATTCCAAATCCACTTGAGTTCTTCATCAGTATGAGCAGAAGGATGAGGAGTAAGAGGTCTATGAGACTTATCAATTTAAGACTCATTTGTTCCGTCATATCTCTTATTCCATCTCATAAGGTTAGTGCAAGCTGTATGTGGCGATATCGAACTGAGTATTCAAGTGGGTCCTACCTTATTCAAAGCGACAAATAACAATATAAATAGCCATACTTTGGCGAGAGAGGCTTCTGAAAAAGTAAAAGTCAAAATTGTCTATACGAACAACGACCATTGGGCCGATGGAGACTTCGAGGTCTCTTTTGGCAACATCACATTGGATTATGGGTCTGTCGACTGAGATAAACACTACTAGAAAGTAGAGGAAAAAGGGAATGGAAAAAAGTGAAAAGAATATTGTGGAAAAAAAAGATACGAACATACGGATATGGCTTTACTCGATAGTATTCATCGTCTTCGCATCTCTCTCTGTATTTTTGATTTTTAAATATGTCGATAAAAAATCTAGCATGGAAGAGACAATCAACTATTCGGAGAATGGAACAATCGATTACAAGGTTTCTCTCAAAGATAACGACTATTACGAAGGCGAATTCGTCGAACAAAATAAAATCTATATCGCATCTCTCATAGATAAAATCGAGATAGATTTCGATTACGATTTCAACATCGACAGAGATATCGATTGTGTCTTTTCTTACGATATATATTCTGAGCTGATTATCAAAGATGGAACGAGTGATAGAGAATACATACATAAAAAGTACAACGTCCAAAGCAATGTCGAAAATATACAAAATATTAAAAACTACGATTTTGTTAAACATGTCTCCATAGATTACGATTACTATAATATGTTGGCTTCGAAATTCAAGGGCGATTACGGTATCGATACGGAAAGTTATCTCCGCGTCATGTTCGTTCTCAAAAAGGACAATAAAGATGTGACTCTCAACGACAGCAGTATGTATGTCGATATCCCCTTGTCAGAAAGGGCTATAAGTATAAATACTTCTCCTTTAGGGACAAATACGTATAAACAATTGGTCGATGCTTCTGGTGAAAATAATTCTGGAATAGGATACATCATCGGGTTAGTTTTCATCATCGTGATGATGGTCGTCGTATTATTTTTACTAGTAAGCAAGTTATACAGAAAGAGAAGTAAATACCAAAAACACATCGCTAAGTTATTGAGAGAATACGATAGAATGATTGTCGAAGTTTCTAGTGTTCCAAATCTCGACGACAAAGAGAGAATTATTAGAATTTCTGAGTTCAAGGAACTCTTGGATGCGAGAGATAATTTGAAATTGCCTATCATGTATTTCGAACGAATAAAAAATAAAGAAGCTCTGTTCTTCATCAACGACAGTGAACACCTCTATTTGTACGTCGTCAAAGACAGAGAAGAAGTTTAACCAGAAAAAAAACAGATTCTGGTGTTTTATTGGTTTCACCGATAATTCATGTATTACTCATTAAAATTTACTGTTATGCTTTTCGATAATATGGTATAATTCGCGTAGGAGGAAGATTTTTATGCCAGTAGAAATTTTAATCGTAGTACTTATTTTGATAGCGGTCATTGCCATTTTATTGTTTATATCGTTACCCAAACTTTTATATGCTAAAGAGGATATAAAGGTCACGTATGTGAATTTAGATGCCATCCTGAAAGAAAGATGGACTCTCATTCCGAAATATATCGAGGCAGTTAAACCTTATTCTGCAAATGGACTGGGCATTCTCGAAGAAATCATCTTGCTTAGAAATACGACATTTGAAAATATGAAGTTTATGAAGAAAGTGGAGACAGACAGAGAACTCAACAATCGCATCATAGAAATGGATTTAAAAATACGAGAATATGTGGAATTACGGGATGACGAGAAATTGAACGACATTTTGAGCACTTATGATAAATTAGGAAAAGATTTAGAAGAAGCGAAACTCGTCTATAATGCTTCTATCGATAAGCTCAATAAGCTGACTTCTCGGTTTCCAACCAATCTCGTCGCCTTAGTTGCTGGATTTGCAAAAGTAAAAAAATTATAGAGTTCCTCTCTAGGTCGAGGTGAAACGATGATAGTAAATGTGAGTGGAAGGACGGACATCGTCGCCTTCTATATGGAATGGTTTTTAAATCGATTAGAAGAAGGATTTTTTATGTTTAGAAATCCTTTTTATAAAAACTTAGTGCATAGAATCGACTGTAAAGACATCGATATGTTCGTTTTTTGTACAAAAAATCCTGAAAATCTTTTAAAAAATATAGATAAGATACAAATTCCTTTTGTAGTTCAGGTGACTATCACGCCGTATGGGAAAGATATCGAACCCCATGTTCCCAATAAAGTGAGCACGATGGAACTGATCAAAAAGATGGCACGCATCATTGAGAAAGAGAGAATCTTCGTCCGCTATGACCCCATCTTATTGAACGATAAATACAATCTCGATTATCACGTCAAGGCCTTTCGAGACATCGTCGAGGCTCTAAGTGAAAGTGTCAATTCTATCATCGTCTCGTTTGTCGACGAGTATAAAAATGTCAAAAAGAACAGAGACGTTTTGAATCACCGCGCATTTTCTCAGAGTGATTTCGCTTTCCTCGGTGAACACTTTTCTGAAATCGCATCTTCTCATGGACTTACAGTGCAGACCTGTGGAGAAGAGGAGACTCTTTTTGAATACGGCTTTATTCAGAATGACTGTGTAACCACTGAATTGGTAGAGAAATTTACGGGCAAGAGGATTACAGAAAAGTGGAAAGCTCGAAAAAACAAGAATTGCCATTGTGTACAGATGTATGACATCGGAGATTATAATTCATGTAAACATTTTTGCAAATATTGCTATGCAAATTACAGCGAAGAGGATATCGAAAAAAACTGTAGAGCACACGATGTGAATAGTCCTCTTTTAATCGGTCATTTAGGCAAAGATGATGTCGTCAAAAAAGTAAATAAATAATTATCGGTACATGGGCATATACTATATCGAAAAGGAGATTGCCATGTATACAAGTATTTATACTTTCGATGTAATTTTGGAGTTGGCTGTATATTCGATATTTATCTTTTTAGTAGTCAGTGTATTGAAGTTTGTCGCAAAAAAGCTCGTCGGAAGATTTAAGGACGAAAAAATCTCTTATAGTTCTTACAATACGGTTCGATTTGGGTTGAATGTCTTTTTAGTCTTTCTTTTCCTCTTTCTATGGGGACCTCTTTTTAGAAATTTGATGTTGACTTTATGCTTTGGTGCTCTGTGCTTGGCTTTGCTCGGCAAAGACGTCGTCGTGAATTGGTTGTGTGGTCTCTACATTAAAAATAAAAAAATATTTTCGATTGGTGATAGGATAGAGATAGGCTCTACCGCAGGAGAAGTCATATCTTTGGGGCGATTCGGCGTCGAAGCTTTGGAACTCTCTAAAAATAGCTTATATGGGCAAACTACGGGAATGATTCTGTATTTTTCTAATAAGGAAATATTGAAAAATCCTATTTTCAACAGTTCGCGATATAGTCGATATGTTTGGGATGAAATCGAGGTACCCATTCCTTTAGGAGAAGATATTGGTCAAGCGAAGAGGTCTCTTTATAAAATTTTAAACGATTTCGATATCATTAAAAGCGTACCAAGTAAAATGCGCAATGACTTGGATGCTTTACATAGTTCTATTAAATTGTCCTATAATAATTGTGAACCGACTATATATACACATGTTCGCGATGCAAAGGTCTTTCTCACTTTGCGGTACCTCGTACAACCTAGAAAAGCCATTTCCGTAAGAAGCATGCTTTGGAGTAAGATTGTAGACTCTTATGGACGAGGAGAAATCGTTTTGTATAAAGTTGATGATTAAATCGATAAACTATGATATAATTGAATTATTGAACGGTATGGTGATTTGCTACATATGATTTTCAAAAGGTTAATAGCTTTTCTATTCGACATATTCGTCGTGGTGTTTATCTCCAATACATTGTCTATGACACCGCTCAATCCCCATTATGACGATTTCGTCGATTTACAGACGGAAATCCTGTCTAAAGTAGAGGCTTTTGAAGAAAAAATAGAGGATAGGAATGAGGAAGTGGAAGCACAAGAAAAAGAAGCCTTTTCTATCTACTATAAAGAAACAGTTCAAGAGTTAAATCAGTTGTCGGTCATAAGCGACGTCATTATCATCACGGTTGTGCTCTTGTATTTTGTCGTCTTTGCCTTTTTCTTCGGTGGTGAGACGGTCGGCTTGCGGTTGGTCCGATTGAAAATTGTCGACAAAAAGAATAGGCGTCCGTCGATGTGGAGATTGTTTTTTAGAATATCTATCTTGTATCTATTGCCATTTACAGTTTTAAATTCCATCGCGTGTTATGTTTTAGATGCCTCGTCATATGCGACGTTCTCTTCTAGATGTTATCTCATAACAAACGGATTGATGTGGCTCATGCCACTCATGGTCCTGTTTACTCATAAGAATCGAGGTTTGCAAGACATCATTGCAGGAACAAACGTAGTGGAAGTCGAAAGGAAGTAAAGAAAATGAATTATGTGTCATACTACGGATTAACCTTTATAGCGTTAATTATCACTTTAGGAGCACAGTTTTTTATAAGTTCTACTTATGGAAAATACAAGAAAGTCAGCAATAAAAAAGCCATCAGTGGTTGTGAGGCGGCGAAAGAAATCCTCGAGAAGAATGGGTTATCTGACATATACGTCGTCGAGACGAGAGGAAATCTCACAGACCATTATGACCCTTCTCGAAAGGTCGTTAGGCTTTCCAGCGAGGTCTTTCACGGAGAATCGGTCGCGTCGGTCGCCATCGCGGCTCACGAATGTGGGCACGCCATTCAAGATAAAGAAGGATACACCTTCATGAGAATAAGGTCTTTCTTGGTCCCGTTTGTAAATCTCGCATCGTATGTCGGATATTTTGCCATCATGATTGGCGTTGTCGCTAGTCTCATCAACATGGTATGGCTAGGTATCTTGATGGAAGTAGTGATTTTGCTATTCCAAATCGTCACCCTTCCCGTAGAAATCGATGCCTCGAAGAGAGCTTTGAACGAAGTGGAAAAGTTAGCGCTTTTGAACAAGGGGGAGCTCGATGCCGGTAAAAAAGTTTTGACTTCTGCAGCGATGACCTATGTCGCCAGTGTGTTGACTGCTATATTAGAACTTTTACGACTCATCTTGGCATTTACCAATAGAGATTAAATTTTTTAAATAGGCACTTTTGGTGTCTTTTTTTATGAGGAAAACGGTAGAAAAAAACAAAATAAAAAGTTATAATAGAAACAATAGAGTAGGTTGGGTCGAGTTTTATGAAAAAACGCGTGAAAAGTAAAAGTTATAACCGATGGATAATGATAGATATCGTCGTCGTAGTCGTTATCATCATCTTGGCTTATTTTCAGTCGATGGGAGATGTAAAAGAAGAGCTAAGTTATTATACTGGCGAAATAAGCACACTTCTTTACATAGGAGTTGTTCTATTTTGTATGGCTCCCAAGATTTTTCTTTACTCCGCCTATTATTTTGGCGTGCGATTGGTTATCAAAAGGGTACAAAGACGAAATTTGACATACACAGTCGTCGAAGATATTCCTTATTATAGAGAAGTATTGGAAGGATTTACACCTTACGAAATCAGTATTTTAGCAAACCTCTCGATTGAGGAAAAAAAAGATGTCGTCGCGACAATCTTGTGGTATCAAAATAAAAAGGTCATCGATATCGATCACGAAAAAATCATTTTCTTCGATAATGTCCTTCTCGACGAAAGAGATAAGTTCTTCATCGACTACTTAAAGACGAGAGATTTAGGCTATCTCGAAGCTTATAAAAACTGTTCTTTTGAAGAATTGAAAAGAAAAGGTTACATTCAAGACAACGAGGAAAGACCGAATCCTTTTAAAGAAACATTAAAAAGTATAGGATTCATATTTTTAAGTGGCATTCTTGTCGTTCTTTTGGTTTTGTTCAATGTCTTTTTTGTAAAAAGTATATTATTTAAGATATTTTTGATTTTGGCTGTATTGTCCCTAGAGGCGTTTATCGTCTTTAAACGACTATCGATTCTTCTCTCAGGATATGTCTATCAGAACAGCAGATTCTCAAGAACTTCTCTCGGCGAAGAGAAGACCGAATATATTCACGCCTTGCAAAACTTTATTCACGATTTCGGAAATTTCAAACACACCTCGAAAGAGCAGTTGGTTTTGTGGGAGGACTTCCTCACTTATGCCGTCGTTCTAGAGGAAAACGATAAAATTATCGAGGAAATAGAGGACATTTTGGAAAGTGGAGAGACGGAGAAAAGACTTTCTAGAGTAAAACATTTACTCGATTAAAAAGTGAGGCTCATGGTCTCTTTCTTTCATTTATAATGGGTTTGTTTAAAAAATCCATCTCTACACTTGCATCTCCTGTCAATTCGTAATATACGAGTGCAGCATTCTTTTCGACTTCTTCGCTTCTTCCTTGCATTTTATATCGAAGTTTATCTGTATTTAACGATTTTAAATGATTTTTCCCTTTCTCGGTAAATCCTAGAATTCTGTAAGCTTCTGCATCTGTGTTCATATCTTCTTTTTCTATCCCGAGAAGTATATGTATGAGCATTCTTTTCAGTCGAGAAGTCGTATATCGTTTGGATTTTATCTTTTCGATGAGTTCCTCCAGTGTTTGGGAAGATAAAATCTCTTTTTTTAGTTTGTTTTCTAGGCCTTCATCGACACCTAAGAACCTTTCGAGGTGTTTTTCTGTAATGATACGGTATTTTAAAAGCGAGAACATCTTCTCTTCATCTATCCTGTTTATAAAGGCTCTATCGTATTTCGGAATGTATTTGTCTATGGAACAGCCTTTCTTGATTTTTTTTCTCACGTTTGAGGCACTTACAATCGCATCGTCTAACACATCGTCTCGGAAGTCATTCGTCCTCTGTATGGCGACGGGATCGATGGAGGCGCATAATTTTTTGATGGCTTTTATGTAAGAAACTCCTAATAAATCGTTGCTTTTTAAGGTTATGCCGAGCGATTTTGACAGGCTCGTCGGGTAGTTCGTGCCGTTTTTTAAATGGTCTTTCACTCTCTCGTCGAACTCTTCTTCTGTTTGAGAGTGTGCGATGGCTTTCAGTTGTTCTATATCACTCGATTCACTTCCGAATACAATCGTGTCCACTTCGGCAAGACTGAGAGCTCTGACGGCATAGTAAGCGAAGTAATCGGCTGAGTTCGTTCCATAAAGAGTAGGAAGTTCGATGACGAGGTCGACACCGTAGTCGAGTGCAATTTTCGTCTTATTCCACTTGCTGATGATGGAGACGTCTCCTCTTTCTAAGAAGTAACTTCCCAAGACCAAGATGAGAACTGAATCGGGGTACATCTCTTTAATCGTATCGATGTGGTATACATGTCCATTGTGGAAAGGGTTGTATTCACATATTAGGCCAATTTTTTTCATAGTGCATCACGAGTCTATTTTAGCAAATTATCGGTCGTTCTACAAGTTGATGGGATTTTGGTGTTTATTTTTAAAAGATGCACAATCTATTATAAAGATGAACTGTGTGGAAAAAAGAAAGATTTCATTCGACAAATATTTTAGGACATTTTTAATCGTATCTATTTTAGAGACTTTTTACGAAGTAATCGTATACGTCATCGAATATTTTATCGACAATGGTCGATTCGGTTGGTCGAGAAGAAGTGGTGTCTTCTTCGGACCTATAAGTCCTGTCTACGGGTTTGGTGCCGTTTTTATGTTGTTCTTTCTCGGGAAGAGAGAGGAGAAATGGTGGCAAGACCTTTTGAAGGCTGCCATTCTAGGCGGTGTTGCAGAGTTTGCTCTCAGTTTTATACAAGAACTTGTGACGGGGACGAGGTCATGGGATTATAGCAATAAAATGCTCAACATCGACGAGAGAACGACGATTCCTTACATGTTCGGGTGGGGCATCGCAGGATTACTTTTCATCAAATGGTTCTATCCGTTTATGTGTCAACTCCTAAGTAGAATTCCTGTCAACATTTACAACACCATTACACCTCTTCTCGTCGCGATTGTTTTCTTGGACTTGTTTGTAACTTGGTCAGCACTTTGGAGAAAAGAACTCAGAGATAAGCGTGAGAAACCTTACACTTTTGTAGGAGAGTATTACGCCATCTTTTTTAACGACGACTTTATTAAAAGAAATATTCGAATATGAAAGAAAAATAATTCGAATGGTTGTATATTTAAGCAAGCAAAATATAATCAAACAAAATATAATCAAAATGCTTGCCTTTAATAAAGATTTATTATAAACTTATAGCATAAACAATACTCACAAAATAAGTACGATGTTTCAAATTACAGTGTTAAAAATCGACACAATTTTCAAAACATGTATGGTAGACTGAGTAGAAAGAAAGGGAACAAAAGTATGGAAGAAAAAAATAGCAAAAAAAATATAATCTCATTGATTGTATTATGCGTATCGATAGTCGCCTTGACGACATCGCTGACTTATGCTTACTTTGTATCTCAAGTGGGAACAAACGAGCAAGAGAAGATTACGATAAGAAGTGGAGATTTAGCCTTGACGTTTAGAGATATCGATGAGAATGTAGAAAACATAGAGGGCACATGGAGCTTAGGAGATAGTATCGAGAAGGAATTGGTCATCGAGAATACGGGAACGAGAGATGGATATGCAAAGATAAGCTGGGATAATTTGATAAATACATACTTGGCAGAATCGTTGACTTATACATTGGAAGAGAAAAGTGATGAAGAGAATGCAGAATGGAAGACAGTAGAGACAGTAAGTGCAAATGTGCCGAGAAGCGAAAGTGCATCGACACAGCTATTGGCAGACCATTTGTATATACCAGCAGGGCACACATACACATATAGAGTAAGAATCACATTTGAAGATTTACCGGATATAGACCAAACAGCAGATTTAAATGCAACATTTATAACGAAATTTACATTGAATGAAAGCACAAAGAAACAGACGACAGAAGACAAATTAGCAGATTTAAACCTAAAGATAAGTGAAACAAATCCGACGAACTTCGCAAATCCAGCGACGACAGATGAAACGGCGAATGGACTGTACAGCATGGCCGATGACTACGGGACAAGTTATTATTTTAGAGGAACAGCACCAAATAACTACATAAAATTTGGAAAAAACGCAAGTGGTCAAGACATGTGGTGGAGAATCATTCGTTTCAATGGGAATGGAACAATCAGAATGCAATATGATGGAACAGGAGCTGTTGGGACTAACACCTACACGAGAGGTTTTGCAATGACAGGCCAAAGATGGAATTCCAACTATGCTGATGCAAAATATGTAGGGTGGATGTTTGGAGGAGCAAATGGAAGTGCGAGTACG
>CAJTZC010000036.1 GCA_910583745.1 uncultured Bacilli bacterium
CTTACTTTGACTTTTTTCAAAAATTTGGTCTCACATCATTTACATTTCTACAAAAGAAAACTCAAAGATAAATTTTTAAAGGCAATAGTAACTTTTAAACAAAAAAAGCTTATCACAATGAAAGGATAAACTCTTTAATTATATCGTTTTAGCTTTTGCAGTTGCTGGCGCTTCTTCAAGGACAGCACCAGGTAAAAGATTTTTATTTCTTCTCGCAGCAACGGCTATAGCTATATTGATTTTTTCACTTGCTATGTCATGAATAGCACTGACTTCTCTCAACAGTTGTGATGTTGGATTTTCCACTACAGGAAGTCTTTTAATACTTATATCATTTAGAGGATAAGTTCTTCTACAGTATTCTTGAGCACTTTTAAACAATAAAGCCATTTCCCTCTCACAGCCCACATAGGGAGTTTGAGAGATTCTGCTTATTTCATCGTAAACGTTTTTTAATACGTTGTCTTCGAGAATAGTAGCTTCACTTAAGCCCATAAAAAGCAATCTTTTAGTCAACTGAGTTCCATTGATACTCATCATGTAGAAAGGCTTTAAGTCGATATCGCCGCATTTAGAGAACACTTGCAACTCTATAAGAGTCAGTGCATCGATAAAATCGAACTTTCTCAATTCACTATTTTCACGAATCGAATCACGTTTTGCATCTATGAACTTGTGTGACAAAGTAGTAAGAGCTTGCAATTCCCTATCGAAAGAGAGCTTTGGATTTCTTTTAATATAGCTCGTAACAGATTTTACCTCTTCTAGAAAAGAAGTTTGCATCACGTCTGTAGTGACTGCCAACTCGTTAGAAGGTTGATAATCTATAGTTTCAACTTGTTCATTTTGAAGACACTCTACACCGTATTTATCCTCCATATCGATGATGAGCTGTTCTATGATTTCTGTATTAACGTTTTTTTGAAGAAAATGCGAACCAACAACAAATCCTGTACCACATACGGCAAAGCCTGTCATCATAAGTATTGAATCCAAGCCGACATATCCAAAATTCATAGCACAGATGGAAAGAGTTGTTAAATAGGAAATAACTCCCATTGCATTCATCAATTTTGAAAAAACTGCCTTATTATTTAAAGCACGGAAGGCACCATTATTATCGGCGATAAGCTCACTCTTACTTTGTAAAATACAATTATATACTTGGAAAGCCAATCGATCATCACTTAAATTGATCTCTCCCGTTCTACTATACTCTTGAATAACTTTTAAAGTTTCTATCAAGGCATTTCGATTACCCAAGTCGACTAGGTTTCCACCCTTTAAATGTCTATTTTTAATTTTTCTTACCGAATCTCTTTTCTTTTTTTTGTTTTTCTCTTTCACACGAAAAACCCCCTTTTGCCGAAATATAATACACTAAAAAAAGCCCTTTGTCAAGCTTTTTTTCTTAATAAGGATTACCGTCCTTAGTTTGCAAGAAGAATTTTTTGACTTCCTGAGGAACGTCCCCCATTTCAGGTGCATCCCCAGAGTCCATTAATTCGTTCCTTTTTGTTTTGACAGTATTCTCTATATCTTCTAAAACACCATACATTTTTCCAGTTTCCACTCCAAATGCCATAGGGTCATCAACGAATTGATGTTTGTATCGCACATAGTCTTGAGCTAAACAAATCAATCCCAATATTTCGATTTCACACCCGGCATAAGGCATTTTCAATATTTCCTCAACTTGACTCTTTATATCGACTATAAATCGATTCTCGACACCGTCCAAATCATCGTATCCTAAAAATTGCAGTCGATCGATTAAGCTATCTTCATCGAAAAAGACAGATTCGATTCTGATAAAACCGGGTTTAATATTTTTAGAATAAATGCGCTTCTCAACTTCAGAAAGCCAATTCAGGAAAAACCATCTGTCGATATTTTCACTGCCTTTTAATTTGTTGTATTCGCTTAAAAGGACACGAAACTCATTACATTCATCTAAAAACTTATTAACGCCACAAACCTTTATATAATCCATATCTTTACTTATAGCATCGAGAAGTATATCTTTTTCAGTTTGCTCTAAATTTGATAGGTTAGGTATCGCACTACGGTTCAAATCGATTCCATAATCCTTCTCCATTTTTTGTAACAAGGAGTCGATAAAGTGCAATCTACTTCTATACCCAAAGAAATGATAAACACCCGATATTTTACAGGCAAAATTCGCCGTTCCAACTGTAGGAAAAAGTAAAATCCACTGAGCAGGCCACATTTTTGGCAGGATAAAAAGACAAACACAACCAAGTCCTGTCGAGAAAAGCATTGTCAAAATAAAATGTCTAGCAGTAAACCCAAAAATATTCAAGCAAACTTGTCGAAAGCCACCAAAATGAAAATTTGAATTCATTGCATACTCTTTTCGATGTTTGCTCAAAAAACAACAAATATCTTCTAAATCGTTTGGTGTCAATTTTTCAGGAAGCTTCCCATTCGAGTAATCCTCAATAAGTCTAGCAACTTGTCGCTTTAAAAAAACATCTCTCTCGATTAAATGACTATTTTTTTTCGACAGAATAGCAATATTCTTCATCGTCTCTTGTGCACAGGCTGTATACAAATATAAAAGAGCATTCAACTCATTGAAAAACTGTGAATCATTAATAAGCGCGCTTGCAATTTCTAACTCCGTATACGATTCAACATATTCTCCATTGATGAATTCGACTGTATCTATATAGAGTGTTCGATTTACAAACATAAATTCTCGCACACAGTTTTTAGCTTCTATTTTATTTCGAAGTGTAGCAAAAAAACTTTCAAAAGTACTATTGTAGCATTTCTCATCTTCATTATGATAGGTATTAAAATCCTTGCCCTTTACTATAGGCCAGAAAAAAAGCTTATTTGTATAACTTTTACTCACTTTATATGTCATCTTTTTCTTCTCCTTTTCACTAATATTACGCTACTACACCCTAATCTGTCAATAAAAAAGAGACCATCAGGGCCTCCTTATTAATTGTTTCTCCAATATTCGATAATCTTAGGAATGACATCGACATCGTTATTCAATTTTTCAACTAAGTCATTCTTGTCGAAGACGTTGAGAACGTTTATAAACAATGGATTATCCATATCGACGAATTCTGGATGTTTAGACACGATTTCGTCGACTGTTTTTGTTCCCAAAGATTTAAGTATCTCTGTATTCGTTCTTCTATTTTTTTCGAAATCGATCAATCCAGGATTAGTCAATTTGAGAAGATAAATAATACCGCTCTTCGCATTGACGTTCATGAATTCGTTATTGTAGACATCGATGAGTCTATCGACATTTATCTTAGATAACTCACTCAACACGTTGTAAACGAAATCGATGGAGAAGCCCATGCCGTTTCCTTCGTCATCGGTCGTAATGATACTCAAAAGGTCATCCAAATCTTGAGAAGTAATATCGTAGAAAATTTCACTCTGGTCTTGTGTATACTCGAGTGGAACGTTATGTTTCTTCAAAATGTCCAAATTCTTGATGACATTATCTCTTTTGGCAGTCATCGTCTCGCGAACTTTAGAACTGAAACGTTTAAATTCGATTCCCTCATTACCAAAAAGTTCTTCTAATACAGAATCGTTATTCCCGTCGTCCTCTTCTTCGACAACCTCTTCCTCTACTGAGTCCATATTCACATCGATATCATCTAAGTCGATGACTGCATCTTTAATTGGCAATTCGATATCCTCTTCTTGAGAATCATCGCTCGACAATTCTTCCTCAGTGATACCCAATAGACTTTGTCCATTCTCGACAGGAAGTACCATCTCTTCGGCACCTAATAAATCGTCTAAAGAAGTTTTAACTTCGGCAACCGGTTCCTCTTCTACGATTTCCTCGACTATTTCTGTGATAGGTTTATAAGGTGCATTGATTATATCTAGAACTTGATTATTAATCATTTCCTTTGTCTCGTTAATCAAGCCAAGAATAGATTCAGTCCTATATAGAGCTTCCTCTTCAGCAAGACGTTGTTTGTCGAGTTCTTTTAGCTCTTTTTCACAGGCTTTTCTCTCCTCTGTACTCGTCTTTATTTTAGACTTTGTCGAATCCAATTTGGCATCAATTTTCGAAATTTTACCTTTCTTAGCAGAAATTTGTGCATTTAAATCTTCGAGTTCCATCTTTTGAACTTCGCTATCAGTAAAAGAAATAGCGCCTTTTTTATCTTCTAAAGATTTAATTTCTTCACTAGATAGCTCTTTCAATGCTTTAAGTTCATCTGTTTTTTTATTCAAATCTGCTAAAGTAGCATCCAATTTTCCAATGGCAGTATTCTTTTTTTCGATTCCGACGTTTGCTTTTTTTAAATCCGCATCCGCATTTTCAAAAGATTTGACGTACTTTTCCACCATCTCATTGAAGCTAGAGACAAAGGTTTTAATATCCTCTTTGTGCTTATAATTACTTGTTTCAAAATCTAATTGTTTCATATCATCACACACCTTTATATTCTAGTAACATCATAACAAAATCCTCTTCGTTTGTAAAGAGAATTTTATCCTTTTAAACAAATTAATTCTAAGGAGTTCACTTATTTCCACTATTTCCCCTTGGTTAGCATTTTTTCGACACTCGATAACTTATGGACGAGCTTATTCGCTTTGACTTCATCGTTGATATTAGTTAGAAATGTCTGCGACAAGGCATAGGTCGTTCCTGGATTTAAAGCATACTCAGCCTTAGTAAAGAGGTTGCTTTGAAACATGATAGGAACTTTTCCAGAAAAATCTATAACTTTCTGCACAACTCCATCCATGACAGGAGCATGAATTCCATAAAGACTACTTACGATAAAGGTATAATCTTTTTCTTTTGCCGCCTCGCTTATATTTTTTATGACGCCATCTATAGTCGATAAGTCTTTCTTTATTATGTCCATTTTATTATATCCAGCCAAAGAATAGTCTAAAATAAATCCTTCGTAATCGTTTTCTTCTATCAACTTGATAACCGCTTCTTTTGAACTAAAGAGGCTCGCATCGTTGATTGCATACGTTATGTTTGGGCTTTTCACTTTTTGCATACCATTTAAGTAGAAATTCACATCGTTGATTCTATTTTCTGTAGTAAAATGTAATATTCTAATATTGAACTTTTCACACTGACTAGCAAAATATACAGTCTTTTCATCGTCTCTTTTAAACATAAAAGGTATATTATCTCTCATGGGATAGAGGCTAAAAAGTTTAACGGGTACTTTGGTAAAGTCATTATAGAATTTCTCCATAGGAACATCTGTATAGTTTATAAATAGTACAGAATCATTTTCTTTCAAAGCAAAACCGCCTGTGATTATAAATACTCCAGCATCTTCTGGATTGATGATTTCTTTTTTTAATATCTCTATTTTTTTATTTGACTCGTTCCAATGTTCTCCTAATTCGCGATAGAAGGCTCTTCTGACATCGTCATCATCGATTCTTTTTGATCCGATAACCATACCTATTTTGCAATATTCAGCCATCTCGAATGCGACTTTACTGATAACTTTCGTTATGCCTTCATAAGAAGCCGTAGAAGTCCCGGTCAATAAAAGATGGACAAAAACTTTTTTATCTTTGTTTGGATTTATAATTTTTATCATCTCTTTAAATTGATTGAATTTCTCCACGCCATCGATTGCCAAAAAGACATGCATTTTATTTTCAGCAGTCAAACTATCTCTCGTATTCTGTAGCACCTGATTTTGGTCCAATTTTTTTTCGAAGATGAGATAGTCGATTTCATCTTCATAACCTTTTGCCTTCTCAGGTATACTAAATAACCGATATGCATTGTTATAATCGCCTGCAAGAGAAGCTAAATTGCCAAACAAGTTCGTCTTTATTAAAGCATCAAAATTAGGCATAAGTTTAGCACTATATACTTCCGCAGAGCCACTTCTTTCCACTCCAAAACCGTTTATCAACATCAATATTGTCTTACGCATAACTCTATCACCCTACTTTATTCAAAAGAATTATACCATATAATACTATTATTTTGTGCACTTTTTTTAAAATCAACACACGATTTACACATCGGCAATTTCATTTCCTTATATAGTTAGTAAAACTTGTAAAATTTAGCTACAAAGCTTTTTAAAATTTATTCTAAACCTCCAATTTCTCTACCTCTTTTTTCAACATCTCTATTTCTTCCTCAGAATAGTCATAGTCGTTTTTAAGTTCTTCAAAAGTTATCCCTTTTTGAATCATTTTTCGGGCGATAGAAAGCCGCCCTACCTCGATGCCCTCTTCACGCCCTTCTTCTATATAGTAATCCTTATAATCTACTTCCAAATCTCGGTAGAATGGAATTACCTTTTTTTCTACTTGTTTTGCTTCTTTTACATATTTTTGCATCAATTCATCATTCCTCGCTATCTTTCTTGCTTTTTCTTTGCTCGTCGTCGTCATCAACGCCATAAATTGTTCGAGCCCTTCCAAACTTTCTACACCCTCACTATACATCTTTTTTCTTATCAATGGAATACATATATTTACTAAAACTTTGTCACCTATTCCACGATTGAACTTGTCTCTCATTGAGAAAAAACTCACGATTTCGTCATCTTTATAGCATACATCGTTTAAGTTTATTTGCACTGCTTTCAGTGACAGGGTAGATGAGCCGGTTCCTATATAAATCTTTTCTACTGTTATTCTTTCTAAATATTTTAGGTTTCTCTCCAATAGAGGTGTTTTGTTCATTTCGACATTGATAAACACCCCATGTATTTTCCCCAAAAGGCCGACTCTTTCTCCTTTTTGGTGCATAAAATCTCGGTCCAATTCGGTGTTTAAATACTCGAAATGATTAAATATCTCTTCCTCTGGCATATGCAATATATATGAAAGTAACCGACTCAGATATTTCTTCCTTCTCCTATTGGCAATCATCGTTTTAAACATGACATCTGAAGTAATCGGAACGAGAGAGTCGGTCGTCCACTCCTTGAGTTTTATCGTCCTTGCCCTATATTCTCTCGTCGTTTGCTTATAAATTTCAACAGGAGAAAGCCCTTTTTCTTCAATTTTGATTTTTTGTTCCATATTCTTTTTCCTTCTTTCTGTATAAATTATTTCTAACCCTTCTACTATTATTATACCGGGAAAATTCTATTTTTCTCATTTTTGGCTGGCAAAACGTTTTTTCTTCGAACGCATGTTCTACTTTTGCCACTTTTTTAACCAATTGAAGCATTTTGTCAAAAAAAAGAAAACACAACTTATAAAAATTTTTATTTTGTGTTTTCCTAAAAAGTATCAAATTTAGTTTTCTAAATGATATGGATTATTGACAGTTCCATCTCCTTGGAGTTTGTCAATGTATGCAACTTTTAGATTGATGACCGGCGCTACGGATCCACCACTCGATGTAAGAATCGAATAATTTATACCTCCATCACTATTAACACTAAACATGCGCGCAAAGGGGTTATCGATATAGTAAGGCGTAAACGACCAATACCAACCAGTCTTTTTTAAGTAATAATTGTCATTTTTAGTAGCTAGTCTGCCACTTCCAGCTAAGACGCATTCGTCTGCTGTAATTAGTCCCACTGGATAAGTTAAGGATCCATTTCCTCCACTTTCTTCTTTTACTGTGAATTTATCATTTTCTTGTGGACAAATTAACTGTGGCTGTGGATTCGAAACACTAAAACCTTCTCTGACATAAGCTCCGTATGCTGTTATAGCACTTCCATATCCTAATCCTGTATCACTACTCCATCCCGTTGCACTCTTTCCTGGGGTACTTCTATCATTACAGAAGATATTGTCTGCTACATAATTTCCATATCCTGTGTCCACTATATTCGTCTTATACCACTCGTCGACTTTTGTCTTTATCGATGAATCTGTTTCATTTCTCTGTGCTTGTTCTTTACTCGTACTCGCACTTCCATTCGCTCCTCCGAACATCCACCCTACATATTTTGC
>CAJTZC010000037.1 GCA_910583745.1 uncultured Bacilli bacterium
GTTTCTCCAATCTATTCTAATTAAGGAAGAGGGTTTTGGTCACCTTTGAATTTCATCAGTGACTTATTAAAGATTGGAGGTGTGTCTATTAGTTTTAAAGTAGATTTTAATGGCCTGTTTTGGGTGCTCATAGCACTTGCCATTATCATTATTTTATTAAAGTAATGAAGAAACAAAAAAATAACACGACTAAGTTCCTTAATGTTCTTAGCCGTGTAAAACCAAACAGGAGAAACACGACTAGAATAGCTCGCGTTCTCTTACTTAAGATTATATATTATCTTTCTTTTTTTTTCAATCTAAATTTGCGACTTATTATTCAAAGTCTTTAAAGTCGAATTCCTTGGTCTTGTCATCCTCATCGTCTTCGTCGTATTCGCGTTTCGTCGCCGCCTTAAAGGTATCTGCATCGAATTTCTGTGTACGGTCGTCGTCGAACAGTTCTCCCTTAAGGATGTCTGTGACACTTTCGTCTTCAAATTTTTCTGATTCTAGGTTTTCAATTCTATCTATTTCGTAGGTTGGTTCGTCTCCTGCACGCTTCTTTAAAGGCAATTGAGACTCTTCTTTATTTTTTTGTGGTTTTTTCTTGTCTTTTTTCTTTCTAAATAACAAGAATGCTACTCCTGAAGTAATTAGAAGAATTCCTGCTGCGATTGCACCGATTAACCAAAAATTCAATTTTTTCTTCGGTTCTTCCGGTTTTTCTTCTTCTGGCTCCGTTGGAGGAGTTTCTTCCTCTTCTTCCTCGCCTTTGATGACAGTCAGTTCATATATCTGTTTGTCTTCTCCGTTTGAAGAGAGCACCGTTATCGTGACGAGATTTTCTCCTTCGACAAAGTTTTTGTTGCCTTCGATGGTCACTTCTGCTAAATCGTCTTCTTTTTCATATAATAAATTTAATTCTGTAATCTCTTTACCTACTTTGACGGTATATTTGTTGTTGTTTTTTTCGAACTCAGGGCTCAATTTTACACCGATATTGTTTATCTCTAAACTTTTGAGATATGCACTTGGTTCTGCTACAGCACCTCGTACAACGGTGATTTTGTAAGCATTTTTTGTCTCTCCGTCTTCAGCGGTGACGACGAGTTCTACTTCGTTTGCGCCCATTTGCAATGAAACGTTTCCTCCACCAGTTCGAGTTGCTCCAGGACTCGTCGTTCCAGTCACTTTTACCATATTGATGGTATCTTTCACGACGACGGTATATTCGAATACGTCGCTTTTAAATTCTGGAGTCAATGTTCCTTGGCTCACAGTTAAAGTTGTCAAGAAGGCATCTTTGGATTTCGGTTTTTCAAATTTTACAGTACCTTCCTTTATCTTTACACCTGTGTTGTTGCCAGGACGATGTTCACTTCCATCTGCCTTTTTGAAAACGACGTTTATCGGTGTTATTTTAAAGTCTCCTATTAAATCTGCGGTCGTTTTATAGTTAGCGATTCCTATCGTTGCCGCGGTGAGGCTGCCTCCATGGAATCGGTATGTCTTCGTTTCGATGCCTTCGGTGCCGAATTCGAGACCCGTCGATTTTGGGTTAAATGACTCGATGGATGCATAAGCTGTCCCAGAGATGCTCAATTGAAACGATACTTCTGTAAATTCGGACAGATTTCCCGTATCGTCGACCAGTTCCACCGTGACGCTTCTCGCTGCTCCTGCTGTAGTCGTGTCATTTCCGACGACGAGGGACGCTGCCTCTATTCCGTCGATCAATGCGAACATTCCAAAAACTAAAAATATAGTCTTTTTCATAAAATTTTTCATCAATAATTCTCCTCTTAAATCAATTTAAGTAAAATTTCATTCATCACATAAATATATTTTGGATTTATGAAAATATAACCGTCTTTGTATATCAACTCTCTGTTTTTAATGAGCGGTTTTATCGGAAACACATCTTGTAAGTTCACTTCATACTTGTCGAAAAACTTTTGAAGATTGATTCCTTCCATCTTACGTAGACCGAGCATTACTTCGTTTTCCATCATCTCTTGGTCACTCACTAAATGCTCGTCTAATTTGTATTTGCCAGCAATGTAGTCGTCTAGACTTCTCGTATTTTCGTAGCGGAAGCCCTTTATGAAACCAGCTGCACCGAGACCGAATCCATAATATTCTTCGTTGTCCCAATACCGCATGTTGTGTTTGGATTCTCGCCCTGGTTTGGCAAAATTAGAAATTTCATAGTGTTTGTAGCCGTTCTTTTTTAACTTCGTCTCGATGTATTCGTACATCTTGTTCTCTTCTTCTTCGCATATGTTAGAATCGTCTCGAATGCGGCACATCGTGTGGTCTTCGATGATGAGCGAATACGTGCTGATGTGTTCGACGTCTAGTTTTAAAAATAGGTTGACATCTTTTCGCAAATCTTTCACTTTTTCATATGGGATGCCGTACATCAAATCGACGTTGATGTTGTCAAAGCCATATTTCCTCGCTAGAGCGATTTTCTCTTCCGCTTCTTTGAACGTCACTTTCCGATTCATAAATTTCAGTTTGTCTTCGTCGAAAGATTCAATGCCGATGCTCAAACGATTGACGCCCATCTCTTTCAAGTCGTACAGCAGCCGTTCGTCGAGGTCCTCGATGTTACACTCGAACGTAAATTCGTAGCCTTCTTTCAAATCGATGAGTGAGATGATTTCGATGAGCTTTTGTGTTTCAAACTCGCTTAGACATGATGGCGTTCCTCCCCCGATGTAGAGGGTACTTATGGGCTCATGCTCATAGGCATCTTCGATTTCACTGGCGAGACTCTCTAGATATGGAATCACCAAGTCTTTTTTATGAAGTACTTTTGAAAAATCGCAATAGGAACAAATCGACCTACAAAAAGGGATGTGTATATAAATACTGGCCATATACTTCACTCCTACCCTGAATGTTTTTATTATAGCAAATTTGTTTCTTTTGTTCAAGTCGGCAATTTGGCAAAAAAGAACATTTGCTCGTGTTATTATACCATAATTAGAAAAAAGGGGAAGCTTTATCGCTTTTCACTTGAAGAATGATAGTTTAAAGCATAAGATAGCCATGCAAATGAACATCAATCTAGTTTATCCAATAACATTTTAAAGTTAAATTTGCATCTTTTTAAACAGCAGTTGTGGTTTTGTTTTCTTAATTCTTTTGAAAGAATACAGAATTACTAGCATGCAAATGATTAAAACGATAACGAAAATTTCAACCAACAAAAATATATTTATAGGACAAACATTGACTTTAAAGTTAATCGTTGCCGATACAGCCATATTGACTATCAATCGTATTAACATAAATGTGAGAGCAGAATAGAGATAGGACTCAGAAATAATTGTAAGTAGTAAAACACAGAAAGAAGAAGTAATTTTCATATTGTTGAGACCGATAGACTTTAATATAGCGATTTCTTTCATATGATTCTGTATGATGTCTAGTATCATATTTATTAGATAGATAAAAGACAGGGACATCAATGCAATGGAAATGAAGAAAAACAACTTGGCCATCGTGTTACAAATCTTTTCTACATCGTCATAAATGAAGGTATAATTAGTAGTTACGAAGTATTCTGAATTATTGTATTCTTGGGGAAAACTATTAAAAATATTCTTTATTGTGGATTTATCACTCTCAAATAATAAGACCTTTTTTGTGCTTATCTTTTTCGTTATAAAATCTTGGACATCCTCAAAATTGAAATACATGTTATTATCTTCTGTAATGCCTTTTATTGTTAAGTCTAATGGTATTGTTTCTGAGTTACTGCTGGTTCTAACATAAATCTTTAGATTGGTTCCTATGCAATTATTAGGATTTAAACGGAGCATCTCAGCTTGAAGTGTGCCGATTAGAACTTCTCCTCTATTTAGATTCTCATAGATACCATCATTTACTAAAATGACAGAATTGTTAAAAATTTTTAAATAGTCGTGACTAAAGGAACTAAATCCCCCGTCTTCCCCGACATACTGGGTGGTTGAGAACTTGTAGATTGGATTTAATGATACATTTTCATCTGAAAATAAATCGTAGAAGTCATCTAATATATACACAGTATCTCCTAGATTTTTAATGGTTTCTGCAAAGAGATCGTAGAGACTGATTTTTTCATTTGTCTCTTTGAGTTTCTCAAATTTTTCAAGGTGCAGTTCTTTAATTCCTGCAATCCTTACTTCTATTTCTCCTAGTTCAAGCGACACATCGTCCGTGACGATTTCTTCATACGATTTTGGGTGATATTCTTCGCCACTCGATAGTACAATTCCATATTTTATGATTTGATCTGCTATGTAAGAATTGATTACTATTTCATTTGTTTTTGCCGGCTTGCGTCCATATTCTATTTCTTCCAAGGCATCTACCGAATAAAAAGTTAAACTATCTATTTTTATAGTATAGTAGTTATAATAGTCTGATGAATCATTATATAAAATTTTGAAATGAGGGATACTGACTGGGTTATTTATACTTTTTCCTAAAAGTAAATCTTTTTCTGACTTTTTATTACTATTTAGAAAATGAAGAGATGAGTCGTCAAATTCATTTTTTTCGAAAGTAGAATGTTCTCTTTTGTGAAAGACGACGAGATGGTCGTTTTCCAAATGCATCGTGTCGGCATGCATGTCTA
>CAJTZC010000038.1 GCA_910583745.1 uncultured Bacilli bacterium
TAAGATGTTTTTGACATTCTCATAGTTGCTATTCCAAATAGTCGAAGTCAAAAGATCGGCAAATCTCTCATCGTCCCAGATAAGTTTATTTGGAAAATGTAGTTGATCAGAATGAGGCATCGTTAAGATGTTTTTGATATCCTCATAGTTGCTATTCCAAATATTCGAAGTCAAAAGATTAGAAAATCTCTCGTCGTCCCAGATAAGTTTATTTGGAAAGTGTAGTTGATCAGGATGTTTCATCATTAAGATGTTTTTGATATCATCATAGGTGCTATTCCAAATAGAAGAAGTCAAAAGATCGGCAAATCTCTCATCTTTCCATTCGGGAAGCTCTAGAATGTCTTTTACAAACTGATAAGATCTTTGATAAAGTCTATCACATTTTAAGTCCTCTCGACCTATCTTCTTTAAATATAAATCGATCAATATTTTTTCTTCTGAATTCATATTTTATTTTTCTCCTTCTTTTAAATTGTCGTTTATTTAAAGTTTCTAAATAACTATTAAAAATATTACACCGTTCCAGCTGCTTTTGCCCTCTCTTTTTCTTGTGCAACCAATAATTTCATATCGATACCATATCTTACTTTTAATAGACTCGGTGCTACATTAAAAATTGAATGTAATTTGTCATCTTTAATGATCGGTATTTTATGTTCTATTAAGTAATGGCAGAGCGCTTTAATTTGAATCGACGATCTTCTTAAAACTGAAGTTGTAATATATTTTTGCAAACCTAATTCTTCGAATGTTTTTATTGCATCTTCGATTTTCGTCGTCGATATGGTCCATATAGATGGAGTTAAGAGATGAGTATAGAATGGGTTGGACCAAACAGGTAGAGACACTTTGACAGATATATTGTCATAACTGGTAACCCAAATAGAGGAAGTCAATAGACCAGCAAATCTCTCATCGTCCCAGATAAGTTTATCTGGAAAGTTTAATTGATCAGGATGTTTCATCGTTAAGATATTTTTGATATTCTCATAGGTGCTATTCCAAATATTCGAAGTCAATAGACCAGCAAATCTCTCATCGTCCCAGATAAGTTTATCTGGAAAGTATAGTTGATCAGGATGAGGCATCGTTAAGATGTTTTTGATATCATCATAGTTGCTATTCCAAATATTCGAAGTCAAAAGATTAGAAAATCTTTCATCTTTCCATTCGGGAAGCTCTAGAATGTCTTTTACAAACCGATAAAACCTTCGGTAAAGTCTATCACATTTTAAATCCTCTCGACCTATCTTCTTTAAATATAAATCGATCAATATTTTTTCTTCTGAATTCATATTTTATTTCACCCCTTCTTTTTAAATTGCCGTTTATTATAGCATCATTATTACAAAAATGCAAAAAAAAACGACTTTCTGTCGCTTTTAACGTCCCACGCCAATTTTAGAAAAAACGTCTTTCACTTTAGCTTCTGCAATCTGGCGAACCTTTTCATTCGATTCATCCAATATTTTATCAGCTTCTCCGCTTTCTATAATCGCTTTGTATTTGTTTTGTAAACTGCTCAAAAACTGGGCTACTTCCTCGGCTACCGACTTTTTAAATTCGCCGTAATTGGAATCTTTAAATACTTGTTCTACTTCTTCCAAAGCTATGCCTTTTAAAGAAGAGTAAATAACCAATAAATTCGAAATGCCTGGTTTATTTTCTTTATCATAGTAGATTCTATTCTCACTATCCGTCACTGCAGACATGATTTTTTTCTTTGCACTCTCTATATCTTCTAAAAGCATGATGCAGCCCTTACTAGAGTTGTCCGTCTTACTCATCTTTTTTTGAGGATTTTGCAAATCATAGATTTTAGCTCCGGCCTTAGAAATAATAGGCTCTGGAACTTTAAACGTAGTGCCATACTTGTTATTAAAACGTTCAGCTAAATTTCTCGCAAGTTCAACGTGTTGCTTTTGGTCGACTCCGACAGGAACGACATCGGCATCGTATAACAAGATATCCGCCGCCATCAAAGCAGGATAGGTAAACAATCCACAAGATATTGCCTCATTTCCTTTTCCTTTGGATTTATCTTTAAACTGGGTCATTCTTGAGAGTTCACCCATATAGCTGTTGCATTCTAACACCCATGATAGGTTGGTATGGTACAAATTTTCGGATTGGATAAATAGAGTCGTGTATTTCGGGTCCAACCCACACGCTAAATAAATGGCGACGATGTCGCGAATCCTTCTTCGCAATTCATTTGGGTCATTGTAGACAGTCAATGCATGTAAGTCAGCGACGAAGACAAATGATTCATAGTCCTTCTGCATCTCGACAAATTGCCTTAAAGCTCCTATATAATTTCCTAAAGTAACCTCACCTGTAGGCTTAATACCAGATAATAATCTTTTCATAAAATCACTTCCTTTCATATAATTTTATCACATAATGCATAAAATGAATAGAAAAAACCACACTATAAATGAGGAGATAATACATGAAGAACATAAAATTTCTATGTGTTTTATTAGCACTTATTATTTTGACGGGGTGTTTTGCAAATATGAGTCCAAGCGAGAAAGTAGAAAATATGATGAACAGATACATCAAAAATGACCAAGAGATTATGAATGAATTGGATGCGACTCTAACAGAACAAAAGCTTACGAAAGCCCAGATGACGAGATATAAAGAGATTATTAAAGACGAATACTCGAACATAAAATATGATATAAAAGATGAAAAAATTGACGGAGACGAAGCCAAAGTAGAACTTCAAATCGAGGTAAAAGACCTATACAAAGCTTCTAAAAAGGCAGGAGATTATCTTTTAGACCACACAGAAGAGTTTTACACAGACGATGTCTATGACGAAACCAAATTTAAGGATTACAAACTGAAAATGATGGAAGAAATGACAGATACGATAAAATACACCATTTTTATAGAGCTTTCCAATGAGGATGGGATTTGGACCATTCATGAATTGGATCAAGAGACCTTAGAAAAGATACATGGCATATACGACTACGGGACCGCCTAGTCGTTTTCTCTTGCATAAATAGCCATATAGTGCTAAAATACGGGCAATGTAAAAAAGGGGATTTTGCATATGGCTATCAGTAATTTAGAAAATTCGATACTAAAATCTTTAATTAAACTTGAAAAGAGGATTTCTACTCTTTATCGCGCTATTGAGAAGGATGATGCAAATAGGGAGAATTACATACAAGCTCTACTCAGTCTCATTTCAAAAGAAAACGAACTCCTCTTATCTATCGATTTAAATGCAAACAAACTCGAGACGATAGAAAGTGAATTGATTTCTAGAATGGGTTGTCGCATTAATACAGTACTTCCTTTAGGAATCACACAATATATAAACGACCAAAATTATCCTTATTATAGATTGGTGGCAAGACTGAGATATACCTACAGTAAGCAAGTCGATTCTCTTAAAAAAATCTTAGACCCGTATCTTCTCGATAATGAATTGACTCTTTTTCATCGCATTTTGACGACGGAAGCGGAGAAAGATTCTGTCAATCCACAACATAAAAATAGGTTAATCGAATGCAGTCGGTATCTTTTGATGAATTCACCTACAGTAGAGTGTGAAGTTTTAAGAAGAGATTTATCGCCTGTAGAATATGTAGACGATTGCATTGAATTTCACACGACTCTTCTATATTGGGCTGCCGTTAAAAAACTAAAAGACGCCAAACATCTTCTAGAAGAGAAAGAACTCAAAGAATACTCTGCTTCAGAACACATTTTAAACAACGAAAGAAGCACGCAACTGTACAGAACTCCCAGATTTTTGATAGAATATACAGAACTCCTAGAGCTCTTGAAGACTCTGATTAAGAACAATGCAGAGAATACACCAGAATTTACAATTTTGATTGGTTACTTAAAGACACAGCTCGCTCTTTTAGATAGAGGACCTCGTCAAACCATGTATGAAGCATTGCTTTCACACGAACTCTCGTGCTATCATCCTTGGCTTAAAAATCTTTTCCAATCGAGCTTCAAAGACATCGAAGAAAACCTCGTTTCCCATATAAGAAAAATCTCTCTAAACCCCACATATAAAATGAACTAGTTTCTACTTGTCGAACGGAGTCGACCGATTTTGAAAATTTTTCTAAAAACCGATTTTGAAAATTTTTCTAAAAACTTCTTGACTATATGAGTAATTTAGTTATATAATCCCATCTTTGACACTTTTTAAAGAGAAAAAACTCCCTAAGTCCCTGTTT
>CAJTZC010000039.1 GCA_910583745.1 uncultured Bacilli bacterium
ACGCTTTACGCCCAATAAATCCGGATAACGCTCGCCACCTACGTATTACCGCGGCTGCTGGCACGTAGTTAGCCGTGGCTTTCTTGAATGGTACCGTCAGTCGTGTATCATTTCCTACACACGATGTTCTTTCCAAACAACAGAACTTTACAACCCGGAGGGCCTTCATCGTTCACGCGGCATTGCTCGTTCAGGGTTTCCCCCATTGACGAATATTCCTAACTGCTGTCTCCCGTAGGAGTCTGGGCCGTGTCTCAGTCCCAGTGTGGCCGATCAACCTCTCAGTTCGGCTATGCATCGTTGCCTTGGTGGGCTATTGTCTCACCAACTAGCTAATGCACCGCAGGCCCATCTTTAAGCGAAGCTTTAAAGGCTTCTTTAATCCGTAGATCACATTCGGTATTACTATCCGTTTCCAGATGATATCCCCAACTTAAAGGTAGGTAACCCACGTGTTACTCACCCGTTTGCCACTAGAAGGAAAATCCAAATCAGTAGAAATCCATTTTTGTGCAAGCACTCCAACTTCAATCTACGTCAGTGGGCCTTCTCGTTCGACTTGCATGTCTTAGGCATGCCGCAAGCGTTAATCCTGAGCCAGGATCAAACTCTCAATAAAAAATAACTTTATATAATTTAAGTTAATTATTAAGTTTAATCTTAGCTACTCAATTAATTAATTTTGACATTTTACTCAGTTTTCAAAGATCATTTGCAGAAGGTTTGTTTTTGCTTCTTTCCCTTCGTGCACAAGTAATATATCATTTCGACATATTAAAGTCAACACTTTTTTTGAAATTTTTTTAATTTTTTTGCAATTTTCGATAAATTGACGTTAAAAAGGGGTTTTTTAGTACTTTTTCAACCTCATTTTTTCATACAAATCATAATAATGTTCGATCATATCTTCACTAAAAACACCAATATTATTCTTTTTCATGTTTATCAATTTTTGCAATTCGTAGTCGATTACTTTTTCTAAATCTGTTCCATAATTCATCTTTTTTTTATGAAACCTATATTCGTTACGGTCTAAAACTTTAAAAGACCCATCGGGGAACACTCTCAAGTCTAAATCGTAATCAATATATTTTATGAGACCATCGTCTATTATATACGGACTAGCTAGATTGCAATAGTAAAAAAGTCCCTTTTCTTTCATTTGACCGATTATATTAAACCATTCGTCTTTATAGAATATGAGAATGGCAGGTTCTTTTGTATGGTATCTCACACCCCCCTTCTCGATGATTTCGGTTTTATAGTTTGCACAAACCAATGATTTATCTGTTATTTCCAAAACTGTCGCCTCGTCACACGTCCTGTGCAATGTGCCGTCATGTTTATAACAATGTATCTGCAATTTGTCTCCTTCTTTTATTTTTCTCATTTATACACTCTCGTCTCTTCATGAAACATTATAACAAAAAAAAGACCAAATTAACAGTCTTCTTTCCTTTCTATTTTCTGGAATGTAAATATCAATCGAGCGTCTCTAATTTGTCGATGTTTATTTTTAAGGCATCGATTCCTGGAAGGGTATGGTTAGCAATGAATGTTAAAGTAGAACCTCCACCTGTGGAAATAAAATCCATCTTCTCTTCGTATCCGTATTTTTTTGTTGCCGTCCCTGCGTCTCCTCCGCCGACAATTTTCTTTGCCTTTGTATTCGAGACGATGTTCAGTATTTCTTGTGTCCCGTTTGAGAAAGGTTTCTGCTCATACATACCGACAGTTCCATTTATAAATATCGTGTTGGCGCTTTCAATTATGCGCTTAAAGTTCTGTATTGCTTCGCTTCCTATATCTCCAATGACGTCGTCGATGACGATTTCGTCTAGTTTCTTGAGTTCGTACTTCTCTTCATAGGATGGAGAAGTAATCATGTCTTTAGGAAGAATGATTTTATCTGGGAATTCTTGCATGATTGCCTTTGCATTTCGTACAGCTTCGTCGCTTACCAAACTCGAACCCACGTCGTATCCTGCCGCTTTCAGAAAAGTATTGGCAATTCCTCCTCCTAAGAGTATATGATCGGCTGTCTCGGCTAAACTGTATATCAATTCAATTTTATCGTCTAATTTGGCTCCACCCATGACGACGACGAA
This sequence comes from uncultured Bacilli bacterium, assembly GCA_910583745.1. GTDB lineage: Bacteria > Bacillota_I > Bacilli_A > RF39 > UBA660 > RUG11867. The sequence continues at coordinate 2,109 of CAJTZC010000039.1, forward strand.
TGGACGAGTAGGATTTTGTATTAAAGGTTGCAGATTGCTGATTTCTTTTTCTACTAAAAACCCTGCGACACTCGGAAGGTACTTCGGTATTCCTGTAATGCTCGCGTGGTTTCTATGCATGCTTCCAAAAGCATCGTCTATATATATATCGGCTAAACCTGCCCAGTATGTCGCGAGTTGTGCATCGCAGTCGCTCTCGAGATTGCCTTGTAAATCCAAGTATCTCGTATTCTCTACCAAAATCATCTGTCCAGGCTCGAGTGCTCTTGCCATATTATCTAACATCGTACCCATTGCTACGCTGGAGTATAAAATGTCGTATCTGCCGAGACCTTTCATATAGTCAAAAACCGGTTTTAGAGAATTGGCTTCTTTGTCTTCCTCAGATTTCACTCTGCCAAAATGGCTCAATATGATTATTTTGGCTCCCTCTTTTACCAAATAATTTAACGTTTCAAAAGAATCGTCAATTTTTTTTGTATTAGTAATTTTACCATTTTCTATAGGAACGTTGTAATCTACTCGCAATATTACTTTCTTTTCTTGGACACTAATGTCTTTCAGGTACTTTATCATAAAATTCACTCTTTCTAGTTTATATCTTTATTATACTAAAAAAATGATTAAGTAATCAAGACTTAATCATCGATTAGATTCGCTACCGTTATTACTTCGTATGAATCTTTATATTTTGCTTTTGCAGCATTGACGAGGTTTATCCAGTGCGGCCTTGCCACTTTCTGTCCCGACGCATTGAATATAGGACAATAGATGCGTCCAATGGACTCCAGTGTCGTTAAACCTTTTCCATAGTAATTTTTAGATAGCAATCTGATATAACTGAGAACACCGTATTCGATATTCTTGTGTTTAATCAACCCATTTTTACTCATTCCACCATATACATTGTTGACATTCAACATGTATTTCACTTTATAATATCCGCTTTCAGCCGCACCTATCGATACAGCGGTAAGGTAGTCTACATTATCATAAATATCCGTGAAGTACTTTATCAAGTCTTCTATATAATCAGCGCTACCAGTGTATGGAACGATTTTATTTGAGACAAGTTTGGAATTTTTAGAAGCGAAATCGTAAAGATACTCAATCAATCCTTCTTCAAAAGTTTTAAAGCTTTTGCTTCTTCCATTCTTATCTACTAATTTACCTATATTGGTTTTTTCATATATATACTTATCATTGATTTTAACTAAATCTTCAAATATATATTTTGAATCTATGCCGAACGTCTTACTCATGAATTCGATTGTATCTCTCTTTTCTTCGAGAAAGCTTTCGACACTATAGTATTTACCTTCTAAATCTAATAAAACTACTCTCGGCGAAGCCGAGGGGGGAACTTCTTCCATCGCAAGCGTTTTTGTATTGTTTTCGCTTGTAAAACCGATATTCCCTTCAGGTAAAATTCCTGTATTGATTTGTAATGGTATCAATACGATTGCAGATAATACCATATTTTTCATGGCTCTTTTAGCCATAGTATTTTTCATTTCTGTTCTAACCTCCTATTAAGACCGAACGTGCAATACTATACCATAATATATGGGTTATGTCAAATTTCGACAAGGACTCTTATACTATCTACTCCTAATATGGTCTTTTCTAAAGGGATTAAAACCGAATCGACAAAAGTAGATATTATTTATGTTTTTTTAAAGTTTCCTCTCTATTTTAAATTGTCGAAACAGACTTCGATGCAATAAAAAATAAGCCTTTGTTAAGGCCTATCCTTGCGATATGAAACGGAATAATCTGTGGAAAAGTCGGTTTAAGGAATACCTTCGTATTCCTTAAACTCCCTCTTCTC
>CAJTZC010000040.1 GCA_910583745.1 uncultured Bacilli bacterium
TTCAAACTTTTTCATTAAATTTGTTAGAAACTACTTGACTTATATATAGTTGTCTATCAATAGTATATTTATGGATAAACCGTTTCCGTCTAATACATTACCTTCATTTATGACATTTAATGGAGTCAAAAGTGTTAGCAAACTGAAAATTGTATAGGATAAGTATAAAAAATTATGAATCGTAATCTTTACCTTTGACGATAGTCTCAATAACGAAATATTATATAGGGCTATGTTGAGTACTATATATAACATCAATAATAGGTATATTTTTTGAATTACACTTATGATTAATTCATTACCGACTGTTTTGGCGTATACGTATATTATAATCGCGAGCATCGAGAATATTAAATTCGTTATTAACATAGAAGAATAAATCGTCGTTTCTTCGTTTTTGATTCTTTTTTTGCTATAAAACAATATTACTAGCAGCAATGCAATTAAAAAACCCGCGATGGGTAGAAATAAAGTCTCCATACAACCACTCTCTACTTTCACAGGTATTATAACATTTCGTTTTTTTAATCGCAATATTATTTTAAAGAAATTCTTTTTGCAGTCACTTCTTTTGAATGATTTTCTTGTATCGTTCTTTGGATTTCTGCAATGAGTTTGTCAGCTGTTGTCACATTTTTATGATACTTAGTTTCATAAACGTCCTTTAAAGTATAATCTAAATCGCATCTGTCGACAATCGATTGCCCGAATTCCTCTTCTCTTTGTCTAAAAATTTCTTCTTGTTCAAGAACTGAAACGCCCTCCCATATAGCTTGATTTTTCATCGGAATATTCTCATATTTTGGAACACTGCTAAAAATTTCATATCGCAATGAAGCTAATTCATCTCTTAAACGGTTAGATAAATCTTTAGGGTCTTTCTCGTATAATGTATCGATGTTGCTACCGATATTTATTTTGAATTCGTTTCCATATTGTTCTATAGCACCAGGGATGATGACAGAACCTGTTTCGATTCCCATTTTAGAGGTACCATCGAATAAGTCCATCACTGGCAGATTCGTGGTTGTATTCCAAGCACCCTCTGGAAAAATTAGAAGGTTGCCTCTTTTCGATAGTACTTCTATAGCGCTCAAATAGGCTATTTTTCTATCCACTTTGTCTCTAGTTTCCAGATAAATGACACCATTCGCGAATAAGAGCAATCCCAATTCATTTCTGTATACTTCACCTGGGTCACCTAAAAACAAGTATGCTGGACATTTTATAGCTTCGAATACTCTTTCGATGTCGTTTCCTCCACAGTGAGTAAAAGCGAAAATCTTGCTTCGTTTCGTAGGATAACTTTTATTTCCTATAATGTCGATAGTTTCGTGTTTGAGTAGTCTATCAATTTTTACGATAGCGACACACAGTTTACTTATGTATCTTCTGATTGCTATTCCTCTCAATTGTTTACCTTGATTAAACTCATATAGTCTCAATTCTTTGTGGTATCTGCAAAGTTCATCAATTGCCATTTTTCTTAGTTCTAATAAAGATTTCTTTTTAAATTCTTCCATATGGTTCCCGCCCTTTTTTGTTTTTGTTTGGTATAATACTAAAATTATTGTTTTTTTTCAAGAAAAAAGTGCTTTTATGTTGCACTTTTATGTAGCACTTTACTTGTTGCATTCGTTTTCATCGAATGTCGTAGTCACTTTTCTCGCCTTTTTGTCGATTTTTATCGTCATCGTACAATCGTCCAAAGAGAGTTCTTTATTTCTCGGGTCTTCGATTTGGATTGGACCGTCTTCGTTATCTGGGACGATATAATCGGGGATTAAACTTTTGAGTTTAATTTTGCAAAACTGGTCTGTACCACTTTCAGAGTACGTGCATGGAATTGTATTCGATTTTGCTACGATTAACCCATAATTATCTTGACCATATGTCGTCGTCATCGCTTCTAGAGTTGCAATTTTGGTTTGAAACGTCTTTTCACGCGCTTTTTGGCTTGAGGAACTCACTATGGGAGTGACGACTAGAAAAATCAATGAGAGAATGACTAAAACTGCTAAGATTTCGACGATGGTAAAGCCTTTTTTGTTCATTATTTATCACCCCTATTCTATTATGATTTTATCACTTTAAAACTCTTTTTTCAATGTTCGTTTGACAATCTTGAAATAAGTTTTTGAAAATGTCAGTCAAGCGATAAATCATTTTCAGAGGAAAGGTATGAGGAATAGATTTTAAAAAACGTTACATGTTGCAGATATGATTGGAGATCAGCGCTTTTTTACGTACAATTATACATAAAAAATCCCCTACTCGAGAGGTTGACAGTTTTAAAAAGAAAATAAAAGCAAACTCTTTATTTACTTGAGTTTGCTTAATTTGCAAATGGCGCCTGATGCGGGACTCGAACCTGCGACCTAACGGTTAACAGCCGTGCGCTCTACCGACTGAGCTAATCAGGCATTGCTCCTTAATTATATAACTAAATTACTCATATAGTCAAGAAGTTTTTAGAAAAATTTTCAAAATCGGTTTTTAGAAAAATTTTCAAAATCGGTCGACTCCGTTCGACAAGTAGAAACTAGTTCATTTTATATGTGGGGTTTAGAGAGATTTTTCTTATATGGGAAACGAGGTTTTCTTCGATGTCTTTGAAGCTCGATTGGAAAAGATTTTTAAGCCAAGGATGATAGCACGAGAGTTCGTGTGAAAGCGGGAGTTTGACAGTTTTAAGAACGAAAAATGGAGCAATCCCTTTTTTTATGGG
>CAJTZC010000041.1 GCA_910583745.1 uncultured Bacilli bacterium
CATTTATATTATATCATACTTTTGCTTTTTTCAGTCATTTTGTTTAACACAACTTTGGTAAAAAGAGAATTTTGACTTGAGTGAAACTGGAAAAAATTATATAATTATGATGGAGTGAAAATAGTGATGAATAAAGAAATAATAGAAGCTCAAGCTAAAGAGCTAGGAATAAAAGTTAGCCAAATCGAAGCGGTTTTACAGCTTTTAGAGGAAGGAGCTACTATTCCGTTTATAGCCCGTTATAGAAAAGAGAGAACGGGCAATTTAGATGAAACGGAAATAAAGAATATCAGCGATGCGTATACTTACCAGATTAATCTTTTGGAAAAAAAGGAAAATACGATAAAGCTAATCGATGAAAAAGGGCTTTTGACAGAAGATGTCAGAAAAGCGATTATGGAAGCAACTAAATTGGTCGAAGTCGACGAAATTTATAAACCTTTTAAAGAGGGAAAGAAGACCAAAGCCAGTTTAGCCATTGAGATGGGATTGGAACCTCTTGCTAAAATTATCATGAGTTTTCCTACTCGAGGCGATATTCACGATTTGACGAGTAAGTACGACATGCCTGAGGACGTCGCTCTCGAGAATGCGCAGTACATCATCAGCGAGTGGATAGCGAATAACACGTATTATAAGAATTCTACGAAGAACTATATCTTTAATACGGGTTCTATTGTCACGAAGAAGAAAAAGGACGCGGCTGATGAGATGTCTGTGTATGAAATGTATTATGAGTTTTCCGATAAGATTAAATATATCAAGAATTATAGAGTTCTTGCGATAAATAGGGGTGAAAAGGAAAAGGTGCTCACTGTCAAATTGGAGTATGACAAAGATGAGATATTCGGTTACTTGAAGGGTAAAATCGTCAAAAATGATACATCTTTCGTCGTCCCCTATGTCGAGGAAGCTTTAAAGGATTCGCTCAAGAGATTGATGCTTCCTAGTATTGAACGTCTCATTCGGAGCGATTTGACTGAAGCGAGTGAGGAGACAGCAATCAAGACTTTCAGTACCAATTTGGAGAACATGCTCATGACATCACCGATTAAGGGTTCTCGCGTATTAGGTTTCGACCCAGCTTTTAGAACGGGTTGTAAATTGGCTGCTTTGGATGAAAACGGCAATGTTTTAGCTATCGAGGTCATCTATCCGACGGAGCCTAAAAAGGATTATGAGGGTTCAAAAAAGAAGATTTTGGAGTTAATCGAAAAGTATCGCATCGATTTGATTGCCATCGGTAATGGAACGGCGAGCAGAGAGTCTCAGGAGTTTGTCGCGGATGTCATTAAGGGTACAAATGTGAAATATACGGTCGTTAGTGAAGCCGGAGCAAGTGTGTATTCTGCGAGTAAGGAAGCTATCAAGGAATTCCCTGACTTGACTGTGGAAAAGCGAAGCGCTATATCGATTGGCAGAAGATTGCAAGACCCACTGAGTGAATTGATAAAAATCGACCCTAAATCCATAGGAGTGGGCGAGTACCAGCACGATGTAAATCAGAAGGAGCTTTCGAGTGCATTGGACTTTACCGTTATGAAAGTAGTAAATGAAGTCGGCGTCAATGTTAATACTGCAAGTCCTAATCTGTTAGAGTATGTCTCAGGGTTGACAAAGGCTATTATAAATAAAATAATGGCTTATAAAGCGATTCATAAGATTGAAAGTCGTGACGAGCTTAAGAAAGCTGGTCTTAAGGATAAGGCTTATGAGCAGGCTATCGGATTTTTGAGGATTCCAGATGGTATAGATCCTTTGGATAGGACTAGAATTCATCCGGAGAGTTATGAAGTCGTTTATGGTATTTTGAAGGAATTAGGGCTCGATATCGCAGATTTTGGTAAGACAGAATTCAATGAAGAATTGGGAAAAGCGAAAGCAAAGGATTTAGCTCACAGGATAGGTGCTGATGAATATACAGTTGCGGATATATTAGAGGAGCTCAAGCATCCTGGTAAGGATATGCGTGACGATGTGAATGCGCCTGTATTTAGAAGCGATGTTTTGGATATTAAGGATTTGAAGCCTGGTATGAAGTTATCTGGGACAGTGCGCAATGTTACGTCTTTTGGTGCTTTTATCGACATCGGTCTACACGATGATGGGTTTGTTCATATCAGTAAGATGAGTGAAAATTTTGTTAAGAATCCTAACGATGTCGTGAGTGCAGGCGATGTGGTGGATTGCTATGTCCTCGAAGTGTTAGAAAATAAAAATAAGGTATCACTTTCGTTGGTTAAAGCATAAAATAGTATATAGGCATGATTTTTAGTCAAAAAAACTTGCAATTTTAAAAAAAGTAGGCTATAATTTATATTGTCTACTTGATTTATGCGGGTGTAGTTTAATGGTAGAGCTCCAGCCTTCCAAGCTGATTACGGGGGTTCGATTCCCCTCACCCGCTCCATTAATGTATAAAAGACGAACACAGTTGCAAATGTGCTCGTTTTTTCGTG
>CAJTZC010000042.1 GCA_910583745.1 uncultured Bacilli bacterium
CTTTAGGTTTAAGTCTGCCAGTTTATCTTCTGTCGTCTGTTTCTTTGTGCTTTCAGTTAATGTGAACTTTGTTATAAACTTTGCATTCAAGTCTGCCGTTTGGTCTATATCTGGTAAATCTTCGAATGTGATTCTTACTCTATATGTGTATGTGTGCCCTGCTGGAATATACAAATGGTCTGCTAAAATCTGGGTCGATGCACTTTCGCTTCTCGGCACATTTGCACTTTCAGTCTCAACTAATTTCCATACTGCTCCTGAGTCATCGCTTTTCTCTTCTAGTGTATATGTTAAAGATTCTGCCAAGTATGTATTAATTAGGTTATCCCAGCTTATCTTTGCATATCCATCTCTCGTCCCCGTGTTCTCGATGACTAATTCTTTTTCGATACTGTCCCCGAGATTCCATGACATCTCCGTATTCTCTACTGTCTCGTCGTTGTCTCTAAACGATAAAGCTAAATCGCCTGTCGTAATCTTAAACACTTCATTTACTTTTTCTGTGGCCGTAGCCATAAAATATGCATAGGTTAAAGATATACTCAACGCTACGATTGAAGTGCATAATATCACCAAGGAGATTATTTTTTTTGAATTATTCGTTTTGTTCACAAAAATTCCTTCTTTCTAAAATCTTTTGTTAAAGAACTGTAAAATTCGACAAATTTCGCATTTTTGTGAAAAGAAAATACAGGATTAACTCAGTTGTCCTAGGGGACTATCTTATATATAAAATGTTAGCATGCGACTCTTAAAAAAGCAAACATTTTGGTACTTATATTATGAGTACGAAAACAAAAAAGACTGATATCTTTTTTAAAATATCAATCTTAATTTTCTATAGAAACTTGGAACATTTCAACTTCGACCGGTGTCTCTTGACCAAATAAATCTATTAAGACATTGAGTCTAGCATTGTCTTTATCTATTGAGTCTATTGCACCATACATACCAGTGAATGGACCTTCTATAATCTTAACTTTTGTTCCAACTTCTAACTCTTTATCTGTGTCGAGTCTTGTCATACCCATGTTTGCAAGAACTTTATCAATTTCTTGTGGTAACAATGGGGTAGGTTTTGCTCCTTTACCACTAGAACCAATGAATCCTGTTACTCCTGGTGTATTACGAACGATGTACCATGCTTCATCTGTCATAATCATTTCAACGAGAATGTAACCTGGGAACATTTTTTTCTTTTTCTCTTTTTTGCTACCATCTTTTAACGTTTCGTATTCTGTCGTCTCAGGAACGATGACTCGAAAGATAAAATCTTGGAAGCCCATAGATTCTGCACGCGCTTCGAGTTTCTCTTTTACTTTTGATTCATGTCCGCTGTAAGTGTTTACTACATACCAAAGTTTTTCCATATTATCCAATCCATCCTTGTACAAGTGCATATAGTAAGTCGAATAGTGCAGATATTCCTAAAAAGAACGCTGCCATAAATACTACCATTAAAACTGCTGCGAACGAATATTTGAAAACGTTCTTTTTTGTTGGCCAAGTTACTAATTTCATTTCGTTTTTTACGCCTTCAAAGAAGCCTTCTTTTTCTTTAGTTTTTTTCTTTTTATCTTTAGGTTTTTGTTCCTTTTCTTTTCTTTTCTCTTTTTTACTATTAAGCTTATCATTTTTGACTAGTTTTATTTCTTCTAATCCATTATCAACTTTTACAGTTTCTTTAGCCATTTTAATTCCCTCCAAAATAAAAACACCGCTTGTGTCTGTATAAATAATAGCACAATGTGCGATGTTTTGCAATACGAACTTTCTTAAAAACTGTGGAAAAGTCGGTTTAAGGAATACTTTCGTATTCCTTAAACTCTCTTCTCTTTTTTTGGCGTTTTTCCTCTCGGTCAATCTTCGATTACCCGATTCGGTACGGATCTGTCGCTGTTCCTGCTCCTCTTAATTGACTTAAGTATTCAGCTTTCAGATTGATCACTGGAGCGA
>CAJTZC010000043.1 GCA_910583745.1 uncultured Bacilli bacterium
TAGACATGCATGCCGACACGATGCATTTGGAAAACGACCATCTCGTCGTCTTTCAAAAATTCGAAAAATATGAAAACGACTTTGCCTTAGAGAACGATGATTTTAATGAGAAAGATATTGCAGTGTTAAATAAAAATAATATATTTAAAAACCAGCTTTATACTGGAAAGAAAGTCAACATCAATCATGAAGACATATCTTTCGATATACGATATCAATCATATCAAAACTCAGAAAACTACTTTGCTACAAAAATAGACAGTTTAACATTTTATACGGTAGACGCCTTAAAAGAAATAGAACATGGCCACAAACCAGCAAAAACAAATGAAATAGTAATCAATTCTTACATAGCAGATCAAATCATAAAATATGGAATTGTACTATCGAATGGAGAAGAATATCGCCCAAAATCGTATGAAGAAATCGTCGAGGACGATGTCACGGTCGAACTAGGAGAAATAGAAGTAAAAATAGCGGGAATCAAAGAACTTCGACTTGAAAAATTTGAGAAACTAAAAAAGACAAAAGAAAAAAACAATCTCTATGACCTTTTTGCAGAAACGATTAAAAATCTAGGAGATAGTGTGTATGTCTTGGATGACTTCTACGATTTGTTTTCGACTGGAAAAAGAGGTTTAAACTATAGATACAGTTTTCTCTTAAACAACAACTCAACAGTTCAGGATATTACAAACTATTTAGAAACGAAAAACATGCCAATAGATTTAATGGGCGGGACTCATTTAGAAGATTTAGACGAGTCCGAAATCGTTATCAGCGAAAATGTATTATCTACGTTGAATTTAAGTCCTGAGGACTACATAGGCCATCCCCTTCAGCTTGTTATAAAGAAAAAAGGAAGTCAAGTTTCAGAAAATAGTACTTTAATAATTAAAGGTGTCTCCAATGATGGAAATATTTATCTGAACGAAAAAATATTCAACCCATTTCTCACCAAAACGATTAGAGATGCGAAAGTAATAGCAAATACGGAAGCATTAAATGTTAAATCGATTCTTTCTTCCTTTCCCATTATTAAAGAGGATATAAAATACATTTTAAAAACCAATTATAGTCTAAAATTCGAAAGTATAGAAATACTCTGTAACATAGTGTCCATTACATGTTTAGTCATTTCATTTCTATTTATAATTTTGACATTTATGTATTTACTGAACTACATTTTTAATAGTGTGAATACACATAAAAAAGATATTGCAGTATTAAAATCGCTAGGAATAAAGACGCATAACATTTTAAATTCATTTATCATAGAGATTTTGTTACTCATAATACTATCTTATCCGATATCAGTTTTCATCTTCTATTTATTAAAAACGGTTTTTAATCTAAAAATCGCTTATATATTGCAATTTAAAGTTAATATTTTGCCGATTCATGCTACTTTGCTACTCATAATCTTTATATTAGCTATAATCATAAGTATTCTCATTGCGCTGACATCGTTTAAAAAAATCAAAAAAATAGGTCCTTATGATTTAATAAAGGTCGATTCAATATAATTTGAAAGAGGTGACGACATGATACAAATCAATCATGTATCAAAACATTTTGGAGAAAAGAAAGCATTAGATGATATAACAATGGAATTGCCCGACACGGGGTTCGTCTTATTAATGGGTGAAAATGGGTCGGGAAAATCGACTTTGTTGAATACCATTGGCACTCTCGATTCTC